>NZ_BPQL01000099.1 GCF_022179225.1 Methylobacterium goesingense
TTCTGATGCAGGCCGGTGGGAGTCAGAAGACGGTAAACCGCAAAATCAGTTCGCTGTCCTCCATGTGGCGATGGCTGCGGAAGCGCGGTTTCGTAGAGGACAACCCTTGGCAGGGCCAAGGAAGCTTCATCAGCGCTGGCAGGCAGGAGCGTCCAAAACGGGCCTATGAGGCCCAGGAATTGGTCAAGCTTTTCAGTGCCGATCCGAGGGCGGCTGTCGGCTCGCGGTACGGTCTCGTGCTGTTCGATCTCATGCGGTTGGGCCTTCTTACAGGCTGTAGGATCGGAGAACTCTGCCAGCTTCGGGTCGAGGACGTGATCGTGTCACAGCAGGCATTCCGCATCCCCCAGGGGAAGACCGAGAACGCTCGGCGCATTATGCCGGTGCACCATATGGGCTGGCCAATAATCCAACGCCTGATTGCAAGCTCCTCAGATGGCTGGGTGTTCTCAGGTCTGACGCCTGCGGGACCTGATGGGAAGAGAAGCTGGATCGTTGTGAAGCGGTACGCCACGTTCCGGCAAGAAGTTCTGGGGCAAAGCGGAGCGGTGGACTTCCACAGCTTCAGACGCTCGTTCGCGACCTACCTTGAGCGTGCCTCAACGCATTCCATGGCTGTCAACAGCAGCGTCATTGCCGAGCTTATGGGGCACGTGAAGCCGACGCTCGCCTTGGCCGTGTATTCTTCAGGACTTGTGCCTTCGCAGCTACGCGCGGCTATCGACGCTCTGGACCACGTCATCGAGTCCGAAGTGATGCAGCTTCTCGAAGGCAAGCACCTCGGAGCGTGAACACCACCCTTTCACGCTGGACGATTCTTCGGCGGCGCTGGAAAGGTGGCATCGTTGACGAGCCACTCTCGCAGCTTGGTCCAGCGACGCTTCGTGTTGCCACTTCTGACAGCCATGCCGATGGCTTTGCGCTGCCCAATCAGCACGACAAGCTGCTTGCCCCGCGTCACCCCCGTGTACAGCAGGTTCCTAGCCAGCATGTTGTAGTGCTGCGTGACGATTGGGATCACTACGGCTGGGTACTCCGAGCCCTGGCTCTTGTGGATCGTCGTTGCAAAGGCAGGCACGAGCGTATCGAGTTCACCGAACGGGTAGATCACCTCGCGCCCGTCGAAGGTGACGAGCACCGCTCCTTCCTCCTCATCGATGCCGGTCACCATGCCAAGGTCACCGTTGAAGACCTCGCGATCGTAGTCGTTCTGCGTCTCCATCACCCGGTCACCCGATGCGAAGCGCCAGCCGAAGCGCTCGACCTGCGCGGGCGGGTTCGGGTTCAGCACGCGTTGGAGTTCATGGTTCAGGTTGCGTGAGCCCAGCGAGCCCCGCAGCATGGGGGTCAGCACCTGCACATCTCGTACGGGATCAAGGCCGAAGGTGCGTGGGATGCGATTGGTGATCACCTCGATCAGCTTGGCGACGCCGACCTCCGGATCGTCGATTTCGATGAGGTAGAAGTCCGCTTCCTCACCGGGGCGGGGCCTCTCCGGCATCTGCCCTTGGTTGATCCTATGGGCATTGACGATGATCCGGCTCTCAGCCGCTTGCCGGAAGACCTCTGTTAGCCGTGCCACCGGTATGCGGCCGGAGGCGATCACGTCCGCCAGGACCTGCCCTGGGCCGACCGAGGGTAGCTGATCCACATCGCCTACGAGCAGAAGCCCAGCGCGCTCCGGCACTGCCTTCAGCAGCGCGTTCATTAACGGCACGTCCACCATCGAGGTCTCATCGATGACAAGGAGATCGCAATCGAGCGGGTTCTCCTCGTTGCGCGAGAAGCCGCCGTGCTTCGGATCGATCTCCAGCAGTCGGTGGATGGTTTTCGCCTCCAGACCCGTCTGCTCCGTCATGCGCTTGGCGGCACGCCCCGTGGGGGCTGCAAGCAGCACCTGCACGCCCTTTGCCCTGAGGATGCGCAGCACGGAGTCGAGCGTGCTGGTCTTACCGACGCCAGGACCGCCCGTGATCACGCAAAGCTTGGAGGCCAGCATCAGCCGCACGGCCTCGATCTGCGAGGGCGAAAGCGTCTTGCCGGTCTTCCCCTCCACCCAGGGCCGGGCCTTGTCGAGGTCGATCTCTGGCCACGGCGGCGAAAGTGAAGCTCGGTCGATCAGGCGCTCGGCAATCATCCGCTCGGAGGAGTGCAGCCCCTTGAGGAAGATGCAGGTCTCACCATCCACCGTGTCGGCTACCACGTCCTCGCCGCGTAGCTCCAGGGCAATGGCGATGCGGATCAAGTCGGGCTCGACCTCCAGCAGCTTTTGGGCGAGCACGGCAAGGCGCTCGGTGGGCAAGCCGCAATGCCCTTCATCCATGGCAGTCTGGAGCGCGAACGAGACACCCGCCCGCAGTCGCTGCGGGGCTTCCTTCTCCAACCCAAGCTTCATCGCGATGGCATCGGCCGTCCTGAAGCCGATGCCGCGAATGTCACGCGCCAGACGGTACGGGTCCTCGGTCATGACCTTGATCGATTCCTGACCATAGGTCTTGAAGATGCGCACCGCGCGCGCCGTGCCGACGCCATGAGCGTGGAGGAAGATCATGATCTCCCGAACCGCCTTCTGCTCGGCCCAGCCTTCCGCGATGCGCTCAGCACGCTTCGGGCCGATGCCTCCGATCTCCTTCAGGCGGTCAGGCTCGGCCTCAATGATCTCGAAGGTGTTCTCGCCGAACAGCGCCACGATGCGCTTGGCCATAGCCGGACCAATCCCCCGCATGTAGCCAGAGGCGAGGTACTTCTCGATGCCTTCAATCCCGGTCGGCGGCGTCGCCTTAAGCGTCTCGGCCTTAAACTGAAGTCCGTGTTGCCGGTCGGAGAACCAGACGCCGGTCGCCGTGATCCACTCGCCTGCGCCGATGGCTGGAGCGTGTCCGATCACCGGAACAAGGTCGCGCTGGCCCCGCGCCTGCACCTTAAGGACGCAGAAGCCCGTCTCCGAATTGTGGAAGGTGACGCGTTCCACCGTCCCCGCGAGTGTCTCGACGGGCGTGCCGCGCTCGAACTGCTTGGTCCCCGCCCTGGGGTTCATCTCATGGTCCCGGTTCACGCGCACGAGCGCGCGCCCGGCGAGGATTATCTCCTCAGATACCTATGTACTCGCGGGTGAAAATGCTCGTACTCCGATCCACTGCGACGCGTACATCGCCACCGGCCTGCATCAGAA
>NZ_BPQL01000100.1 GCF_022179225.1 Methylobacterium goesingense
GGATCTCGGCGAGGAAGCGCACGGTCGGATCCCAGGCCGAGGGGAACAGCACCCGCTGGATGCCCTTGATGTTCATCGTGATCAGGACGCCAAGGGCCAGACCGCTTAGGGTGCCGACGACGCCGATCAGCGCACCGTTGATGAGGAACACCCGCATGATGGTGCCGGGGGTCGCCCCCATGGTCCGCAGGATGGCGATGTCGCTCGACTTGTCGCGCACCAGCAGGATCAGCCCCGAGATGATGTTCAGGGTGGCCACCACGACGATGAGGCTAAGGATCAGGAACATCACGTTCCGCTCCACCTCCAGGGCGCCGAAGAAGGTCCGGTTGCGCTGACGCCAATCGGTGAGGAGCACGGGGCGCTCGGCGGCCATCTCGAGGTCGGGCCGCATGGCCGCCACGGTCTCGGCATTGTCGAGGTAGATCTCGATCAGGCTGACATCGGCATCCCGGTTGAAGAATGCCTGTGCCTCGGAGAGCGGCATGAACACGAAGGTCGAGTCGAACTCGGTCATGCCGATCTCGAAGATCGCCTTGACGGTGTAGCCCTTGGTGCGCGGCGCGGTGCCGAAGGGGGTCGAGGCGCCCTTCGGGGTGAGCAGGTTGATCTGGTCGCCGGCCTGGACGCCGAGGGATTCGGCGAGCCGCCGGCCGAGGGCGACGCCCGACCCGTCGTCGAAGCCCTCCAGCGTGCCGCCCTTGATGTTGTCCGCGATGGCGCCGATCTTGGTCAGATCCTCGCCCCGGATGCCCCGGACCAGCACGCCGCTGCCCGCCCCGCCGAAGGGCGAGGAGGCGAAGGCCTGCCCCTCGACCAGGGGAATCGCGGCGCGAACCCCGGCAACCTTGGACAGGCGCTCGGACAGGTCGGCGTAATCCGTGAACAGCTTGTCGATCGGCGAGACGAAAACGTGGCCGTTGATGCCCACGATCTTCGACAGGAGCTCGGTGCGAAACCCGTTCATCACCGAGAGCACGATGATCAGCGTGGCCACCCCGAGGGTGATGCCCAGCAGCGAGAAGAACGCCACGACGGAGACGCCGCCGCCCCGCCGGCGCGCCCGCAGATAGCGCCCCGCGATGATCCACTCGAACCCGGCGAAGGGCGGCGTGCTCCCGCGCTTGAACCGGGCGCGGAGTCCCGCAAGCCTATCCGTCAGGGCACCCGCCATGATGCGCCTCAGACCCGCTTCAACCGAGCGAGCAGATCGATCGGCGCGATGGTCTCGCGCTCTCCGCCGGCCCGGCGCTTCAACTCGATCTTGCCCTCGGCGAGGCCGCGCGGCCCGACGATGACCTGCCAGGGCAGGCCGATGAGGTCGGCGGTGGCGAACTTGGCGCCGGGGCGCTCGTCCCGGTCGTCGTACAGCACGCTGAGCCCGGCGGCCTCCAGCGTCGTCTGGATGTCCGCGCAGGCGGCGTCGGTGGCGGCGTCGCCGGTCTTCAGGTTGATCAGCGCGACGTCGAAGGGCGCCACCGCGTCGGGCCAGACGATGCCGGCTTCGTCGTGCGAGGCCTCGATGATCGCCGCCACGAGGCGGCTCGGGCCGATGCCGTAAGATCCCATGTGGACCGGGCGCTCAACGCCGTCGGGGCCGGTGACCTTGGCGCCCATCGGCTCGGAATATTTGGTGCCGAAGTAGAAGATGTGACCGACCTCGATGCCGCGCGCGGCCATCTGCTTGTCGGCCTGCACCTCGGCGAAGGCCGCCGGCTCGTGCATCTCAGAGGTGGCGGCGTAGAGCGACGTCCAGCGGTCGACGGTGCCCTGGAGCCCGGCGACATCCTCGAAATCGGTGGTGACAGGCGGGATCTCGAAGTCGAGGTACTGGCTGTCGCAGTAGACCTCGCTCTCGCCGGTCTGGGCCAGGATGATGAACTCGTGGCTGAGGTCGCCCCCGATCGGTCCGGTATCGGCCCGCATGGGGATCGCCTTGAGGCCGAGGCCCGCGAAGGTCCGCAGGTAGGCCACGAACATCCGGTTGTAGGCGTGGCGGGCGGCGGCTTGGTCGATGTCGAAGGAATAAGCGTCCTTCATCAGGAACTCGCGCGAGCGCATGGTGCCGAAGCGCGGCCGGACCTCGTCACGGAACTTCCAGGAGATCTGGTAGAGGTTCTTGGGCAGGTCCTTGTAGGACCGCACGCTGCCCCGGAAGATCTCGGTAACGACCTCCTCGGCGGTGGGCCCGAACAGCATCTCGCGGTCGTGGCGGTCGGCGATGCGGAGCATCTCCTTGCCGTAGGCCTCGTAGCGTCCGGATTCCCGCCAGAGCTCGGCCGACTGGATGGTCGGCATCAGGATCTCGATGGCGCCCGCCCGGTCCTGCTCCTCGCGAATGACCGCACAGACCTTGTTCAGGACCCGCAGCCCCAAAGGCAGCCACGCGTAGATGCCAGCGGCCTCCTGGCGCACGAGTCCGGCGCGCAGCATGAGGCGGTGGGAGACGATCTCGGCTTCCTTGGGCGTCTCGCGCAAGGTCGGCATGAAATAGAGGGAGAGACGCATGGGAGGCCCTGGAAACAGCGCGCCAGCGGGTCGGCGGCACGCTGGGGCACACAACACATTGCACCGGGAAAAGACAAGCGTGGCTGGACGATACGGGAAGCGGGCGTGGCTTTTGGACATCGTCTCACCGGGGCCCGCGCGAGTCCCTTCCGCCATTCCGGTAGAAAAGCGCAGGAATGTCACACAGGGGAGGTGACAATGAGAATTGTTGTTCCTATAAGCGCCTCCGTGATGGACGCGCCGCCAAGCAGCGGCGCCGCACGGTCCGAGTCTCGGGAGGAATTTCAGCCGCCACGCCGTAAGCAATGCGTGAGACAATCGAGGCTGAGCCAGTTACCATCCTAACAAAGCAAGGCTTAGGCCTTGCTTTTTTTATGCCCGATCGTCGAGCAAGCCTTTTACGGACGCGCGTTCATAGATGTCGACGTCGCCCCGGGATGTTTGCGTCAGAGTCCGGCCAATTCGAACACCTGGATCGCCAGCAGGAAGACCACGCTCGACAGGAGCGTGGTGAGGATCGCCTTCTCGCGCAGGCGTGGCGAGGCCGGCGCGCCCGGGTCTTGTCCCGGCACGATGCGCGCCGGGTCGTCCTCGACTTGATTGCGCAGGGGCAGGATGACGAAGAGCAGCGTCCACCAGACCACGAAATAGAGCGCCATGGCGCCGAACACCGTGAGCTTGAACAGGCTCACGGCCAGCGCGACGACGGCGGCCAGCACCAGGGCGATCACCGCGAGGGTGCGCAGGGTGGTGGCGGCCAGGGCCTGGAGGACGGGACCCATCCGGCTCAGACCTGCTCCAACTCGACAAGGGTGCCGAGAAAGTCCTTCGGATGGAGGAACAGCACGGGCTTGCCATGGGCGCCGATCTTCGGCTCGCCGGTGCCGAGGACGCGGGCGCCCTGGGCCTTGAGCTTGTCGCGGGCCACGATGATGTCGTCGACCTCGTAGCAGACGTGATGAACGCCGCCATTAGGGTTGCGCTCGACGAAGCTCTCGATCGGTGAGCCCTCGCCCAGCGGCGACATCAGCTCGACCTTGCTGTTGGGCAGGTTCACGAACACCACCGTGACCCCGTGCTCGGGCTGCGGCAGCGGCTCGGTGACCGTGGCCCCGAGGGTGTCCCGGTAGATGGCGCAGGCGGCATCGAGATCGCGGACCGCGATGGCGACGTGATTCAGGCGTCCGATCATGGTTTGCTCCCCTTCGAAAAATCCGCTGCGTGTACCCCCCCCTTGGCGGGCAAGGCTGGCCCGTGAAGCGGGTCGGGCCGGAACGAGGTCCCGCACGAGGGGCGTGCCCTGTCCGGACAGATCGCCGCTCTCACCCGCCTGCTGCGCAGGCCCCCTCCCCCGCGACGGGGGAGGGTTGGATCGCTAGACCTCCACCACCTGCACATGGCAAGCGGGCTTCTTGCCCCAGACCTCGTTCACCGCCGAACGGATCGCCCGGTCGACGGCCTTTTCGACTGCCTCCGCGTCCTTGCGCTTGGGCTTCGACAGACCCGAGAGCGTGCGCGAGACGGAATCGACCACGACGTCCAGCATCGGCTGGCCGGTACGGCCGCGATTGGGCAGACCGATGATGTCGATCGCGGGTTCGCCCAGGATCTCGCCCTGAACGTCGATGGCAATGGCCACCGAGACGATGCCGGCCTGCGAGAGCTTGCGGCGCTCGGGGATGGCCCGGTCCTTGGCGTCGATCAGGACATTGCCGTCCTTGAACAGGCGCCCGGCCTTCACGTGGTCGACGATCTCCGGCGTGCCGGGTGCGAGCCGCACCACGCTGCCGTTGCGGGCCTTGACGATGTTCGGAACGCCCTGGGCCCGGGCGAAGCGCGCATGCTCGTCGAGGTGGAGGGCCTCGCCGTGCACGGGGATCGCCGTCTGCGGACGGGTCCAAGCATACATCTCCGCCATCTCGTCGCGCCGGGGATGGCCAGAGACGTGGACGAGCTTGGTGCGGTCGGTGACCACCTCGATGCCGGCATTGATGAGGTCGTTGATGATCGCGCCCACCGCCCGCTCGTTGCCGGGAATGGCCCGCGAGGAGAAGATGACCCGGTCACCCGCCGCCAGGGTGATATCGGGATGGTCGTCGCGTGAGACGCGGGCGAGGGCCGCCCGCTCTTCGCCCTGCGAGCCCGTGAGCAGCGCGACCACCTTGTCGCGGGGCAGATAACCGTAGCTGTCCGACGAGCGGAACTCCGGAAGCCCGTCGAGGAAGCCGCACTCGCGCGCGACACCGATGACCCGGTCCATGGCACGCCCGACCGCGATGACCTCGCGCCCGCAGGCCTGCGCCGCCTCGGCCACGGCGCGCATGCGGGCGACGTTCGAGGCGAAGGTGGTCACCGCGACGCGATGCGGTGCGTCGGCGATCAGGTCCCGCAGGGTAGCGGCGACCTCGGCCTCGCTCGGGGAGCGGCCCTCGCGCACGACGTTGGTCGAATCGCTGATCATCGCCAGGATGCCCTCGTCGCCCAGCGCCCGGAAGGCCGCCTCCGAGGTCACGTCGCCGAGGATCGGGGTCGGGTCGAGCTTCCAGTCGCCGGTGTGCAGCACGAGGCCGTGCGGCGTGCGGATGGCGACGGCGTTCGACTCGGGGATCGAGTGCGAGACCGGAACGTACTCGATCTCGAAGGGCCCGACCTGGACGCGGCGGCCGGCCTGGATCTCCTTGAGGATGACCTTGGGCGCACCCGGCTCGCTGAGGCGGCGGGCCTCCAGCAGGTTCTTGGCGAAGCGCGTCGCGTAGACGGGCGCCTCGAGCTTCGGCCAAAGCTCACCGATCGCGCCGATATGATCCTCGTGCGCGTGGGTGATGAAGATGGCGAGGAGGTCGTCCTTGCGCTCCTCGATGAAGCTGAGATCCGGGAACATCAGGTCGATGCCGGGGAATCCCTCCTCGCCGGCAAAGCCCATTCCGCAATCGACCATGATCCATTTGCGGCGCTTGGCCGGCCCGAAGCCGTAGAGTGCCGCATTCATGCCGATCTCGCCCACGCCGCCAAGCGGCACGAAGACGAGTTCGTCTTGCCCTGTCGTCATTGTCCGTAAAACCTCAAGCCGCCGTCGCGGCCGTTCCCAAATGCACCTCGCCCGCCGTCACGGTCCGTCGCGTTCCATCCTCCGATCGGACCACGAGCCGCCCGGCCTCGTCGATCGTCTCGAAAATTCCGTGTACGAGAGTGTCGCCTGTCCGCACGGAGACCGGCGCGCCGATCCCGGCCGCGTCGGCGATCCAGCGCTCGCGGATCCCTGAGAATCCGCGGCCACCATCCCAAAGTCGCGCGGCGTCGACGATCGTATCCGTCAACTGGACGAACAGATCCTCGGCGCGCGTGTCGTACAGCATCTGCCTGAGGCACGTCGCACGATAAGGCAAGCCCTGTGGCGTCGCAGCGACGTTGACGCCGAAGCCCATCACCACCGCGCGGCCCCCATGGGGCCGGCTCTCCGCCTCCAGCAGGAGCCCCGCGAGCTTGGCATCCGAAGCCAGCACGTCGTTCGGCCATTTCAGGCGGAACGGGCTTTCGCAGGCTGGGCCGGCTGGCGACGCCGAACCGCTGGCGGTCGCTCGCTTCAGCGCCGCGACCAGCGCGACGCCCGCGACGAAACCCAACGTCGGCACTTGCGCCGGATCGACCGCGTCCACCGGCCAGAGCAAACTCGCTGTCAGGTTGCCCGTCTCGGACAGCCAGGCGTTGCCGCGCCGGCCCCGTCCCGCCTCCTGCCGCCGGGCGACGATCCAGAGCGGACCGGTCTCGCCCGCGCGGAAGAGATCCAACGCCTCGGTGTTGGTCGATCCGAGGCGGTCTTGGACGTGGAGGCGGTGGCCCTCCCCTCGGGCCAGGGAACCGAGGCCGTAGCCGTCCAAGGGTCTAGAACAGCGACTTGGCGGCGGCGCCGGCGGCACCCACGAGGGGGGCCGGCACGATCCAGAACAGCACCACCACCACGCTGGCCAGGCCGAGGACGATGCGCGGGCCCGGCGCCATCGGCTCGTAGGCGGCCACCGGCTCGTCGAAGTACATCACCTTGACGATGCGCAGGTAGTAGAACGCCCCGACCACGCTGGTGACGACGCCGATGATCGCCAGGGCCACGAGGCCCGACTGAATAGCAGCGAGGAACACGTAGTACTTGGCGAAGAAGCCGGCCAGGGGCGGGATGCCGGCGAGCGAGAACATCATCGCGGCGAGGCAGAAGGCCAGGACCGGATGGGTGCGCGACAGGCCGGCGAGGTCGTCGACGGTCTCGAACATCTGTCCGCCGCGGCGTAGCGACAGCAGCACCGCGAAGGCGCCGAGCGTCATCGCCAGATAGATGATCATGTAGACCACCACGCCGCTGACACCCGCCTGCGAGCCGGCGGCGAGGCCGACCAGGGCGTAGCCGACATTGCCGATGGAAGAATACGCCATGAGGCGCTTGATCGAGCGCTGACCGATGGCGGCGAAGGAGCCCAGCGCCATGGAGGCAATGGCGACGAAGACGATGATCTGCTGCCAGACCGCGGTCACGTCCGGGAAGGCGCCGATGAAGAGCCGGACCGTCATCGCCATGGCGGCCATCTTGGGCGCCGAGGCGAAGAAGGCGGTCACCGGCGTCGGCGAGCCCTCGTAGACGTCGGGCGTCCACATATGGAAGGGTACGGCGGCGAGCTTGAAGGAAACACCGGCCGCCACGAAGACGATGCCGAGCACGATGCCGAAGCCCGCCGTGCCGTCCAGGGCCGCGACGATGCCGGGGAACGAGACGGTGCCGGTGAAGCCGTAGACCAGGGAGGCGCCGTAAAGCAGCATGCCCGAGGAGAGCGCGCCGAGGACGAAGTACTTCAGCCCGGCTTCTGTCGACTTCAGGTTGTCCCGGTGGAAGGCCGCGATGACGTAGGCGGCGAGCGACTGTAGCTCGAGGCCGAGATAGAGCGAGATGAGGTCGTTGGCCGAGGCCATGACCATCATGCCGATGGTGCAGAGGACCAGCAGGATCGGAAACTCGAACCGGTCGATGCGCTCGCGCTGGAAATAGTCGCGCGAGAGAAGGATCGAGGCCGCCGAGCCGAGCAGGATCAGGGCCTTCATCACCTTCGAGAAGTTGTCGACGATGAAGGAGCCGTTCAGGGTCGTGATCTTGGCGCCCGACTGGGACATCACCGCGAACAGCGCGACCACCAGGAGGATCAGCGCGCCGACGTTGACGCCCTCGGCGGAGCGCTCGCCCCGGAACGCACCGTAGAGGATCAGCACCAGCACGCCGACGCTGAGGATCAGCTCCGGCAGGGCGGGCCCGAGCGCGGGCATGACGATCTGAGCGGCGTTCATCGGGTCAAGCCTTCAGCGCGAGGCCGGCGGCAGGGTGGCCGCGGCGGTCTGCGTGTTCGAGAGCGCGGTCCGCATGCTCTGCATCAACGCTTCCGTCGAGGGCGCGAAGGTGTCGAGCACGGGGGCCGGGTGGACGCCGTAGTAGATCGTCAGGGCGACGAGCGGCGCGATGATGATCTTTTCGCGCAGATCCAGATCGAGGATGCCCTGCAGGTTGGGCTTCTCGAGCTTGCCGTAGACCACGCGGGCGTAGAGCCAGAGGGCGTAGCCAGCCGACAGGATAATGCCGAAGACCGAGAAGAACGCCACCGTCGGGTTGGCCCGGAAGGCGCCCATCATGGCGAGGAACTCACCGACGAAGCCGGAGGTGCCGGGCAGGCCGACATTGGCCATGGTGAACACCATCATGGCCGCCGCATAGAGCGGCATCCGCTTAACCAGGCCGCCATAGGCGGCGATCTCGCGGGTGTGCATCCGGTCGTAGACCACGCCGACGCAGAGGAAGAGCGCGCCCGAGACGATGCCGTGGGAGATCATCAGGAACAGCGCGCCCTGGATGCCCTGCTCGTTCATCGTGAACAGACCCAGCGTCACGAAGCCCATATGCGCCACCGAAGAGTAGGCGATGAGCTTCTTGATGTCGGTCTGCATCAGGGCGATCAGCGAGGTGAAGATGATCGCGACCACCGAGAGGGCGAACACCATCGGGGCGAAGGCGTGGGAGGCATCCGGGAACATCGGCAGCGAGATCCGGATGAAGCCGTAGCCGCCCATCTTGAGCAGGATGCCCGCCAGGATCACCGAGCCGGCGGTGGGTGCCTCCACGTGCGCGTCGGGCAGCCAGGTATGGACCGGCCACATCGGCATCTTCACCGCGAAGGAGGCGAAGAAGGCCAGCCAGAGCCAGGCCTGCATCTCCACGGGGAAGCGCGTGTGCAGCAAGGTCGGGATGTCGGTGGTGCCGGCGTGCCAGTACATCGCCATGATGGCGAGCAGCATCAGCACCGAGCCGAGCAGGGTGTAGAGGAAGAACTTGAAGCTGGCGTAGATGCGCCGCTTGCCGCCCCAGATGCCGATGATGAGGAACATCGGGATCAGGCCGGCTTCGAAGAACAGGTAGAACAGCACCAGGTCGAGGGCGCAGAACACGCCGATCATCGTCGTCTCGAGGACGAGGAAGGCGACGAAGTACTCCTTCACCCGGGTGTTCACCGAGAGCCAAGAGGCGCCGATGCAGAACGGCATCAGGAAGGTGGTCAGCAGGATCAGCGGCATCGAGAAGCCGTCGACTCCGAGCTTGAACCGGGTGGTCTCGCTCAGCCAGGCATGGGTCTCGACGAGCTGGAAGCTCGCCGTGGTCGCGTCGTAGCGGCCCCAGGCCACCAGCGAGAGCAGGAAGGTGGCGAGCGTGGTGATCAGCGCGGCCCAGCGGGCGTTGCGCTTCGAGGCCTCGGTCTCCTCGCCCAGGGTGAGGATGAAGGCCGCGCCGCAGAGCGGAACGATGAGGAGGCCGGAGAGGATTCCGAGGCCGAACATCAGCGGGGGCTCCGGTTCGTGACAGCGGCCATCAATGGGCGACCTTGGGCAGGCCGGTCAGCATGTACCAGCTAATGAGGGCGGCGACGCCGACGAGCATGACGAAGGCGTAGTGATAGACGTAGCCGGTCTGGAAGCGGACCACGCCGCGGGTGACGTCGAGGACCCGGGTTGCGATGCCGTCCGGCCCCATGCCGTCGATGACCCGGCCGTCGGCCTCCTTCCAGAGGAACTTGCCGAAATCCTTGGCCGGGCGGACGAAGATCCGGTCGTAGAGTTCGTCGAAGTACCACTTGTTGAGGAGGAAGCGGTACAGGCTCGGCTGCTGCGCGGCGAGCTGGCCCGGCAGCTCGGGCCGGCGGATGTACATCCAGTAGGCCAGCACGAAGCCGATCAGCATCATGATGAAGGGCGCGTAGGCCACCAGCGCCGGCACCGAGTGGATGTCGTGCATGATGTGGTTGTCGGGACCGTGGCCGAGGGAATGCCCCCAGAACTTGTCCATGCCTTCGCCGATGAAGCGGTTCTTGAAGATCAGGCCGGCGAAGAGCGCGCCGAAGGCCAGGATGCCGAGCGGGATCGTCATGACGAGCGGGCTCTCATGCGGGGTGTGCGCATGGTCGTGATGCTCGATGGCGCTGTGCGAGGCCGGCTCGACGTCGTGGCCGTGATTGTCGTGGGCGACGCCTTCGTGATGGCCCGGGGCGCCATCGGCCTGCGCCGATCCGCCCGCATGTGCCACCGCGTGATTATCGTCGTGGTGATGTGCCCCGTGACCGGCCCAGCGGGCGGGTCCCTCGAAGGTCATGAAGAACAGGCGCCAGGAATAGAACGAGGTCATCAGCGCGGCGACCACGGTGCACAGGAAGGCCAGCGTGTGCCCGGGCCGGGTCGAGGCGTAGGCCGCCTCGATGATCGCGTCCTTGGAATAGTATCCGGCCGTGAAGGGAAAGCCGATCAGCGCCAGGGTGCCGATGGTCATCATCGCCGAGGTGAAGGGGATGAAGCGGCGGAGATTCCCCATGTTCCGCATGTCCTGCTCGTGGTGCATCGCGTGGATGACCGAGCCGGCCCCGAGGAACAGCAGCGCCTTGAAGAAGGCGTGGGTGAAGAGGTGGAACACGGCGGCCGAGTAGGCGCCGACGCCGAGGGCCACGAACATGTAGCCGAGCTGCGAGCAGGTCGAGTAGGCGATCACGCGTTTGATGTCGTTCTGCACCAGACCGATCGTGGCCGCAAAGAACGCCGTGATGCCGCCGATGACCGTGACCACGATCAGCGCGTTCGGAGCGAGTTCGAAGAGGGGCGACAGGCGCGCCACCATGAACACGCCGGCCGTTACCATGGTGGCGGCATGGATGAGCGCGGAGACCGGGGTCGGCCCCTCCATGGCGTCGGGCAGCCAGGTGTGCAGCAGGAACTGGGCCGACTTGCCCATGGCGCCCATGAACAGGAGCAGGCAGGCGAGCGTCCACGCGCTCCAATCGTAGCCGAGGAAGTGGAAGGTCGCGTCCTTGATCTCGGGCGCGCGGGCGAAGATGCCGTCGAAGGCGATCGAGCCCGTGAGCACGAAGACCAGGAAGATGCCCAGCGAGAAGCCGAAATCGCCGACGCGGTTGACGATGAAGGCCTTCATGGCGGCCGCATTCGCCGAGGGCTTCTCGTACCAGAACCCGATCAGCAGGTAGGAGGCGAGGCCGACGCCCTCCCAGCCGAAGAACATCTGCACGAGGTTGTCGGCCGTGACCAGCATCAGCATGGCGAAGGTGAACAGCGACAGGTAGGCGAAGAAGCGCGGCCGGTGCGGATCCTCCTCCATGTAGCCGATGGAGTAGAGGTGCACGAGGGTCGAGACCGATGTCACGACCACCAGCATGATCACCGTCAGGGTGTCGATGCGGAAGGCCCAGTCGACCACGAGGTCGCCGGCGGTGAACCAGGTCGCGACCTGCACGCGGGTGGCGTGCTCGGTGCCGGGCACCTCGAGGAAGGCGCCCCAGGACAGCAGCGCCGAGAAGGCGAGCAGGCCGGTGGTGATGCCCTCGCTGAGCTTCGGACCGAGCTGGCGGCCGAACAGGCCGGCGAGGAGCGCACCGACGAGCGGGAGGAAGACGATCGCGTGATACATCGCTGGCTTGTCCGGCCTCCTGGGACGCGCCCGGACCCCGCGCAGGGCGCGGGAGCCGGGGCAGCGCCCGGTGGGGTTCGTGTCACCGCCGCGGCGGCGCGAAGGCCGCGCCGCCGGGCGTCGAATCGGGGTCCGTCTCGGTCCCGCTCAGCCCTTCATCATGCTGACGTCCTCGACCGCGATGGAGCCGCGGTTTCGGAAGAACACGACGAGGATGGCGAGGCCGATGGCCGCCTCCGCCGCCGCGACCGTCAGCACGAACAGGGCGAAGACCTGTCCGGTGATGTCGTTGAGGTGGGTGGAGAAGGCGACGAGGTTGATGTTCACCGCGAGCAGGATCAGCTCGATGGACATCAGGATGACGATGACGTTCTTGCGGTTCACGAAGATGCCGAGCACCCCCAGGGTGAACAGGATCGCGGCGACCGTCAGGTAGTGGCTCAGGCCGATCATCGGATGTGGCTCCCGGTCTCTGCCGTTCGAGTTCCGCCTGTCATCAGACTTCCACGCCCTGGCGGGACGGCACCTTGCGGGTCTCCACCGCCATGGTCTGCGTGCGCGCGTTCTGGACAGCGATGTTCTGGCGCTTGACACCCGGCCGGTCACGCAGGGTCAGCACGATGGCGCCGATCATCGCCACCAGCAGGATCAAGCCGGCGAGCTGAAAGAAGAAGACGTAGTCCGTGTAGAGCACCCGGCCCAGCGCCTGGGTGTTGGTGACGGACTCGGCATTGGCGACCGGCCCGAGCGGCGCCTGAACGAGGCCCGGATCGATGGTCCAGGAGCCGACCACGAGCAGCAGCTCGATCAGGAACACCGCCCCGATCAGCGCGCCGATGGGCAGGTATTGCTGGAAGCCCTGGCGCAGCTGGGCAAAATCCACGTCGAGCATCATCACGACGAACAGGAACAGCACCGCGACCGCGCCCACGTAGACGACCACGAGGATCATCGCCAGGAACTCGGCGCCCATCATCACGAACAGGCCGGCGGCGTTCACGAAGGCCAGGATTAGGAAGAGCACCGAGGCCACGGGATTGCGCGAGGCGATCACCATGAAGCCCGAGGCGATGGTCACACCTGCGAACAGGTAGAAGAAGGCAGCGGCTGCGCTCATGCGGTTCTTGAGATCAGCCGTCCCGAGGACGGCCCCTTCTGCCGAAATTGTGCCACGGCCCACCGGCCGCCCGTCTATAGAACCCGCTCCTGCGGCGCACAACCGCCTCGGAGGGCCCGGGCCGGCTCCGTGGGCACGGAACCGGTCCTCTGTCTCATTCCGCGGTCCGCGGACGGCACCCGCTCAACGGTAGGGCGCGTCCACGGCGAGGTTGCGCGCGATCTCGCGCTCCCAGCGGTCGCCGTTCAGGAGGAGCTTTTCCTTGTCGTAGAGGAGTTCCTCGCGGGTCTCGACCGAGAACTCGAAGTTCGGCCCCTCGACGATCGCGTCCACCGGGCAGGCCTCCTGGCACATGCCACAATAGATGCACTTGACCATGTCGAGGTCGTAACGGGTCGTGCGGCGGGTGCCGTCGTTGCGGCGCGGGCCGGCCTCGATGGTGATGGCCTGGGCGGGGCAGATGGCCTCGCACAGCTTGCAGGCGATGCAGCGCTCCTCACCGTTGGGATAGCGGCGGAGCGCATGCTCCCCCCGGAAGCGCGGGCCGCGATGGCCCATCTCGAAGGGGTAGTTGATCGTGGCCTTCGGCTTGAAGAAGTACTTCATCGCCAGGACGAACCCGGACGCGAACTCCTTCAGCAGCAGACCCTTAGCGACCTGATCGAGCTTCATGGCCCGGATCTCCGTGAGGGGTTGTCAGGCGCCCGGCGCGAGGCCGGTGAGCTTGAGGACGAAGGCGACGACGACGACCGAGACGAGCGAGAGCGGCAGGAACACCTTCCAGCCGAGGCGCATGAGCTGGTCGTAGCGGTAGCGCGGCACCATGGCCTTCACCATGGCGATCATGAAGAAGAGGAAGCTGGCCTTGAGGGCGAACCAGATCAGGCCCGGCACCCAGGTGAAGGGCGCGAACGGGATCGGCGAGAGCCAGCCGCCGAGGAAGAGCACCGTGCCCAGCGCGCACATGGTCATGATGGCCACGTACTCGCCCAGCATGAACAACAGGTACGGCGTCGAGGAATACTCGACCATGTAGCCGGCGACCAACTCCGATTCGGCCTCCGGCAGATCGAAGGGCGGGCGGTTCGTCTCGGCCAGCGCCGAGATGAAGAACACCACAAACATCGGGAACAGCCAGAGCCAGTACCAGCCGAGGATTCCGAGGCTGGTGTCCTGCGCCATCACGATGCGCGAGAGGTTCAGGGAGCCAGCGCAGAGAAGGACGCAGATGATGACGAAGCCGAGGGAGACTTCGTAGGAGATCATCTGCGCGGCCGAGCGCAGCGCACCCAGGAAGGCGTATTTCGAGTTCGAGGCCCAGCCGCCCATGAGGACGCCGTACACGCCGAGCGACGAGATCGCGAAGATGTAGGTGATGCCGACGTTCAGGTCGGCGATGGCCCAGCCCTCGGCGAGCGGGATCACCGCCCAGGCGGCGAGCGCCAGCGTGGCGAAGACCAGGGGTGCCAGCAAGAACAGCGCCTTGTTGGCGCCCGCCGGAATGATCGGCTCCTTCAGGACGAACTTCAGGAGATCGGCGAAGGACTGGAACAGGCCCCAGGGCCCGACCACGTTGGGGCCGCGCCGGAGCTGCACCGCTGCCCAGATCTTACGGTCTGCGAGCAGCGCGTAGGCGATGAAGACCAGCAGCAGCGCCAGGAGCACGAAGCTTTTCAGCGCCAGCAGCAGGACGGTGCCGAGGATTTCCCAGAAGGTCATCGCAGGAGATCCTTATTCGGCCGCTTCGAGGCCGCGCACCCGGGCGAGGCTCGAACACTCGGCGAGCACGCGCGAGGCGCGGGCGATCGCGTTGCTGAGGTAGAAGTCCGGGACCGCCGCGACGAAGGCGGTGCGGGTCGGCTCACCGCCGAGACCCGACAGGGTCTCCACGGTCGCGACCGCATCGCTCGGGGCGATGGTATCCAGGGCGGCGAAGTGCGGATGCTCGGCGTAGAGCGCCCGGCGTAGGGCGCTCAGCGAATCGAACGGCAGGCGCTTGCCAAGCACATCGGATAGGGCGCGCAGGATCGCCCAATCCTCGCGGGCGTCGCCCGGCGGGAAGCCGGCGCGGTTGGTGGTCTGCACCCGACCCTCGAGGTTGACGTAGGTGGCGCTCTTCTCGGTGTAGGCCGCCCCCGGCAGAATGACGTCGGCGCGGGTGGCGCCGCGATCCCCGTGCGTGCCCTGGTAGACCACGAAGGCGCCCGGCCCGATCTCGACCTCGTCGGCGCCGAGGTTGAACACCACGTCGAGGGCGCCCGCCGCCGCGATGCCGGCGAAGTCGTGGCCGCCCTCCCGCGGCACGAAGCCGAGATCGAGGGCACCGACGCGGGCGGCCGCTGTCTGGAGTACGCCGAAGCCACTCCACTCGGGCGTAACGGCGCCGATGTCCCGAGCGAGCTTCGCCGCAGCCGCGAGGATCGCGGCGCCGTCGGGCCGGGCGAGCGCACCGGTGCCGACGATGATCAGGGGCCGGTTCGCGGCCTTCAGCGCTTCGGCGAAGCTGTGCTGGCCGGAGGCGAGATCGGCCAGTGTCTCGGGGCCAGCACCGAGATAGACGTGGGGATAGGTCAGGTCGGCGGGCTCGCCGATCAGACCGACGGCGAGCGGGCCCATCCTCCAGCGCTTACGGATGCGCACGTTGAGAAGCGAAGCCTCCAGGCGCGGATTGGTGCCGACCAGCAGGATTGCGTCCGCCTCCTCGATCCCGGCGATGCCAGTGCCGAGGGTGTAGGCGGCCCGGCCCCAGGCCGGATCGATGGCCTCACCGGCCTGGCGGCAATCGAGGCTCGTCACGCCGAGGGAGGTCATGAGCGCCTTGAGGGCGTAGATCTCCTCGACTCCCGCAAGGTCGCCGACCACCGCGCCGATGCGCTTCGGGTCGGTGCCCTTCACCTTGGCGGCAATTGCCGAGAATGCCTCACCCCATGAGGCGGGGCGCAGTCGGCCGTTCTCGCGCAGATACGGCCGGTCGAGGCGCTGGGTGCGCAGGCCGTCCACGGCGTGGCGGGTCTTGTCGGAGATCCACTCCTCGTTGATCCCCTCGTGCACGCGCGGCTCGATCTGCATGACCTCGCGACCGCGGGCATCGACCCGGATGGCGCAGCCGACCGCATCCATCACGTCGACGGACTCGGTCTTCGACAGCTCCCAGGGCCGGACCTCGTAGCTCTGCGGCTTGTGGACGAGGGCGCCCACGGGGCAGAGGTCGGCAACGTTGCCCTGCAACTCCGAACCCATGGCCGATTCGAGGTAGCTCGTGATCTCCATGTCCTCGCCGCGCCCGATGGCGCCGAGGTCCGGCACGCCTGCAACTTCCGCCAAGAAGCGGACGCAGCGGGTGCAGTGAATGCAGCGGTTCATGGCGGTCCGCACCAGCGGGCCGATATACTTCTCTTCCACCGCGCGCTTGTTCTCGCCGTAGCGGGTCGAGTCGACACCGTAGGCCATCGCCTGATCTTGCAGATCGCAATGGCCGCCCTGATCGCAGATCGGGCAATCGAGGGGGTGGTTGATGAGGAGAAACTCCATCACCCCCTCGCGGGCCTTCTTCGTGGTTCCCGAGCGCGTTAGCACCTCCGGCGGCTCGCCGTTGGGCCCGGGCCGGCAATCCTTGACCGCGTAGGCGCAGGAGGCCACGGGCTTCGGGGCGCCTTTCAACTCAACCAGACACATCCGGCAGTTGCCAGCGATGGACAGCCGCTCGTGGAAGCAGAAGCGCGGGATCTCCGCGCCTGCCGCCTCGCAGGCCTGGAGCAGCGTGTACTCCGCCGGAACATCGACCTCGGTGCCGTCGACGACGATCTTGGTCATGCGTGGGTCTCAGGTTCGAATTCGGGTTGATGCGAGGCGCGGATCACTCCGCCGCCATCGGCACCGGATCGGAATGGGGGTTGGCGCTGTAACGGTCGATGCGCTTTTCGATCTCCGGCCGGAAATGCCGGATGAGCCCCTGGATCGGCCAAGCCGCCGCGTCGCCGAGCGCGCAGATCGTGTGGCCCTCGATCTGCTTCGTCACATCGAGCAGCATGTCGATCTCGCGACGTTGCGCGCGCCCCTCAGCCATTCGCAGCATCACGCGCCACATCCAGCCCGTGCCCTCGCGGCAGGGCGTGCACTGGCCGCAGGACTCGTGCTTGTAGAAGTAGGCGATGCGGGCGATCGCCGAGACGATATCGGTGGACCGGTCGAGGACGATCACCGCCGCCGTCCCGAGGCCGGAGCCGAGGTTCTTCAGCGTGTCGAAGTCCATCTTGGCGTCGATGATCTGCTCGGCCGGCACCAGCGGCACCGAGGAGCCGCCGGGGATGGAGCAGAGCAGGTTGTCCCAGCCGCCGCGCATGCCGCCGCAATGCTTGTCGATGAGTTCGCGGAAGGTGATCCCGAGTTCTTCCTCGACGTTGCAGGGCTTATTGACGTGCCCCGAGACGCAGAACAGTTTCGTGCCGGTGTTGTTCTTACCGCCGAGGCCGGCGAACCAGGCGCCACCCCGGCGCAGGATCGTGCCCGCCACCGCGATCGACTCGACGTTGTTCACCGTCGTCGGGCAGCCATAGAGACCCATGTTCGCAGGGAACGGGGGCTTCAGGCGCGGCATGCCCTTCTTCCCCTCGAGGCTCTCGAGCAGCGCCGTCTCCTCGCCGCAGATGTAGGCACCGGCGCCGTGGTGGACGTAGATGTCGAAGGGGTAACCGTGGACGTTGTCCTTGCCGACGAGCCTCGCCGCGTAGGCTTCGTCCACCGCGCGCTGGAGGGCGTGCTTCTCCGCCACGTACTCGCCGCGGATGTAGATGTAGCAGGCATGGGCCGCCATCGCGAAGGAGGCGAGCATGCAGCCCTCGATCAGGAGATGCGGATCGTGCCGCATGATCTCCCGGTCCTTGCAGGTGCCCGGCTCCGACTCGTCGGCGTTGACGACGAGGTAGTGCGGACGCCCATCGGACTTCTTGGGCATGAACGACCACTTGAGGCCGGTGGGAAAGCCGGCGCCGCCGCGCCCGCGCAGGCCTGACTGCTTCATCTCGTCGATGATCCAGTCGCGGCCCATTTCGAGCAAGAACTTCGTGCCGTCCCAGGCACCGCGCTGCTTGGCCGCGTCCAGGCCCGGCGAGTGCAGGCCGTAGAGGTTCGTGAAGATGCGATCCTGATCGGCGAGCATGTCAGTTCCCCTTCTTGGGGTCGGACGGGTGGGGAGCGGAAGCAGGTGCCGCCGCATCGGCGCTGGCGCCCGAATTCGTCGGTTGCGGCGGCGGTTCGTTGCGGGGCAGCGCCGACTGCGTCCCCGCTTCGGCACCGGCCGCCTCGGCCTTCGCGATGGTCTCCGGCGCGGCGGGCGCGGGCGTGTTCGGCTGCGCAGTCGACTCCGTGCGGTCGGCCGCGTCGTCCTTGTCGCTGGGCTTGACCGGCGTCTCGCCGGCGGCCGCGCGTTGCGCGGGGGCGTCGGTGACCGGCCGCTCCGCCGCGCGTCCGGCATCGGGACGGGCCGGCTTCGGGTCGGAGGCAGCGCGCTGTTCGGAGGACGCGGCCTCCTCCTTGCCGGCTTCGTTCTCCTCATCCTTCTCGAAGCGCTTGCGCCACGCACCCACCCGCGAGCCGTCGAACAGGGTCGCGTCGGTCAGCGTGTCAGCGCCCCCGAGGGGTTCCGAGGAGGTCCGGCCAACCTGGGAACCGATCTTCACGGGTCGTCCGGCCGCCAGATCGTCCATGAGCTTGCCCAAGAGGTCCGGCGTCAGGTCCTCGTAGTAATCCTGGTTGATCTGCGCCATCGGGGCGTTGCAGCAGGCGCCCAGGCACTCGACTTCGAGCCAGGAGAAGTTGCCATCGGCGCTGACATGGCCCGGCGCGCCGAGGCGATGGTGCAGGTAGTCCTTCAGTTCGCGGGCGCCGCAGGAATCGCACGGCACCGTCCCGCAGAGCTGAATCCAGAACTTGCCCACCGGCTCCAGGGCGAACATCGTGTAGAAGGTCGCGACTTCGAGCACGCGGATATGCGGCATGCCGAGTTCGTCGGCCACGGCCTCGATGGCCTTCTGCGGCAGCCAGCCGCCGTTCTGCTCCTGCGCCTTCCACAGCAGCGGGATCACGGCCGAGGCCTGGCGCCCCTCCGGGTACTTGTCGATCTGTCCCTTGGCCCAGTCGGCGTTCTCGGATGAGAACGCGAAGGCGGCGGGCTGCTCGGAGGCGGGGGCGAGTCTGCGGTTGGCCATCAGTTCTGAACCTTGATCCTCACCGGTCCACTTCGCCGAACACGATGTCCAGCGTGCCGAGCACGCAGGACACGTCAGCCAGCATGTGACCGCGGCACATCCAGTCCATCGCCTGGAGGTGGGCGAATCCCGGAGCGCGGATCTTGCAGCGATAGGGTTTGTTGGTGCCGTCGGAGACGAGGTAGACGCCGAACTCGCCCTTGGGCGCCTCGACGGCCGCGTAGACCTCACCGGCCGGCACGTGGAAACCCTCGGTGTAGAGTTTGAAGTGGTGGATCAGCGCCTCCATCGAGCGCTTCATCTCGCGGCGGGGCGGGGGCGCGATCTTGCCATCGGTAGCGGCGATCGGACCCTGACCGGCAGGCTCGCGCAGCTTGGCGCAGCACTGCTTCATGATCTTCACGGATTCCCGCATCTCTTCCATGCGGATCACCTGGCGATCGTAGGTGTCGCCGTTCTTCCCCACGGGAATGTCGAATTCCATTTCTTCGTAGCACTCGTAGGGCTGCGACTTGCGCAGGTCCCACGGAATGCCCGAACCGCGCACCATCACGCCCGAAAAGCCCCAGGCCATGGCCTCGTCCACGGTGACGATGCCGATGTCGACGTTGCGCTGCTTGAAGATGCGGTTGGCCATGACGAGGTTGTCGAGGTCGTCAACCACCTGCAGGAAGGGGTCGCAGAACGCCTCGATGTCGTCGATCAGCGCGGGCGGCAGGTCCTGGTGCACCCCGCCGGGCCGGAAGTAGTTCGCGTGGAGACGCGCCCCCGAGGCACGCTCGTAGAAGATCATCAGCTTCTCGCGCTCCTCGAAACCCCAGAGCGGAGGCGTGAGGGCGCCGACATCCATCGCCTGCGTGGTGACGTTGAGAAGATGGGAGAGGATGCGGCCGATCTCGCAGAACAGCACGCGGATGAGCTGGGCGCGACGCGGCACTTCGAGCCCGAGCAGCTTCTCGATCCCGAGGCAGAAGGCGTGCTCCTGATTCATCGGCGAGACGTAGTCGAGCCGGTCGAAATAGGGCGTCGCCTGAAGGTAGGTCTTGTGCTCGATCAGCTTCTCGGTGCCGCGGTGGAGCAGGCCGATATGCGGATCGACCCGCTCGACGATCTCGCCGTCGAGTTCCAGAACGAGACGCAGCACGCCGTGCGCCGCAGGGTGCTGGGGCCCGAAATTGATCGCGAAGTTGCGGATATTGTGCTCGGTCATGGCCTCGCTCCGCTGCTCAAGCCGACTTTTTCTCGTCGCCCGGGAGCACGTATTCGGTGCCCTCCCACGGCGAGAGGAAGTCGAAGTTCCGGAATTCCTGGGTGAGCTTCACGGGCTCGTAGACCACGCGCGCCTCGTCCTGGTCGTAGCGGACCTCGACGAAGCCCGTGAGCGGAAAGTCCTTGCGGAGGGGATGGCCCTCGAAACCGTAATCGGTGAGCAGCCGGCGCAGGTCCGGGTGGCCCGAGAACAGGATGCCGTAGAGATCGTAGGTCTCGCGCTCGAACCAGTTCGCGGCCGGGAACACCTCGATCACCGATGGGACGGGCGTCTGGTCGTCCGTCTGCACCTTCAGGCGGATGCGGGTGTTATGGCGCAACGAGAGCAGGTGGTAGACCACGTCGAAGCGCTTCTCGCGGGCCGGATAGTCGGCGCCGCAGATGTCGATAAAGCAGCGGAAGGCGCAGGCCGGGTCGTCGCGCAGGTAGGTCAGCGCATAGACGATGTCGCTGGCCTGGACCACGAGGGTCAACTCGCCGAACGCGATCGCGCGGGACACGATCGCGGGCCCGAGTGCGCCGGCGATGTGGTCGCCGAGGCGCTCCAGCGCATCGGCGCCGGAAGTCGGGTTGGTGTGCGCGAGGATGCTGATGCCGTTGGTCATGCAGTGCGTACTCCCTCAGCGCTCGATCGTGCCGGTGCGGCGGATCTTCTTCTGGAGTAGGAGCACGCCGTAGAGCAGCGCCTCGGCGGTGGGCGGGCAGCCCGGGACGTAGATGTCCACCGGCACCACCCGGTCGCAGCCGCGCACCACCGAGTAGGAATAGTGGTAGTAGCCGCCACCGTTGGCGCAGGAGCCCATGGAGATCACGTAGCGCGGCTCCGGCATCTGGTCGTAGACCTTGCGGAGCGCCGGGGCCATCTTGTTGGTGAGCGTGCCGGCGACGATCATCACGTCCGACTGGCGCGGGCTCCCGCGCGGCGCGAAACCGAAGCGCTCACAATCGTAACGCGGCATCGACATCTGCATCATCTCGACGGCGCAGCAGGCGAGGCCGAAGGTCATCCACATCAGCGAGCCGGTGCGGGCCCAGTTGATGAGGTCGTCCGTAGAGGTGACGAGGAAGCCGCGATCCGCGAGTTCGCTGTTGATCGACAGGAAGGTCGGGTCGTTGGCGCCCACCGGCAGGCCCGTATTGGGATCGATGATCCCCTTGGGGGCCGGTGCGATCGCCGGGGCGCGGGAGAGGTCGGGGCTGAAGGCCATCGGTTTCTCGGGATCAGGCTTCGGACGGTCGGACTTCGAGGATTGCGCGATTCGGGGGCGCTAGTCCCATTCGAGGGCGCCCTTGCGCCACTCGTAGACGAAGCCGACGGTCAGAACGCCGAGGAAGGCCATCATCGACCACATGCCGAACCAGCCGAGTTCCCCGAAGGTGATGGCCCAGGGAAACAGGAATGCGACTTCGAGATCGAAGATGATGAATAGGATCGCCACGAGATAGAAGCGGACGTCGAACTTCATGCGCGCGTCATCGAACGCGTTGAAACCGCACTCGTAAGCCGACAACTTCTCAGGATCGGGGCTGTTATAGGCAACGAGGAACGGTGCCACGAGGAGCGCCACGGCGATGAACATCGACACGCCGATGAAGACGATGAGCGGCAGGTAATCTGCCATCAGGCCGGTCATGCTGGACCTCTCGTGTTCGCGGGCATCCGGGGCGCCCCGGGCAGGGCCGGACACATGGAATTGCTCCAATGCCAGACTGCACGGGCGCGAGGCTTAGACGAGCCCCCGAGGTGAAACAAGGGCGTCGTGCGTCGCACAATTTCAGCCATGCGGCTCAGGTAGTTCTCCTCTCGTTCCGCACAACACGACCGATCCGCGCAGGGGAAACGGCGGCCGGGTTCTTGCAGGACCGAATGGCGGCCTTACTGGTATACCAGACCGCGCGAGCCGGGGATATCGGGGACATCTGGGACGAAGTGTCAGGCGGGGCTGGCGGACTCCGAACCTCGGGAACCATAACCTTGGCCGTCTGTTTCGTTCATGTCCCACTCAGGCCGGATCGCGTTAGGTCGGCGCAACAATTCGACCTCACAGGAGACGCTTCGTGCGCATTGCTCAGATTGCTCCGCTCTCGGAGGCGGTACCCCCGAAGTTCTACGGCGGCACCGAGCGCGTGGTGTCCTGGATCACGGAAGAGCTGGTCCGCCAGGGCCACGACGTGACCCTGTTCGCGAGCGGCGACTCAGAGACTTCAGCCAAGCTGGCTGCCTGCACGCCGGAAGGTCTGCGACTCCTCGGCTACCGGGATCACACCGCGAGCCATCTCGCCATGTTGCACCACGTGCACAAGCGGGCTCATGAATTCGATATCCTGCACTTCCACATCGACCTGCTTCAGTATCCGATGTTCGAGGACCTGAACCACAAGTGCCTCACGACGATGCACGGTCGCCTCGACGTGCCGGATTTCATGCCGGTTTACCGGACCTTCACGGGCATGCCCCTGGTGTCGATCTCGGACAACCAGCGTGATCCGATGCCCGAGAATGTCAACTGGCTCTCGACCATCCATCACGGACTTCCGGCCCAGAACTGCCCGTTCTACCCGGAGGCCAAGGATCTAGACGATAAGGGCGGCTACCTGGCGTTCCTCGGCCGCATCTCCCCGGAGAAGCGCCCCGACCGCGCCATCGAGATGGCGATCCGCTCGGGCGTGAAGCTCAAGATCGCCGCCAAGGTCGACAAGGCTGACCAGGATTACTGGGACGAGGTCATCGAGCCGATGATCCACCATCCCCTCGTCGAGTTCATCGGCGAGATCAACGAGGAGCAGAAGAAGGACTTCCTCGGCAACGCCTTGGCGCTGGCCTTCCCGATCGACTGGCCGGAGCCCTTCGGCCTCGTCATGATCGAGGCGATGTCGGCCGGTACGCCGGTGATCGCCTTCCGCAACGGTTCCGTGCCGGAAGTCATCGCCGATGGCGTTTCGGGTGTTCTCTGCGACTCGATGGACGATGCCGTGGCGGCGGTCCACAAGGTCAAGACCATGAGCCGGGCCGGCGTGCGCAAGCACTTCGAGTCCCAGTTCACCGCCGAGTGCATGGTGCGCAAGTACGTCGCCGCCTACGAGCAGCTGCTCGCCGGCTCCGCCGACATCATCAAGCTGCCGCACACCGGCGCGTTCTCCTCGCATTATGGCGAGATGAACGGCTCGTCCCTGCCGTCGATCTCCGTCGCGGCCATGCCGGCCTGACGACCGGTCCGCCGGGCTGTCCGGCATCGCTCTTGCTCGGTGCCGGTTCGGGCTGGCGCCGCAAGATTGCCGCACTACCTCTGCCTTTGAGGGCCGCCGCGCCGCAATTTTGCGACCGGCGGCCCTTTTCGATTCGACCCCCATCTCCGGAGACGCGCAGGCATGGCAGCGGACACTCTCAAGGCGACCTCCGAGACCGCGCCCGAGGCGCGGATTCCCCATGGCTTCCAGGACGCCGACGAAGTTCTGCCGCAGTATCATATCGAGGCGCAGACCTCGCTCGTGGAGCGTCCGCTGCGCTCGCTGAAGTACGGCGAGGCCTTCGCGGTCCTCGATAGCTACGGCGACATCGGCGTGCTGCCCGGGCCCGAAGGCCTCTACTTCCAGGACACGCGCTACCTCTCACGCATGCACGTCACCATCGAGGACCAGCGCCCGCTGTTGCTCTCCTCGGTGATGCAGGACGACAACGGCGCGCTGAGCGTCGACATGACGACGCCCGACATCCGTATCGACGCCCATGACGAGACCACGATTCCGCGCGAACTGATCGCCATCGAGCGCACCAAGTTCCTGTTCCGAGGCGCCTGCTACGACCGGATCGGCCTGCGCAACTATGATTCGCGTCACTGGCACCTGAAGGTCGCCGTCACCTTCGACGCGGATTTCCGCGATCTCTTCGAGGTGCGCGGCATGGACCGTCCGGTGCGCGGCAAGCGCAGCGTGCAGGTGTCCAGCGAATCCGAGGTCCAGTTCCGCTATGTCGGCCTCGACGAGGTCGTGCGCACCACCAGCCTGCATTTCGGCCCGACGCCCAAGCACATCGAGCCCGGCCGGGCCGAGTTCGTCGTCTCCCTGCCACCGGGCGGGCGCGCCTCGCTGTTCCTGCGGGTGGTGTTCGAATCGCACCGCGCCTTCATCAGCGCACCGGCGGCCGAGCGCGTCGGCGAGGATGCGGCCGCCGGCCTGTCCCACGCGGCCGGCAGCACGGCCTCCGCGCGTCACCCGAAGGGCCTCGCCGAAGGCGTGATCTTCGCCCGCGCCTACCGCGATTCGCGCCGCGACCTGCGCCAGCTCACCGCCGGCATCACCACGATCATCTCGTCGAACGACCAGTTCAACGAAGCTGCCTGCCGGGCGACCGCCGACCTCTACATGCTGGCGAGCCGCACGCCGGAGGGCATCTACCCCTTCGCCGGCATCCCCTGGTACTCCACGGTGTTCGGACGCGACGGCATCATCACCGCGATGATGGCCCTTTGGATCGACCCGAATTTCGGCAAGGGCGTTCTGCGCTACCTCGCCTCGACCCAGGCGAAGGCCGTCGATCCGGCCGCCGACGCGCAGCCCGGCAAGGTGCTGCACGAGACGCGGCGCGGCGAGATGGCGATGCTCGGCGAGGTCCCGTTCCGGCACTATTACGGCACCATCGACGGCACGCCGCTCTTCGTGATGCTGGCCTGGGAATACTATTCCGTCACCGGCGATCGGGACACCATCGCGGCGATCTGGCCGGCCCTCGAGCTCGCCCTGGAGTGGATGAACCGCTACGGCGACCGCGACGGCGACGGGTTCGTGGAATACGCCCGCGACACCGATAAGGGCCTGGAGAACCAGGGCTGGAAGGACAGCCACGACTCGATCTTCCATGCCGACGGCAACCTCGCCAAGGGGCCAATCGCTCTCTGCGAGGTGCAGGGCTACGTCTACGCGGCCAAGAACGGGGCCGCAAAGCTTGCCGCCCTGCTCGGCCACGACGACCTCGCCCACCGTCTCGGCCAGGAGGCTCGCGCCCTGCGCGAGCGCTTCGACGAGGCCTTCTGGTGTGAGGAGATCGGCACCTACGCGCTGGCGCTGGACGGCGAGAAGCGGCAATGCGCCGTGCGCTCGTCCAATGCGGGCCACGCGCTCTTCACGGGCATCGCCCTGCCGGAGCGGGCGGCGCGTGTGGCCGCCAATCTCCTGTCGAAGGACGGATTCAACGGTTGGGGCGTGCGCACGATCGCCCGGGGCGAGGCCCGCTATAACCCGATGTCCTATCATAACGGCTCCATCTGGCCGCACGACAACGCACTGATCGCCCTCGGGCTCGCCCGCTACGACCTCAAGCCGGAGGCCGCACGGATCTTCCAGGGCATGTTCGACACCGCCCTCTACCAGGACCAGAAGCGCTTGCCGGAGCTGTTCTGCGGCTTCATGCGGCGCCACCAGCGCGGACCGGTCTCCTACCCGGTGGCCTGCTCGCCACAGGCCTGGGCGGCGGCGGCCCCCTTCGCGTTCCTGGCGGCCTGCCTCGGCCTGGAGATCGACCACGATCGCAACCGGGTCCGCTTCCGCAACCCGATCCTGCCGTCCTTCCTCGACGGAGTCTCGATCTTCAACCTGAAGCTCGGAACCTCACGGGTGGACTTGCGCCTGCAGCGCTACGGCGAGGACGTGACGGTCAACGTCCTGCGCCGGACCGGAGACGCGCAGATCTCGCTGCTGAAGTAGGGGCGACGCTTTGAGCCGGGGTCCGGGCGAACCCGTGACCTCGGCGACGAAGCCAGGCTTCTCCCCTCTCCCCTCCCCCAGGAGGGAGGATTAGGCTCGAAAAACGAAAAACGCCGCCCTCCCGAAGGAGGACGGCGCGTGGCATCGAATGCGATCTTGGAAATCGCCGCTTCAGCGCGGCGCCAGGATCATGATCATCTGGCGGCCTTCGAGCATCGGCTCGCTCTCGACCTTGGCGATCTCCTGGGTCTCGTTCTTGACCCGCTCCAGTAGGCGCAGGCCGATATCCTGGTGGGCCATCTCGCGGCCGCGGAAGCGCAGGGTCACCTTGACCTTGTCGCCCTCCTCGAAGAACCGGATCACGGCCTTCATCTTCGTGTCGTAGTCGTGCTTGTCGATGCCGGGCCGGAGCTTGATCTCCTTGACCTCAACCGTCTTCTGCTTCTTGCGCGCTTCGTTCTGCTTCTTCTGTTCGTTGAAGCGGAAGCGGCCGTAATCGAGGAGCTTGCAGACGGGAGGGACGGAGTTCGGCGCGATCTCCACGAGATCGAGGCCGGCTTCCTCGGCCATCGCGATGGCGTCGAAGAAGGCGACGACGCCACGGTTCTGCCCGGTATCGTCGATGAGCTGCACTTCGCGAACGCCACGGATATCCCGGTTGGCGCGCGGCCCGTCCTTCTGCGGGGCCGGCATAGCTCTCATTGGTCTACGAATGGCTTTGATCTCCTGATGAAACGACGAAATGGCAGCCCACGAATCCCAACCTCACTCGAGGTTGATCCTGGCCACCCGCCGCGCACGAAATTCGGTGCGACACCTTGACTGAACTCTCGCCCAAGTCAACACGGCCGACGGGCTTTGGTTCAAACGCCGCGGCACTTCTCCGGGTCAGGAGCGCGGCGCCCGGCTGGCGATGAGATCGGCGTAGACGGCCAGCGTCTCTCCGACCATGCCTTCGAGGGAAAAATGCGCCTCCACATGCGCCCGCCCCCGCCGGGTCATGGCATCGCGGGCGCTGGCGCCGAGGCTAAGGGCCTCCGCGAGGGCATCCGCCAGGGCGGCGGCATCCCCGGGCGGCACGCGCCAACCCGTCCGTTGGGCGGCCGGCACCTCGGGCGGGGCCAGGACCGTCTCCGGCACGGCGCCGAGATCCGAGACCACGACGGGCGTCCCGAGAGCCTGGGCCTCCACCGCCGATCGCCCGAAGGCCTCGGGCTCCACCGAGGGCACCGCCACCACCGAGGCCGCCCGGAACGCCGCCGGCATGTCGGTGCAATGCCCGACCCGGTGCACGATGCCGGACAAGCCGCGGGCGGCAATGAGGGCGTCGAGCTCGCGCTCGTAGGCGACGCGGCCTTGCGGATCCCCGGCGAGAACCACGGCCACTTCGGTCAGCCCCCGGTCGCGCATCAGCGCCGCCGCCTCGATGAGCACCCGCTGGCCCTTCCATCCGGTGAGCCGCGCGGCCAGCAGCACCACGCGCTCATGGGGCGCCACGCCCCATGCCCGGCGCAGAGCCTCGACCCGGGCCGGGGGGACCGCCCCGGGGGTGAACAGGGCGAGGTCGGTGCCGCGATGGATCACCCGGACCCGGTCGCCCGCCTGCTCCGCGTGCAGGCTGCGGATCAGGTCCGCCGTATAGTGCGAGTTCGCGATGACCACATCGCCGCGCGCCATCACGGAATTGTACAGGACCTTCACGCCGGTGCGGCCGGAATAGCTGCCGTGATAGGTGGTGACGAAGGGCAGCTTCAGGCGCCGCGCCGCGCCCAGAGCCACCCAGGCGGGGGCCCGCGACCGGGCATGGACGATCTGCACGCCCTCGCGGCGGCACAGACGCGCGAGGCGCCCGACATTCAGCGCCATGGCGAGCGGGTTCTTCGAGGCCGCCGGGAAGGGCAGCCAGATGCCGCCCTTGGCCTGAAGCTCGCCGACGAGGCGTCCGCCCTCCGTCGCGACCAGCGCCCGCGCCCCGGCGGCGGCCAGGGCGGCGGCGACGTCCACGGTGGTGCGCTCGGCCCCGCCTGCGTCGAGTTCGGGGATGATCTGCAGGATGGTGGCGCCGGAAAGCGGGACTCGATCGCTCGGGAAGCCGCCGCGAACTTCGCCGCTCACGAGATCGGCCTCGGGACGACTGGGCGCACGGAGGTGTGGTTCGGGCTGCCGTCCCGAGCGTTGCTGTGTCCGTCTGGGTGGTCGGTCATGGCCGTGAGCTTGAACGCCGCGCTTTACGGCCGGGTAAACGAAATGCGAAGCCGTTGCCTCAAGTTCGATGCAAGGCAGCGCAAGGGTTAAGGAATGGCTGAGGTCCCGAACGAGGCCCCCGAGTTCATCACGGTTGGCGACGGTGCGAAGGCCCGGCGGATCGCGGTGCGGCGACGGGCCGGAGACGGGCCACCCCTGGTCTGGCTCGGAGGCTTCCGCTCGGATATGGGCGCCACCAAGGCAATGGCCCTGGACGACTGGGCTGCGCGCCACGGACGGGCACTCGTGCGGTTCGACTATACGGGCCACGGCGAATCGGAGGGGGTGTTCGCCCAGGCCACGATCTCGACCTGGCTCGCCGACGCCCGCGCGGTCATCGCCGCCCATGCGTCAGAGCGCCCGATCCTGGTTGGGTCTTCGATGGGTGGGTGGATCGCCTGCCTAATGGCCCGGGCGCTCGCGCGCGACGGGCTGCCGGCGCCCTCCGGCCTCGTGCTGATCGCCCCGGCCCTCGATTTCACCGACGCCTTGATGTGGACGCGCTTCACGCCGGAGATCCGGGAGACCATCGAGCGCACGGGGGCCTGGATGCGGCCGAGCCAGTACGACCCGAATCCGGTCCCCATTACCCGCGATCTCATCGCGGACGGACGGACGCACAACCTGCTCGGAGCGTCCTTCGATCCCGGCTGCCCGGTGCATATCCTCCAAGGCATGGACGACCCGGATGTGCCCTACACGCACGCTTTGAAGGTGGTGGAGTGCCTGCCGGCGGCCGGGACGATCCTCACCCTGATCGCCGATGGAGACCACCGCCTCTCGCGACCGCAGGATCTGGCGCGGCTGCTCGGGGCGGTGGCGGAGATCTAAGCAGGCTCGCCTTGGCAAGCCGAAGCCTAATCGTGCTTAAATCTTTGATTTGTCGCAGGTTTCATCCGTAAAACCGGCGACTGCTTTTGCGAAACCTGCTCAGTGCAGGCTGACCGTGTGGAGGTCGTTGGCGGCCGCGTTGGCCACGATGGCGTCACGGGAATCCGCGAGCAGGATCGGGGCGCCGCTGGCGGACAGGAGGGCGAACAGGTCGAGACCCGGGCTGAGATCGGGGGCCTGAGGAAAGATGCGCTTCACCTCGTCCGAGCTGATCGGCCGGACGTAGGCGATATGCCCTTCCCCGAGGGCCGCGAGATCGGCCACGTTGAACTCCGCCGGGTCGAGATCGGCCTGCGTGATCGGATTGATGCTGAAGTCGGTCATGAACTGCCCTCCTTAGTGGCAGAGCGGTACGCCGGAACCAGTTTCCGGCGGTTTCGAAAAAGCCCGTGAAAGCCCAAAAGCTCAGGCCTCGTCGCGGGACGCGATGGCGATCTTGCGGACGATCCGGTCCGGCTCCGGCCGGGTCAAATCGATGGACAGCAGGCCGTTCGAAAGGTCGGCGCCCATCACCTCCATGCCGTCGGCGAGCAGAAAAGCCCGCTGGAACTGGCGCGCGGCGATGCCGCGATGGAGAAACTGGCGCGACTTGTCGTCGATCTGCCGTCCGCGCACGACGAGTTGGCTCTCTTCCAGCATCACGTCGAGCTGGTCACGGGTGAACCCGGCCACCGCGAGGGTGATACGGAGGCGCTCGGGATCGTTCTCCGTGCGCGCCAGCCGCTCGATGTTGTAGGGTGGATACCCGTCATTGGCGGCCTTCGACACGCGATCGAGGGCCTGTTCGATTTCGTCGAAGCCGAGAAGGAACGGGTGTCCAAACGGAGAGGGCCGAGTCGTCACGAACGCATGTCCTTCCAGCGAAGCCCGAAACGAGAGCGAGGCACTTCAGCAAGGCACTGTGGTGATCGGGGCCCGCCTGCGCAGCACCCCTGCCGGAGGCTTCCCACCGGTCACCGCGATATGGAGGCGGGAACCGACCGCATCAAGGGTTCGCGGCGGTGGGCCCCCGCCGGTCCGAGCGAACCCCCTGCCGGACCGGGATTATTCGGCAATGTCGATCGGGATACTTTGCCAGAGGCGAAGCTTAGCCAGACAGGTGCCCGCAGTAACAGTTTGGAATTCCTCTGATATTCGGCACGGACCTTGATCTGCGCAGGCCACCTCGGATATGCCCACGGCGCATGATGCGTCGCGGGAAATCGCGGTCCTCCGACCGCGGCCGTCGGCGTTGGTCGAGCCCGAATCGCGGCGGTCGCCCGGGGGCGGCACGATGACGATGGCAGCAACGGACGTGGAGTGCACGGCGTGATCGGGGAGCAGCATTTGGCATCGAACACGATTCAGGTGACCGGAACCCACGGGGGCCGGTCGGGTCTCGCGGTCGCGAGCCTGGCTGGCTTGGCGGCCCTGTGGTCCCTCGCGGCTCTCGGCGGCGCGGCCCTCGCCCAGGACGGCAAGGCCGGGGCACCGGAGACCAAGGGGCCCGCCATCAAGCTCGAACTCAACCGCCTGGAGCCGGCCGGTGACGCGTGCAGGACCTACCTGCTGGTCGACAACAGCCGCGGCCCGGCCCTGAAATCCCTGAAGGTCGACCTCTTCGCCTTCGACACCGAGGGCGTCGCTCAGAAGCGCCTCGCCGTCGAGCTCGGCCCGGTCCAGGACCGCAAGACCATGGTCCGCCTGTTCGACTTCCCCGCCCTCGCCTGCCCGAAGATCGGCCGCGTGCTGCTCAACGATGTCCTCGCCTGTGAAGGGGGCGAGGCCAGCCGCGAGAGCTGCCTCGAGCGCATCGAGCCCGAGAGCAAAACGACGGCCACTTTCGTACGCTGACCCCTCGGGCGAACCGCCGGCCCGCATAGGACCGGCACCCGCGCCCTACCCGACCCCGACGCCCGCGCCGCGCAACCCGTCAATCGAGAGAGATCGCCATGGATCCGACCTCCGCACCGGCCGAAGTCGCCCACGACTTCTCCTTTATCGGCCTCTTCCTCCAGGCCGACCCGATCGTGAAGGGCGTGATGATCCTGCTCGTGATCGCCTCGATCGCGTGCTGGACCGTGGTGTTCGAGAAGATCGTGCGCATCTCGGCCGCCAAGCGCCAGGCGAAGGCCTTCGACGCCCTGGTCCGCTCCGGCGGCGCGCTCGAATCCTCGGGCGGCGGCATCGACGCCCACATCACCGGGGCGGCGGTCGAGGCCTGGCGCGACCAGGATGCCACCGAAACCCGCGCCGAGCGGCGCGACCGCATCGAGCGCGCCATGCGGGCGGCCCTCACCGGCCGGATCAAGCGCCTGCAGACGGGGCTGCCGCTGCTCGCCACCTCCGGCTCGACGGCCCCCTTCATCGGCCTGTTCGGCACCGTCTGGGGCATCATGAACTCGTTCTCGTCCATCGCGAAGAGCCAGGATACCTCGCTGGCCGTGGTGGCGCCCGGCATCGCCGAGGCACTGTTCGCCACCGCCATCGGCCTCATCGTCGCGATCCCGGCGGTGATGGCCTACAACAAGCTCATCAATGATGTCGGCCGGGTGCAGTCGAGCTTCGTCTCCTCCATCGGCATCCTGGGCAACCGCCTCGCCCGCGACCGGGCGGTGCACGGACGCGCAGCCGCCGCCGAGTGAAGCGCCCGCGGGACATCGCATCCTCTCATCGACGGGGCTGACAGCCCCTTTCCCGGCGCCCCCTCGTGCGCCGGGCGATTCGACAAGCAACCTGTGCGGCGGGCCGGTCCGAGGCCGCTCGACCGAGGCCCCGGAGGGCCACTTCACCATGGCAATGGGTTCGATCCGCGCCGGCGGCGGCGACGACGAGGATGGCCTCGACGCGGCGCCGATGTCCGAGATCAACGTCACCCCGATGGTCGACGTGATGCTCGTGCTGCTCATCATCTTCATGGTGGCCGCGCCCCTGATGACCACGGGCGTGCCGGTGCAGTTGCCGAAGACCACGGCGCAGAAGGTGGCGCAGGCTCAGAAGCCCCTGGAAATCTCCATCGACAAGGACGGCAAGCCCTACCTGGCCAAGGAGGAATTGCTGCCCGACGCCATCCTGCCGCGCCTGCGCGCCCTGGCGGCGCAGGACCCGAACCAGGTGATGCTGGTGCGGGGCGATCGCGAAGTGCCCTACGGCCGGATCATGGAAGTGATGGGCATCGTCGGCCAAGCCGGCTTCACGAAGGTCTCGCTGATCGCTCAGTCGCCGGGCGGCGCACTGCCTGCAGCGCCGGCCGCAGCCCCACCCGGTGGAACGCCGCGGTAAGCCCATGAACGCCCACCATCCCGTCACCGCCCTGGCAACGACCGCCGATCCGGAGCGTCGCGGCCCCTCGGGTCTCGCCTACGCCTTCCTCGTCGCCCTCGCGCTGCACGTGGCGGCCGTCGTCGGCATGGCGCTGTTCGGCACGACGCCGAAGGCGCCCCCCGGCGAGAACGTCGTGACGATCGACCTCGCTCCGCAGATGACGGAGGCGAGCACGCAGGCCCCGATGGAGACCGCCGCCTCGGCCCCGGCCCCGCCGGAGGCGAACCCGGTGGAGACGCCGGAGGCGCCGCCGGAGGTCAAGCCGCTGGAGACCACCGAAGTGGCGCCGCCCGAAGCCACCCGGCCGCCGCCGCCGGACGCGACCCCGGTCGCGCCCGAGGCCACCACCATGGCCGAGCCCCCCGAAGCGCCGGTGACGCCGCCGATGGAAGCCGTGACGGAGCCGCCGCCGGAGGATCAGGTCATCACCTCGACCGCGCCGGAGGCTCTCCCCCTGGCGCCGCCCCCGCCCACCGTGGCGGAGGCCCCCAAGCCGGTGGAGGTTGAGAAGCCGAAGCCTGACATGGCCAAGATCCTCGAGGCCAAGCGCGAAGCCAAGCGCAAGGCCGACCGCGAGGCCCGGCTGAAGGCCGAGCAGGAGGAGCGCCGCGAAGCCATCGCGGAGGCGCGGCGCGAGGCAGCCAAGGACGCCAAGGCGAAGGCCGCCAAGGAGGCCGCACGGCGCGCGGCGGCCGCCGCCACCGAGGGACGTGCTCGCCAGAACTCCGCCTCCGCCTCCCGCCAAAGCAGCGCGGGCGCCGCCGCCGCCGGCAACGATCCGAACGCCCTGCGGGCCTGGCAGGGGATGCTCAGCTCCGCCATCCGGGGTCGAATGAACGCCAACGCGGCCGCGGGCACCAGCGGCGGTGTCGCGGTGGTGCGCTTCACCGTCTCCCGCTCCGGCCAGGTCATGAGCGCGGGCCTGTCCAGCAGCAGCGGGATCGGCGCGATCGACAGCGCCGCGCTGGCCACCGTACGCGGTTCGCTGCCCGCCGCCCCGGCCGGGGTGAACGTCAACAGCCTCGCCGTCACCGTCCCGCTGCGCTTCAGCCCCGGCCGCTGAGCGCGGAGGACGCGCGATGGCGGTCTGGTTCACCAGCGACACGCATTTCGGCGATTCGCGCATCCTGCGGATCGACAAGCGGCCCTATCGCGACCTCGCCGCGCACGACGCGGCGCTGATCGCCGCCTGGACGGCCGTGGTGGCGCGCGATGACGAGGTCTGGCACCTCGGCGACTTCGCCCTCGGTCCTCCGGAGGCGCGGGTCGCCGAGATCCTGGCGGCCCTGCCGGGCGTGAAACACCTCATCGTCGGCAACAACGACGGACCCGGCACGTTGCGGGCGTCCGGCTGGGCCTCGGTGGCGCATTACGCCGAGATCACCGTCGACGCACGGCGCCTCGTTCTCTGCCACTACGCGTTCCGGACCTGGAACGGGATCGGGCGCGGCGCCCTCAACCTGCACGGGCACGCTCACAACAGGCTGACGCCGATCTCCCGGCAGTACGACGTCGGGGTCGATGCGCAGGGCGCCGCGCCGGTCAGCCTGGAGACGATCCTGGCGTCAAGGCGGCGGAAGCGGGCAGCGCACAAAAACGTGGAACCTTAGCGGCGGGTCTGCCGTTTCTGGAACCTGAACGCAAGCTGACCGGCCTGGATCCGACACAGACACGGATCAACCCGATCTAAGCTTGCAGACACTGCAGAATGCTTACCGAATTCTATCTGCGGTCTGGCCACTCAGGTGTCCACAACTCAGGTGTTTCCATGCGTCACGTTCTTCGCCTCGCTGTTTCCGCCGGTCTCGCCCTGACCGTCGCGGCCCCGGCTTTCGCCGCCCCGGCCTGCCTCGATGCCCAGCGCAAGATCGATGAGGCCAACGCGCTTCGTTACCAGTTCCGACAGGAAGCGCGCCTCGGCAACCACGACCGTGCCTGCGACACCCTCGACGAGATCGGCGACCGCTACGCCGATGCCCGCGACGCGTTCGAGGATTGCGGGGCCGGCGTCGTCGCCATCGACCTGCGCAGCGAATCCCGGGCCCTCCGGACCGCCAAGTCCGTCAATCGCTGCGACTGAACGGATGCGTGCGTCTCCGCACGCCATTCCGCACCGGTCCGTTCCACCGTCATCTCACAGCCGGCCGATGATTCGCCGCCGCCAAGGTCAGTCCCGATGAACACCACCCTCGCCGTCCCCGCCCTCGACCGCAGCGTCGCCACCGGCCCCTCCTTCGCGGCGGCCCTGTGTGGCTTCCTCAGCACCACTGTGGCGACCACGATGGTGATGTTCCTGATCAGCAGCGTCTGAGGCTACCGCACCTCCCGAAGCAGATTTCGCAAAAGTGGTGGCCGGTTTCGCGACGAAAATCTACGGCACACCAATGGCCTGAGCAGCCTCGCGTTGGCACGCCAACGCGAGGCTGCTCA
>NZ_BPQL01000101.1 GCF_022179225.1 Methylobacterium goesingense
GCGCCGGACCCGGCGCGAATACGCCTTTGCCTACAAGGATCTGGTCACGGCCTTGCGGGCGGTACTGCCGGAGCGGGCCGAACTCCGCTTCGGGCGCGTCACCGATATCGCCAGCGGAGCGGACCTCCAGCGCGTCACCCTGAGCGACGGCTCCGTGGTGGAGGGCCGCCTCCTCATCGTCGCGACGGGGCCGGGCGCTGCCATCCATCGGCGCGTCGGGATCGACATCGTGGATGCCCAGCGCGACCACTCGATCTGCATCGGATTCTACCTGGAGGCGCCCCCGGCGGCGTTCCCGTTCGAGTCGATCGTCTATTACGGCGAGCGCTGGAACGACCGCGTGTCCTATATCTCGCTGTTCCCGATCGGGTCGCGCATGCGCGCGAACCTGTTCGTGTATCGCGAGCACGACGAGCCCTGGATCCAGGCGTTCCGTGCCGATCCCGCCGAGACCCTGCGGCGGACGCTCCCGAACCTCGAGCGGGTGTGCGGACCCATCGAGATCGCGGGCAACCTCGATATTCGTCCGATCGACCTTCGCCAGACGCAGGGGCACGAGCGCGCCGGTGTGGTCCTGATCGGTGACGCCTACTGCACCTCATGCCCCGTCTCCGGAACCGGTATGCACAAGGCCCTGATCGACGTGGAGCGCCTCTGCCGGGAGTACGTGCCGGCCTGGCTCGCGACGCCAGGTATGGACGCCGACAAGATTTCCACCTTCTACGCCGACACCGTGAAGACCGAGTTCGACCGGAACAGCCTCGCGATCAGCAATCGCCTGCGCGGTCTTGCCGTGGGGCGTGGCGCCCGGTGGCGCGTTTCCCGCGCGGCGGCGAAGGCCCGCTCGGCCTGCGCCTTCACCGTACACCGCTGCGCGCACTTCGCCGCCGTCATGGCCGCACCAGTCACGGAGTTTCTGGAGCGGATCTGAGGTCGCGCCCGCAGCATGGTCGCGCCGGAGACCGTTGCCCTGGGGCCATCCCGGCCCATCCGACGTCGTCGGGCGGGCCGGAGCATCGCGGTCCTACCGTCCGTAGATATCCTCGACGCGGATGATGTCGTCCTCGCCGGTGTAGGAGCCGACCTGGACCTCGATGAGCTCCAGCGGGATCTTGCCGGGGTTGGTCAGACGATGCATCGAGCCGATCGGCAGGTAGACCGCCTCGTTCTCGTGCACCAGCACGACCGCGTCGTTGAGCGTGACTTCCGCCGTGCCCTTCACCACCACCCAATGCTCGGCACGATGGAAGTGCTTCTGGAGTGAGAGCCGGCCGCCCGGCGTCACCATGATGCGCTTGACCTGGAAGCGCTCGCCGATGTCGATGCGCTGGTACCAGCCCCAGGGCCGGTACATCCGGCGATGGGCGTCGGCCTCCGGGTACGCCTTCGCGCGCAGGTTCGCGACGAGGTCCTTGACCTGGGAGGCCCGCGCCTTCGACGTCACCAGGACCGCGTCGGCGGTCGCCACCACCACCACGTCGTCGAGGCCCACTACCGTCGTCAGGTGATCGCCCTCGCTGTGGATCAGGCTGCCACGGGTATCCACGGTCTCGACCCGGCCGCGCAGAGCATTGCCGTCCGCATCGCGCGGGAGCACCTCCCAGACCGCGTCCCAGGTCCCGACATCGGACCAGGGAAAGGAGACCGGGCGCACGCCGGCCCGCTCGGTGCGCTCCATCACGGCGTAGTCGATGGAGGTCTTGGGCGCCCGGCCGAAGGCGGCCGCATCGAGGCGCACGAAGTCGAGGTCGCGGACTGCACCCGCGAGAGCGGCCTGGGTGGCCTCCAGGATCTCCGGTGCGTAGGCTTCGAGTTCAGCCAGCATCACGTCGGCGCGGAATAGGAAGTAGCCCGAGTTCCAGAGCGCGCCTTCGGCGATGAGACGCTCGGCCCCGGCCCGGTCCGGCTTCTCCACGAAGCGCGCGACCCGGTGATTCCCGGAGACGTCATCGAGGGGCTCGCCGACGCGAATGTAGCCATAACCGGTGGCCGGTGCCGTCGGGGTGACGCCGAGCGTCATGATCTGTCCGGCCCGCGCTCCGGCGGCGGCGGCCCGGGCGGCCTCGACGAAGGCCGGCGTGTCGCCGATGACGTGGTCGGCGGCCATGATCAGCACCACGGCTTCCGGGTCCTGGGCGGCCGCGTGGAGGGTGGCGACCGCCACCGCGGCGGCCGAGTCGCGCCGATCGGGCTCCAGGATGATGTCGGCCGCGATGCCGGCCTGGGCGAGTTGCTCGGCGACGATGAAGCGCGCATCGCTGCTGGTGAGCACCGTGGCGCGGGCGAAAACGCCGTCATCCGTCAGTCGGCGGGCCGTGTCCTGGAAGGTGGAGCTGTCCGGATTGATCAGCGGGGTGAACTGCTTGGGCATGCTCTCGCGCGAGGCCGGCCAAAGCCGCGTGCCCGATCCGCCGCACAGGATCACCGGATAGATCAGATGGCCGGACCGCTCTGACATGACACTCTCCTCCCAGATGATCATGCACGCCGATGTGCGCACACCTCAAAATCTGCTGAGGGTCCTACCGTGTCACGGGTAGAACCGCCATCGTTCGCGGCGCCCTGCTACGACAGAAACTCGGCTTTCAAAGACGTTTTCTGACCCGCGGACTGCTTACTCCGCCGCTTGGCGGGCAGCGTAGCCCAGGCGTCCGTTCAGCTCCTCGATCAGCTTCACGGCGGCTTCCGCGATCACGGTGCCGGGCGGGAAGATCGCCGAGGCACCGGCGGCGTAGAGGGCATCGTAGTCGCCTGGCGGGATCACACCGCCGATGACGATCATCACGTCGCCACGGCCCTGCTCCGTCAGCGCCGCCTTCAACTCGGGCACCAGGGTCAGGTGACCGGCGGCCAGCGACGATACGCCGACGATGTGGACGTCGTTCTCCACCGCCTGCCGCGCGGCTTCGGCGGGGGTCGCGAAGAGCGGTCCGATATCCACGTCGAAGCCGAGATCGGCGAAGGCGGAGGCGATGACCTTCTGGCCCCGGTCGTGCCCGTCCTGACCCATCTTGGCGACGAGGATGCGCGGGCGGCGCCCGTCGTTCTCCTCGAAGGTCTCCACGAGCTTGCGAACGGTCTCGACCACCGGCGACATGCCACCCACCTCCCGCTTGTAGACGCCCGAGATCGAGCGGATCTCCGCCCGGTGACGGCCCCAGGCCTTCTCCAGGGCGTCCGAGATCTCGCCCACCGTGGCCTTGGCCCGCGCCGCGCTCACGGCGAGTTCGAGGAGATTGCCCGTCCCTTGCGCTGCCGCCGTCAGCGCGGCGAGCGCGGCGTCGACGTCGGCCTGGCTGCGCTCGGCCCGCAGGCGCTTCAGCTTGTCGATCTGCAGGGTGCGGACATTGCCGTTGTCGACGCGCATCAGCTCGATGGCGCGGTCGTCGTCCGGCTTGTACTTGTTGACGCCCACGATGGTCTGGCGGCCGGAATCGATCCGGGCCTGGGCGCGGGCGGCGGCTTCCTCGATGCGCAGCTTCGGGATGCCGGCCTCGATCGCCTTGGCCATGCCCCCCAGTTCGTCGACCTCGCGCAGGTGCTCCCAGGCGCGGGCGACGATGTCCTGGGTGAGCTTCTCGACGTAGTAGGAGCCGCCCCACGGATCGACGACGCGCGTCGTGCCACTCTCCTGCTGCAGGAAGAGCTGGGTGTTGCGGGCGATGCGGGCCGAAAAGTCGGTGGGCAGGGCCAGCGCCTCGTCCAGCGCGTTGGTGTGCAGGGACTGGGTGCCCCCTTGCGTGGCCGCCATCGCCTCGATGCAGGTGCGGGTGACGTTGTTGAATACGTCCTGGGCGGTCAGCGACCAGCCGCTCGTCTGCGAGTGGGTGCGCAGCGGCAGGGACTTGTCGGATTTCGGCTCGAACTCCTTGACGAGCTTGGCCCAGATCAGGCGCGCGGCCCGCATCTTGGCGATCTCCATGAAGAAATTCGTCGAGATGGCCCAGAAGAACGACAGGCGCGGGGCGAACTGGTCGATGGTCAGGCCGGCGGCGAGGCCAGCCTTGATGTACTCGACGCCGTCGGCCAGCGTGTAGGCGAGTTCGAGGTCGTTCGTCGCCCCGGCTTCCTGCATGTGGTAGCCGGAAATCGAGATGGAGTTGAACTTGGGCATGTTCTTGGAGGTGTAGGCGAAGATATCGCCGATGATCCGCATCGAACCCGCCGGGGGGTAGATGTAGGTGTTGCGGACCATGAACTCCTTGAGGATGTCGTTCTGAATCGTGCCGGCGAGCTTCTCCGGAGGCACGCCCTGCTCCTCGGCCGCCACGATGTAGAGGGCGAGGATCGGCAGCACCGCGCCGTTCATCGTCATCGAGACGGTCATCTCGTCCAGCGGAATGCCGGAGAACAGGGTCCGCATGTCGTAGATCGAGTCGATGGCGACGCCCGCCATGCCGACATCGCCCGAGACGCGCGGGTGGTCGGAATCGTAGCCCCGGTGGGTGGCGAGGTCGAAGGCCACCGACAGGCCCTTCTGACCGGCGGCGAGGTTGCGCCGGTAGAACGCGTTCGAATCCTCCGCCGTGGAGAAGCCGGCGTATTGCCGGATGGTCCAGGGCTGGGTCACGTACATCGTCGGGTAGGGGCCGCGCAGGTAGGGCGCCACACCCGGATAGGTATCGAGGAACTCGATGCCTTCGCGGTCCTGCGGACCGTAGACGCCCTTCACCGGGATGCCCTCGGGCGTCATCCAGGGTTCGCCGATGGGCGGCACCGGGGCCGGAACGGCGTCGGCCGCGTACGGAACGGTCGCGAAGTCGGGGATGCGAGACGTCATGGGCTCTGGCTCGTGCGGCGGCAGCGTGCCTGCATTATAGGTACGCGCTCGGTCTGGGCTACTCCTAACCGGACTCGCACCGGATGGGGTCGGCAAAAGCGTCACTTTCCCGCGCGGACCGGCGAAATCTTTTCGGGGTCGCCGCAAAACTTTCTTGGATCAAAACCTTATTCGGCAGCCATCCGGGCCGGTGAGAGACCCTGCACCTCGGCGGCCACGGCCGCCACGACGCTGCGCAGATGCCACACCAATTCCGAAAACCCCGGGGTGATCGCGAGGGTCGCCTCGTTCATGTAGAGGCCCCGGTTGATCTCGATCTGAAGGGCGTGGCGCTCGACGTTCGGCTCGCCGTAATGCTCGGTGATGAACCCACCGGCGTAGGGCTTGTTGCGCAGGACACGGTAGCCCCGCGCCCGCAGGTGGTGCTCGAAGGCGTCGATCAGGATCGGCGCGCAGGCGGTGCCGAAGCGGTCGCCCAGGACGACGTCGGCCCGCGCCGCCTCGTCGCGCCCGAGGCTCGACGAAGGCATCGAGTGGCAATCGATCAGGATCGCGTGCCCGAACCGGCGGGCCGTGCGCTGGATCAGGCTGCGCAGGGTGCGGTGATAGGGCTTGTAGAGGGACTCGATCCGCTCCACCGCGACCTCCACGGGTAGGCGCCCGCGATAGATCTCCTGCCCGTCGGCCACGAGGCGCGGAATGGTGCCGAGTCCGCCCGCCACCCGCATGGAGCGTGTGTTGGCGAAGGCCGGCAGGCGCCCGTCGAACATGCGCGGATCGAGTTCGTAGGGCTCCCGATTCACGTCGAGGAAGGCGCGCGGGAAATGCGCCCGCATCAGGGGCGCGCCGAGATCGACCACCGGTGCGAACAGCCGATCCACATGCGCATCCTCCGAGCGCCGCAGCGCGAGGCCCCCGAGCCGCGAGGCGGCGAGAAAGGCCGGCGGATAGACCGCACCCGAATGCGGCGCGTTGAACACGAAGGGGAGGATGTGCTCGGTCGGCTCATCCACCGTGAAGGGCGGATCGAAGGCCGCCGCTCCGGACGCCTCGGGGGCTTGGGACGACTCTGTCATCGCGGCGTGGGCGCCTCGGTGCGGACGGAACAACGCATGCGCTCACTTTGCGGTTTGCCGGCTGGCCTGTCCAGCAGAACGGGCGCGCCGCGAAGCCGCTGCGGGTGCCGTTGGACACCCCGGCCGGAGCGCTTGGCAACGTTCTGTTTACCAAGCCGGTGCTTTGTGGAAAGAACACCACGAATCAAAAGGTACGGGACGCCGCGCGATGAAAATCCTCCTGGCGGAAGACGACAACGACATGCGCCGCTTCCTGGCCAAGGCGTTGCAGAACGCCGGCTATGACGTGCTGTCGTTCGACAACGGCCTCTCGGCCTATAACCGCCTGCGCGAAGAGCCCTTCGAACTGCTCCTCACCGATATCGTGATGCCCGAAATGGACGGCATCGAGCTGGCGCGCCGCGCCACCGAGCTCGACCCGGACATCAAGGTGATGTTCATCACGGGCTTCGCCGCGGTGGCGCTCAACCCGGATTCCAAGGCCCCGAAGGACGCCAAGGTCCTGTCCAAGCCGTTCCACCTGCGCGATCTCGTCAACGAGGTCGAGAAGCTGTTGGCGGCCTGAGCAATCCTCGCCCCGTCTCTGACTGACCGGTAGTAGGAAGTGCGGTCGCGCTCGCCTATATGCTGGTTGGATTGGGGTGGGGCGTTACGACGATGAAGCCGGTCACAATCTACACAACCGCCTGGTGCCCGTATTGCTCGGCGGCCAAGAGCCTCCTGCGCGACAAGGGCATCGCCTTTACCGAGATCGACGTCGAGAAGACCTCCGGCTCGCGCGCCACGATGGTGCAGCGGGCGGGCGGGCGCACAAGCGTCCCGCAGATCTTCGTGGGCGACACCCATGTGGGCGGCTGCGACGACCTCTACGCTCTGAACGGCGCCGGCAAGCTCGACCCGATGGTGGCCGCGTGAGCGCCGAGCCCCGGTTCACCGCCGCCTGCGTGCAGATGCGCTCCGGGCGCGATCCGCTCGCCAACCGCGATGCCGCCGTGTCCCTGGTGCGCGAGGCCGCCGATGCGGGCGCGCATTACGTGCAGACGCCCGAGATGACCTCCCTGGTGGAGCGCAGCCGGACCAGCCTGTTCGAGAAGGTCACGGAGCAGGACGACGACCTGACCCTGGCGGCCCTTCGCGAGGTCGCGCGTGCGCGCGGCATCGTGATCCAGATCGGTTCGCTCGCCGTGCGCAACGGCGACAAGATCGCCAACCGCGCCTTCCTGATCGATACCGAGGGCGCGATCACCGCATCCTACGACAAGCTGCACCTCTACGACGTCGATCTGCCCAACGGCGAGCGCTGGCGGGAATCCGCCACCTATACGGGTGGTGCCTGCGCGGTGGTCGCCGACACGCCCTGGGCGCCGATCGGGCTCGCCATCTGCTACGACATCCGCTTTCCCGCCCTCTACCGGGCGCTGGCTGAGGCCGGGGCGGCGATCCTCACGGCACCCGCCTGCTTCACGCAGCAGACCGGCGAGGCCCACTGGCACGTGCTCCACCGCGCCCGCGCCATCGAGACGGGCTCCTTCATGATCTCGGCTGCGCAGGGTGGGCATCACGAAGACGGGCGCGATACCTACGGACACTCGCTCATCGTCGATCCCTGGGGCAAGGTGCTGGCCGATGCCGGCGGCTCCGAGCCCGGCGTGATCCTGGCGGAGGTCGACCTGTCCCGCGTCACCGACGCCCGCGCCCGTATCCCGACCCTCCAGCACGCGCGCCCCTTCACCGTCGAGCGCGTCGGACGTCCCGCCTGACCCTCGTTCCCCGAAATCCGGTCCCATGATCCGCTACACCCTCGCCTGCGAGGCCGGGCACGGCTTCGAGAGCTGGTTTCCATCCAGTGATTCCTACGACGCGCAGGCCGCGCGCGGGCTGGTCACCTGCCCGGTCTGCGGATCGGCACGCGTCGGCAAGAGCATGATGGCGCCCTCCGTCGCCCGTACCGACCGGGGCCCGCGCGCGGCCGCCGCCGAAGCGTCCTCAGAGCCCGCCCTGCCAGTGCCGACGGTGGCGTCGACGCCGGAACTCGCGCCCAGCGAGCCCGAGCAGCGCCTGCGAGCCCTGATGCAGGCTCTGCGTGCCCAGGTGGTCCGGAACGCCGACGATGTCGGCACGCGCTTTCCCGAGGAGGCCCGCCGCATCCATTACGGCGAGGTGGAGACCCGCGCGATCTACGGGGAAGCCAGCGTCGACGAGGCACGAGCCCTCATCGACGAGGGCATCGACGTCGCGCCACTGCCGCCGGCCCTCGACGACCGGCATTGATATCCGGGCCTTCGCCGAAGGTTTTTCCGCCGTATCGCCGGCCCCTTCGCCGAACGATGCCTAGCGCCTGAGTGCCGCCGTGCCGGCCACCGAGGCGAGCGTGAAGGCGATGAGCCCGTTCCAGCCTGCCAGGGAAATTCCGAGGAAGCGCCAGGCGGCGGTTGAGCAATCCGCCACCCGCGTGGTCTGCAGGGTATTCAGGAAGTCGCCGATTTCCTTCGGGTTCGCGCCCGCGCCGCCGCCGCAATCCGTGGGTCCGGCCCAGAGCGCCCACTCGGCCCCCGCGTGATAGACGCTGAGCCCGGCACCGTAGAGCAGGCCGATGGCCGCGAGCCCGAGGACGAGACGGGTGGCCCAGGCGGGAACGACCAGCCCGAGGAGCGCCAGCGGGATCGCCGCGTAATAGGGAATTCGCTCCTGCAGACAGAGCTTGCACGGCACGTAGCCGAGCCCCCACTGGAAATAGAATGCGCCTGCGATCGTCAGCACGGAGCCGACGAGGAGGAGGAGGGCCGCCCGGCGCAGGCGGAGGAGCGAAGCGTAGTCCATCTCTACAGAAGCACCTTGAACAGAACGAAGCCCAGGATGATCACCGCGACGGAGATCGCCGCGACGACGTTGAGGTGCCGGTCGAGCACCCCACGGATCTGAACGCCGTAGCGGCCGAGAAGTCCCGCGAGCAGGAAGAAGCGTGCACCGCGCGTGAGCAGCGACAGCACCACGAACCAGAACAGGTCGTAATGCGCGAAGCCGGACGTGATGGTCACGAGCTTGAACGGGATCGGCGTCAGCCCTTTGAGCAGGATCACCCAGTGCCCGTACTGCGCGTAGGAGGCCTGGAAGGTCGCCGCTTTGTCGGTGAGCCCGTAGACCCGGAACACCCATTGCCCGATCGAATCGAACAGCAGCGCGCCGATGGCGTAGCCGAGCACGCCGCCCGCCACCGAGGCCAGGGTGGTGACGAGGGCGTAGAACCAGACCCGGTCCGGCCGGCTCACCGCCATCGGCACCAGCATCACGTCTGGCGGCACGGGGAAGAACGAGCTTTCCGCGAAGGCGACGGCACCGAGGGCGTAGGGCGCGGACGGCTTACCCGCCAGCGCGAGGATCCACTCGTAGAGGCGACGGATCATGAACGGGTCCGGGATGGCTGGAGAACGGCGAAACGGCGCCTTTGACCACACCGCGCCTGGGCTGGCGAGCGGCCCGGGGCCGCATCTGCCGACAAAACCGCGCGGCCGGGCCCGAAAGCGGACAGGGCGCGCATCCGGTCCGGCAATCGGTTGACAGCCGCAGGCCCGCGCGGCAGGACATGCGGCGCGTGCCCGCGTGGTGGAATGGTAGACGCGTCCGACTCAAAATCGGAAGCCGAAAGGCGTGGGGGTTCGAGTCCCTCCGCGGGCACCAGCGACGATACGGCTCTGCCACCGTCCCGCTCCTCATTCCGCTTCGAGAAACCGCGCGATCCATCGCTTGACGCGGGCGCCGTCACCCGGCCGCTCCAGGGACGCGAGGGCGTCGCTGCGCTGTTTCGGGTCGAGGTCCCCCGGCCGGTGGCCGGCGATCAGCGCACGGGCGTAATCCGCCGCGAATTCCGGATGGAACTGGAACGAGATCGCGCGCCGGTCGGCATAGGCCAGGATGCCGTGCGGGGTGAAGGCGCTGCCGGCGAGCGTGCGGGCGCCGGGCGGCAACGCCACCACCTGATCCTGATGGATCGCCGGAACCGACACCGTGACCGTGTCGTCCATCCACGGCGCCCGCTCGTCGATGTCGTAGGCGTGCAGCCCGAGTCCCCACCCCTTCGCGGATTTCTCCACCCGCCCGCCATAGGCCTGCGCCATGGCCTGATGGCCGAAGCAGATGCCGACAAGGGGCTTGGCCCGGTCGAGGCGGCGCAGGAAATCGAAGAGGTCCGCGATCCAGGGGAGGGGATCGTAGGCTCCGGCGGGTGACCCCGTAACGATGACGGCGTCGTAACGCTCCGGGCCGGTCGGCCAGTCGCCGCGAGTGATGTCGTGGATAGTGCCGACATGCCCGGTCTCGAGTAGGTCTGCCGTCATCCGTCCGTAGCCGGGATAACGGTCCCGCAGCCGCTCCGGCGGTGCGCCCGCTTCGAGGATCGCGATTCTCATGCGCACCCCATAGCCGAGCCCAGCTTTAGCTCCAGCCGAAATACGCGCCCGAAATCACGAGACCGACCGCGATGCCCCAGAGGTTTAAGGCGTCGAGGCCCCAGTGGAGTCCGTCTTCGTCTGCATCGCGCCATCCCCTTCGCCGGTTGTCACCGGCCCTCGGGTGAAGGCAAGGCCCAGCCGTCAGGCAGCACTGGCGCGCGAGCGCCGCCAGGACCGGGGCGGGGCCGGATCGAAACCGCCGGCCTTGGGGCGAATGTCCATCGCATTGCCGCGCCAGAGAATCGCGCCCCGCATCCAGGCGCAGGTCCAGAGGGCCGGGATCAGGGTGTCGCGGATGAGGAAGGCGAGGAGGAGCCGCGGCCGGCGATACCATCCGGCCCGGTGGGCGAGGCCGATCTCGGCCCCGTACCAGAGGGTGGTGAGGCAGAGAAGGATCGCCGCGAGGCTGAGGGAAGGCGTGGCCGCGAGCGCGATGCCGAAGGGCAGGAGTGGACCGCAGCCGATCTCGGGGGCGAAGAAGAGTGGAAACGTGACCCGGCGCAGGCGGGCCCAGCGCAATTGGCGCGACCAGACCTCCGACAGGGTACGGCGGCCGAGAGGCTGGTCGAAGGGCGCGGCGACGAGGTGGACCCGGGCGCCCGCCGCGCGCACCAACTTGGTGGCCGCCGCATCCTCGGCGATCTCCGCGGCCAGGGCCCGGATGCCGCCCCGCGCTTCCAGGAACGGCTTGTGCCAAAGCATGCTCTTGCCCTGTGCGAAGCCGAGGCCGAGGGCCTCGCCGGTATATTGCCAGCGCGCCTGGAGGGTGTTGAGGAAGGCGCATTCCACCGCGGCGAACAGGCCGTCCGGCCGGGCGCCGATCGGCGTCGAGCAGACGAGGCCGGTATTCGGGCGCCAGGCCGCCTGGAGTTGCTGCAGGTAGTCCGGCGGCATCGCGACGTTGGAATCGGCGAGCACCACCCAATCGTGCCGGGCCGCCTCCCAGCCCCGCACGCAGTTGTTGAGCTTCGGGTTGTCGCTGATGCGCTCGTCGCCGACGATCAGGCGGGCGGGGATCCCCGGATGCGCGGCCATCAGGCGGCGCAGCAGGGGAACGATCGGGTCGTCCGCATCCGCCACGCAGAACAAGATCTCGTAATCCGCATAGGCGAGCTGGAAGCCCCGCGTCAGCAATTCCTCGCTGAACGCCTCGATGCCGCAGACGGGACGGACGAGGGAGACCGGCGCGCCCGCCGGAACCAGACCTATGCTCTGCCCACGCCCGATCCGGCGGGCGGCCATTGCAATGCCCGCGAGGTTGATCAGCGTGAGGGCGCCGCAGAGGGCGAGCGCCACGAGCGTGCCGGTCGTGCCCAGGTCACGCATCGCCGCGTTCCACATCGGCCCCTCCCACATCCGCGACCTCTCCCCTGGCGGGCCTTGCGGCACCCGTCGCGCACCGGCCCACCGGACACGGGGTCGCGGTGCTTCGCGCATCAGCGCCCCTAACAGCCCGGATGCTTCAAGCGTATGACAGGGCAGCGGTGTCGTGAGGGAGACGGGGTTTGGCCAGGCCGGCGCAGGTGGCGATCGTGGGGGCCGGAATGGCGGCGGCGAGCGCGGCGCGCCGCCTCGCCGAGGCCGGGTTCGCCGTGAGCGTGTTCGACAAGGGACGCCAGGTCGGGGGCCGCATGGCGAGCCGCCGAGACCGCGAGACCGGGCTCCGCTTCGACCACGGCGCGCAGGTCCTGCGCGCCCATGGGCCGGCCTTCCGGCATTGCCTCGACGATTGGCGCGCGCGCGGGATCGTGGCGCCCTGGGATGCGCCCGGCACGGACGCGGCGGTGCCCGACATGACAGCCCCGGTGCGCGATCTCCTCGCCGGCCTCGAAGTCCATGTCGGGCGCACGGTGACCAGCTTGACGCGGGATGCCGCCGGATGGCGCCTCGCCCTCGCCGAGGCGCCCGAGGCCCGCGTGTTCGACGCGCTGGTGCTCACGCCCCCGGCTCCCCAGACCGAGCGGCTTCTTGGCTCGATGGCACCTAACGTCGGCGCGGCGGGCTTCGCGGGGCTCCGCGAGGCCGCCTATGCGCCGTGCTGGTCGTTGATGCTGGCTACGCCGCAGGAGCTTCCCTTCGCGGGCGATGTGCTCCGACCGGACGAGGGTCCGATCGCGGCCGTGTTCCGGGAGAGCGCGAAGCCCGGCCGGTCGGAGACTGCGCCCCACGTCACCCTCCACGCCTCGCCTGAGTGGTCGGCGGCACATCTGGAGGAAACCCCCGAGGCGGTCGAGGCCGCTTTGCTCGCGGCCCTCGGCGCGCTCCTCGGCATGGCCATCGCCCCGACCCATCGGCGCGCTCATCGCTGGCGCTACGCCCTGGTGACCGCGACCTGCGGTGCGCCCTACTTGTACGATGCGGCCGCGCGGCTCGGCTATGCGGGCGATGCCTGCCTCGGGCCGCGCGTCGAAGCCGCCTACGACAGCGGCGCTGCCTTGGCCGACCGGCTGGCGGCGGATCTCGCATGAGCCTGCCCATCGTCTTTCACCCGGCCTACGAGGCGACCCTGCCGGAGGGGCACCGCTTCCCCATGCGCAAGTACGGCCGGCTTGCCGAGATCCTGGCGGCGCGGGGCCTGGTGCCGAACGGCTTCGCCCGCCCTGAGCCCGCCGGCGCCGAACTCCTCGCGGTCGCCCACGACCGCGCCTACGTGGAGGCCGTGCTGGCCCACGATGTCTCGCGCGAGATCGAGCGCACCATCGGTCTGCCGGTGGGCGAATCGGTGGTGGCTCGCTCCTGCGCGTCCGTGGGCGGAACCCTGCTGGCAGCGCGGCTGGCCCTGGCGCACGGCATCGCGGGCAGCACGGCCGGGGGCAGCCACCACGCCCGGCGCGAGACCGGGGCGGGCTTCTGCATCTTCAACGACGTCGCGGTGGCGGCGCGCCAGCTTCACGCCGACGGCACCATCGCCCGCGCCCTCGTGATCGATTGCGACGTCCACCAGGGTGATGGTACCGCCGATTGCCTCGGCGGGACGCCCGACCTCTTCACGCTCTCGATCCACGCCGAGAAGAACTACCCGACCCGCAAGATCGCCAGCGACCGCGATGTCGGCCTGCCGGATGGCCTGGACGATGCCGGTTACCTGGCGGTGCTAGAGGCCCATGTCGGGCCGCTTCTCGACGCGATCCGACCCGACATCGTGTTCTACAATGCCGGCGTCGATCCCCACCACGACGACCGCCTCGGCCGCCTCGCCCTCACCGACGAAGGTCTTCTGGCGCGCGACCGGTTCGTCGTCGGCGAGGCCCGGCGGCGCGGGGTGCCCCTCGTCGGCGTCATCGGCGGCGGCTATTCCACCGACATCGACGCCCTGGCCGGCCGCCATGCCCTGCTCTTTACCGCAATGGTCGAGGCGGCGGGGACACCGCTCCGTTAACGCCCGAAGGCTAGCGTACCGCCGTCCCTCGTCGTTTCGAGCCCGTCATGCCACGTCCGTCCCGCTTACTCGTCGCGGCCAAGTGGGGCACCCTGTGCCTCGCGGTCCTGGTCACCGGGCTGGCGTTCGTCGGTCGACCATTGACGGCTCCGCTCTCGAGCGAGGTCGAGATCGCGCGGATGACATGGGTGGAGGTGCGCGGCGCCGTCGCGCGGGGCGCCACCACCGTGCTCGTGCCGAGCGGTGGCATCGAGCAGAACGGCATCCACATGGTGACGGGCAAGCACGACCGCATCGTCGGTTGGGCCGCGCACCGGATCGCCGAGGGGCTGGGCCAAACCCTCGTCGCTCCCGTGATCTCATATGTTCCGCAGGGCGCCTACGATCCGCCCGAAGGCCACCTGCGCTTTCCCGGCACGATCGGCGTCCCGGACGCCGTCTTCGCCGGTACCCTGGAGGGCATTGCCCGCAGCCTGAAGGGCGCCGGCTTCCGGACGATCGGCTTCCTGGCAGACCACGGGGCGAGCACAGGGCCGCAGCGGGAGGTCGCCGAGCGCCTGTCTCGGGAATGGGCTTCGCAAGGAGTCCGCGTCGTCGACGTGAGTGCGTATTACGACGATGCCGCCCAGCTCGACTGGCTCCGGGCCGCAGGTGAGACGATGGAGACCATCGGGCGCCACGCCGGGATCCAGGACACCTCCGAACTCATGGCGATCTGGCCCGAGGGGGTCGATCTCGGCCGCCTTTCCGGTATCGGGTTTCACGCCGAGGCGACCGGCGCAGGCGGCGATCCGAGCCGCGCCTCGGCCGAGCGCGGGCGGACCCTGATCGACATGCGCGTGCGCGCGGCGGTTGCGCAGATCGAGGCCGCGCGTGCCGCCGGACGCTGAGTCCGCGTGACCTGGACTGCGTACGGATCACGAGGGTTTTCCCCGGGGCGCATAACCGCCCCTTAAGGCGGATCTGACAGTTCTACGGGAGCAGTGTCGAACGCAAGGGCTGACGCATGACCGACTTGGCCTTGGCCGTCGTGACCCAATTCAGTGATGCGATCCTCGCGGGCCTGCCGACGACGCTGGCCCTGGCGGTCGTCCTGACGATCCTGTGCGCCTTGTTTCCCGGAGCTTCGGGCAAGCCGTGGTGGCGCACCTCCGATATGATCACCGACATCTGTTGGTGGTTCGCCACCCCGCTGTTCACCCGTTACCTCAGCCTCCTGCTCCTCATCACCGGTACGGTCTGGTTCTCGATGATCCGGGGCGAAGACGCCACGGATACGTCTCCGTCGCTCGGGGTGTCCCTGCTTGCCGGCATGCCGTTCTGGTTGAGCGTGATCGTGTACATCGTCCTCATCGACATCATGATGTACGTGACCCACCGGGCGTTCCACACCATGACCCTGTGGCACTACCATGCGGTGCATCACTCGACCGAGGAGTTGCACTGGATGTCGGCGCGCCGCTTCCACCCGATGGACGACCTCATCCACATCGTGCTTCCGGACGTGGTGCTGATCCTGCTCGGCATGCCGATCGAGATCATCGCCTTCGTAGCGCCGTTCCAGGTCTGGCATTCCGCCCTCATTCACAGCGACCTGAACTGGGATTTCGGGTTCCTGAAGACCGTCATCGTCAGCCCGATCTATCATCGCTGGCATCACACGGGCATCGACCAGGGCGGCTCGAAGAACTTCTCGGCGACCTTTCCGATTCTCGACCTCGTGTTCGGGACCTACTACATGCCGAAGGGCGAGCGGCCCGAGCGGTTCGGGATCGACGACCCGACCTTCCCGAAGGATTTCGCGGGCCAACTCCTGCATCCCTTCCGCAACCGCGCCTGAGACGCGCTCAGGGCGTCGGGCTCCCGGACTTCGGCAGACCCTTTGCGGCGCATTCCATTGCGTCGAAGAGCTTCTCCAGTTCCGGTCCTTCCAGGCAGTGGAAGCCCAGCGTCCGGGTCAGCAGGAGGCCGAGGGTGGCGAAGGTCAGCATCGCGCCGGCGCCGGGGCAGCAGGCCACGTCCTCCATCTGGGCGAGGCGCTGCTTCAGAAAGGCGTTGAAGCCCGCGAAAGCCTCGGGGCTCTCGGCGGAGGCCAGCAGCAGGGCGCGGGGAAACCCGTCCTCGTCGGCATAGACCTGGCGCGCATGGGCGATCAGCGCCAGGGGGAGGGCGGCCGCGTTCGCTCCCTGCTCGGCTTCGTGAGCCGCCACGCTCTCGCGGATCTCTCGCAGCTTGCGCTCGGCCAGCGCCGAGATCAGCGCGTCCTTCGAGGCGTAATGGTGCAGCACCCCGCCCTTGCTGAGCGAAGCCTCGGCCGCAACCGCGTCGATGGTGAGGGTGCGCGTGCCCATACGCCGGATGAGACGCTCGGCGGCGTCCAGAATCACCAGGGGGCGGTCTTCGCGGCGGGTACGCGCCTTCATCATCGACAATCTGGCCGGTCCGTCAGCGATTTTGCGGGGGGAGAGATCAACGCTGCAACCGGCAAGAAAGTCGATCACCCCAATGGGATACCCAGGAACGGCCGAGCCGGGAAGACGCTCCGCCGAGACAACGATCCCCGAAAATAAGAAACCGTCTGGACGGTCGGTAGGATAGCAGATATGTGACGCCGGAGGGTAGGGCCTTTCGAATTTCGAGGACGCGATGGTGAGTTGGCTGACCGTTTGGCCGCGCCGGTGCGGGGGCATGGCCTTGGTGCTCGCGGCCTGTGTCGTCGCGATGTCGTCCGCGTCGCGTGCCGCGGGCGATGCCAAGGCGGCGGGCAAGCCCGCGGTCGCGGTGGTCCGCACGGTGGTCGCGCACGGCACCACGATCGCTTCCGACCTGATCTTCACCGGCGACATCCAGGCCCAGTCACAGGTGAGCGTTGCCTTCCGGACCAATGGCAAGATCGCCAAGCGCCTTGTGGAAGTGGGCGATCACGTCACCGCCGATCAGGTGCTGGCCAAGCTCGACCCGAAGGAGCAGCGGGCCAACCTCACCAACGCGCAGGCCGCGCTCACCTCGGCCGAGGCGCTGCTGACCCAGGCGAAGCTGAACTTCAAGCGCCAGGAGCAGCTCATGGCCAGCGGCTACACCACCCGCCCGAGCTACGACGATGCCGAGCAGCAGCTGCGTACCACGCAGGCCTCGGTGGATTCGGCCAAGGCAGCCCTGGGCACCGCCGAGGAGCAGTTTTCCTACACGGACCTGAAGGCGGGTGTGGACGGTATCGTGCTGAGCCGCACCTTCGAGGTCGGACAGGTCGTCCAGACCGGCCAGTCCGTGCTGGTGATGGCGCAGGACGGGCCGCGCGACGCCGTCTTCAACATCTTCGAGGCGGTGCTTGCCGCGCCCCAAGAGAGCAAGACCGTCGCGGTCACGCTCCAGGCCGATCCGCGGGTCAAGGCGGTCGGCCGGGTGCGGGAGATTTCCCCCAGCGTGGATGCCGCCTCCGGCACCGTGCGGGTCAAGGTCGGGCTCGAGGAGACGCCCAAGGCCATGAGCCTTGGCGCTGTCGTCATCGGCACAGGTAAGTTCCGGCCGCGTCAGGCGATCGTGCTGCCCTGGTCGGCGCTCTACCGCTGGGAGAACGCCCCGGCGGTCTGGGTGCGCGATCCCGCCAGCGGCACCGTCTCGCCCCGAACCGTCACGATCGAGCGCTACGGGCCAAACACCATCGCGCTGAAGGGTGGCATCGAGCCCGGCGAGGAGATCGTCATCGCGGGAATTCAGCTCCTGCGGCCGGGGCAGACGGTTGCCGTCGCCGAGACCCTGGAGGCCACGCGATGATCCGCCCGGCTCTGCTCGCCGTCGCCCTGGTGATTCCGCTCGGTGCTTGTCAGGCCGCCGAAGGGACGGCGCCGCCGCCACCCGTGCGGCCGGTTCTCTACCGGGTCGTGAAGCCGGTCTCGGCCCAGGTCTTCGGCCCGTTCGCGGGCGTGGTGGCGCCGCGCTACCAGTCCGAGATCGGTTTCCAGATCGCCGGGCGCATGATCGCCCGCGACGTGACCATGGGCGACATCGTCCACAAGGGGCAGCGCATCGCCGCCCTCGATCCGGTGGTGACGCGCTTCGCCCTGACCAGGGCCGAGGCCGAACTCGCCGATGCCAGGGCGCAGGCCGAGAACGCGAGCGCCACGGAATCGCGCCGCCGCCGCCTGCTCGCCGGCGGCAACGTCAGCCAGGCGCAACTCGACACCGCCGTGGCGAGCCGCGACACGGCCCAGGCTCGGGTCTCGCAGGCCGAGGCGAGCTTGCAGCGGGCGCAGGACCAGATGGGCTACACCGAATTGCGCGCGGATTTCGACGGCGTCGTCACAGTGCGCAGCGCCGAGGTCGGCCAGGTACTCAGCGCCGGTCAGGCGGTCGCGACCCTGGCCCGGCCCGAGGAGCGCGAGGCCGTGGTCGACATTCCCGAGGACCTCGTCGGCACCATGCCGGCGGATGCCGAGTTCACGGTCTCCCTCCAGAGTGCCCCGGACGTGACAGCGACGGCGCGGGTGCGCGAAATCGCACCCTTCGCCGACCAGACCACGCGCACCCGGCGCATCCGCATGACCCTGATCAAGCCCTCGGAGGCCTTCCGTCTCGGCTCGACCCTTACGGTCACCCTGGCGCGCGCCGAGCCGCCCCATGTCGACTTGCCTGCCACCGTGGTGCTGACCGAGGACGGTCGCGACGCCGTCTGGGTCGTCGCGCCGGACGGGAAGAGCGTGCTCAAGCGGCCCGTCACCGTCACGCGCCGGGACGCGAGCCAGGTCAGCATCGGCGCGGGCTTGAACGCCGGCGACCGCGTGGTCCTGGCCGGCGTCCATTCGCTCAAGGACGGGCAGGCCGTGCGCCTGCCCGACCAGGCGCCCTGAACGCGTCGGGTCCCGCTGCCACCCATCATCAGCCGCCACCCCGGTGAGGCGAGAGCAAACCCTTGAAGAACTTCAACCTCTCCGAATGGGCGCTGGAACACCGTTCCTTCGTCTGGTTCCTGATGCTGATCTCGGTGGTGGCCGGTTTCCTGGCCTACGAGCGCCTGGGTCGCGAGGAGGACCCGCCCTTCGCGATCAAGACGATGATCGTGCAGGCGCGCTGGCCCGGCGCCACCATCAGCGACACCCTCGATCAGGTCACCGAACGGATCGAGAAGGAGGTGCAGCAGATCGATGCCGTCGATTTCAGCCGCAGCTACACCACGCCGGGCCAAGCCACGGTGTTCGTGCAGCTGCGCGAGACGACGCCGCCCAAGACCATTCCGGCGATCTTCTACCAGGTGCGCAAGCGCATCGGCGACATCCAGAACACCTTTCCGCAAGGGATTCAGGGGCCGTTCTTCAACGACGAGTTCGGCGACGTCTTCGGTAACGTCTACGCCTTCACGGCCGACGGCGTGACCCCGCGCCAGCTGCGCGACTACGTCGAGCGCGTCCGCGCCGAGGTGAAGAAGGTGCCGTCTGCGGGCAAGATGCAGCTGCTCGGCGCGCAGGACGAGGTGATCTACCTCGACTTCTCCACCCGCAAGCTCGCCGGTCTCGGCCTCGACACCAATTCGGTGATCAAGACCCTGCAGTCGCAGAACGCCATCGCGCCCTCCGGCGTGATCCAGGCCGGGCCCGAGCGGGTCTCCGTCCGCGTCGGCGGCCAGTTCGTCAACGAGGAGAGCCTGCGCGCCGTGAACCTGCGAGTGAACGACCGCTTCTTCCGCCTCTCCGACGTCGCCGAGATCTCCCGCGGCTTCACCGATCCGCCCACCGATCTGTTCCGCTTCAACGGCCAGCCGGCGATCGGCCTCGCCATCGCGATGCAGCCCTCGGGCAACCTGCTCACCTTCGGTCACGACCTGAAGGCCCGGATGGCCAAGCTCGAGGGTGAGCTGCCGGTGGGCGTCGGCATCCACCTCGTCTCGGACCAGCCCAAGATCGTCGAGGAGGCGGTGGGCGGCTTCACCAAGGCGCTCGTCGAGGCCGTGGTGATCGTGCTGGCGGTGAGCTTCATCTCGCTGGGCTGGCGCGCCGGCCTGGTGGTGTCGCTGTCGATCCCGCTCGTGCTCGCCATCGTGTTCGTGGTCATGCAGATCATGGGCGTGACGCTGCAGCGCATCTCGCTGGGCGCGCTGATCATCGCCCTCGGCCTCCTCGTCGACGACGCGATGATCACCGTCGAGATGATGGTGGCGCGCCTGGAGGTCGGCGACAGCCTGAAGAAGGCCGCGACCTTCGCCTATACCTCCACCGCCTTCCCGATGCTCACCGGCACGCTGGTGACCGTGGCGGGCTTCCTGCCCATCGGTTTCAACGGCTCGTCGGCGGGCGAGTACACCTACTCGCTCTTCGTCGTCATCGCGGCGTCCCTCATCGTCTCCTGGGTGGTGGCCGTTCTGTTCGCGCCCCTCATCGGCGTGAAGCTTCTGCCGAAGCAGATGAAGCACACGGACCACGGCACCCCGAGCCGGTCGATGCGGATCTTCACCGGTATGCTGACCGGTGCGATGCGCTGGCGCTGGACCACCGTGATCGTCTGCGTGGGCATGCTCGGCGCGGCGATCGTCGGCATGGGCTTCGTCCAACAGCAGTTCTTCCCGGCCTCCGACCGCCCCGAACTCCTCGTCGACATGACGCTGCCGCAGAACGCCAGCATCAGCGAGACCAAGAGTCAGATGGACCGCTTCGAGGCGACCCTGGTGGGCGACCCCGAGATCGTGCGCTGGTCCTCCTACGTGGGCCAGGGCGCGGTGCGCTTCTACCTGCCCCTCGACCAGCAGCTCGGCAACGCGTTCTTCGGCCAGATCGTCATCGAGACGAAGTCGATCGAGGCACGCGAGCGGATGAAGGTGAAGCTCGAGAAGCTGGCGCGCGAAAAATTCGTCGGCACCGACTTCCTGATCCACTCCCTCGACCTCGGACCGCCGGTCGGACGCCCGGTGCAGTACCGCCTCAGCGGCCCCGACCTGCAGACCCTGCGGGCGTACGCGCTCACCCTCGGCAACATCGTCGGCGGCAACCCGCATCTCGACGTGCCGACCTTCGACTGGAACGAGCCCGGCAAGGTGCTCAAGGTCGACATCATCCAGGACAAGGCGCGCCAGCTCGGCGTGACCTCGGAGGACATCGCGGGTCTGCTCAACGGCATCGTGGGCGGCCGGGCGATCACCCAGGTCCGGGATTCGATCTACCTCGTCAACGTGGTCGCCCGCGCGCAGGCCGTGGAGCGCAATTCCCTCGACACGCTCCAGAGCCTGCAGGTGCCGCTGGCCAACGGCAGCGTCGTTCCCCTGCTGGCGTTCGCCACCATCGGCTACGAACTGGAGCAGCCCATCGTCTGGCGCCGCGACCGCCTGCCGACCATCACGGTGCGGGCCTCCATCTCGGACGACACCCAACCCGCCACGGTGGTGAGCCAGCTCGACGAGAAGATCACCGCGTTCAGCAAGAGCCTGCCGGACGGCTACGTCCTGGCGGTGGGCGGAGCCGTGGAGGAGAGCGCCAAGGGCCAGGGGCCGATCGCCGCGGTGGCGCCGGTGATGCTGCTGACCATGGCGATGTTCCTGATGATCCAGCTCCAGAGCTTCCAGAAGCTCTTCCTGGTGGCGAGCGTGGCGCCCCTCGGAATCATCGGCGTCGCCATCGCGCTCCTCGCCTTCAACAAGCCGATGGGCTTCGTGGCGATCCTGGGCGTGCTGGCGCTGATCGGCATCATCGTGCGCAACTCGGTGATCCTGGTGACGCAGATCGACGAGTACGAGCGTGACGGGCTGCCGCCCTGGGACGCGGTGGTGGATGCCACCTGCCACCGCATGCGCCCGATCCTGCTCACGGCGGCCGCCGCGAGCCTCGGTCTCATCCCCATCGCCCGCGAGGTGTTCTGGGGGCCGATGGCCTACGCCATGATCGGCGGCATCCTGGCGGCCACCTTCCTGACCCTGTTCTTCCTGCCGGCCCTCTATGTCGGCTGGTACCGGATCAAGGCGCCGCCGAAGGGCACGCCCCGCAGGGTCCACGGCGCGGACGGGCAGGTCCACGGCGCAGAGGAGCCGGCGCACGCCGGCTGATCGCCAAGGTCGCGCCGGGGGGGGGGCGCGTCAGCGCGCTGCCGTTCCGGCGCGGTCCACCGTGGCGCCGGGACGCGAATCCGTCGTCGCGAAGTAAGGCTTGATGTCCAGGAGCGGGGTTCCGTCGCGACAATCGAGGCCGCGCACCCGCAGGGTCGATCCGTCCCGTTCCAGAAGCTCGACCACCGACAGGGCGATGGGGTTGGGGCGCACCGGCGAGCGCAGGGAGAACGTGCCCCGGCTGCCCTCCGCATGGCGGGGGCGCTGCAGAGCGAGGTCGCGGGCAGCCTCGTCCATCCAGTAGAGCACGATGAGGTGGCTCGCGCCCTCGACGTTCTGGAGCGCTTCGGAAAACGGTGCGTCGACGGTGAGTGAGCAGACCGCGTCGGTCTTGAGACCGTTCTTCGGGCATTCGCCGCGTGTCGCCCAGGGCGTGCGGATGCGGCCGATGAAGTAGAGCCCGGCATCGTAGGTCTCGGGCAAGGCGATCGCCGCCTCGCCCGGACGGTGTCCCGTCGCGTCGCTCATCCCGAACTCCTCTCCCTGACGCGCCGGACCCGCGTGCGCGGCTCCGTTTCGAACAAGCCGGTGCCGGGGGCAAGGTGGGCTCTATCCGACCCCCGCATAGACCGGCGCGGGTGAGCGATGGGTATGGCAGGCGAAGGCGGCGATCGGGCCGGGCCGGCCGATGAAGTAGCCTTGCGCGGCGTGACAGTTCTCGGCGGTCAGGAACGCGAGTTCCGCGGCGGTCTCCACGCCCTCGGCGATGACCGGAAGGCCGAGGCCGGCGCCGAGACCGATCACCGAACGCACGATGGCCGCCGCCTGGGGGTTGGAATCCACCGCCGCGACGAAGGAGCTGTCGATCTTGATCTGGTCGAAGGGAAACAGGCGCAGGTTGGACAGGGAGGAGTAGCCGGTTCCGAAATCGTCCATGGCGATGCGCAAGCCCAACGCCTTGAGCTCGCGCAGGTTGGTGGAGGCGCGGTCGGGATCGCGGATCAGGGCCGTCTCGGTGATCTCGAGTTCGAGGCGCGCCGGGTCGAGGCCGGTCTCCGACAGGATCGCCCGCACGCTCGGCGCGAAGGCGGGATCGTGGATCTGGATGCCGGAGACATTGACCGCCACGCTGAGGGAAACGTCCCAGCCCGCCGCCTCGCGGCAGGCCTCGGTCAGGGCCCAGGCGCCGATCTCCTGAATGAGCCCGCTCTCCTCCGCGATGGGGATGAACAGAGCCGGCGAGACGAAGCCGCGCTCGGGATGCTGCCAGCGCATCAGCACTTCGAAGCCGGTGACCGCCCCGGTCCTGATCGCGATCTGCGGCTGGTAGACGAGGCGCAGTTCGCCCTGGACGAGGGCCCGGCGCAGCGCCTTCTCCAGCACGCGCCGCTCGCGGACTTCCTTGCCCATCGCCGCCTCGAAGAACCGGTAGCTGCCGCGCCCAACGGTCTTCGCAAGTTGCAGCGCGGTGTCGGCCGCGTTCAGGAGATCGTTCCGATCCGTCGCATCGTCCGGAAACAGCGCGATGCCGATGGAGGTCTCGGGCAAGGGTTCGCCCCCCGCGAGACCGTCGGCGGCGTAGAGGGCGGCGCGAATCTCCTCGGCAAGGCGACCGGCCGCGACGCCGTGGGCGCACGGCGTGAGGACAGCGAACTCGTCGCCACCGATCCGCGCCGCGATCTGGTCCGTCCCGAGTTGATCGCCGATCAAAGTGGCCACCCGCGCGAGGGTCGCGTCCCCGTTGGCGTGGCCGTACAGGTCGTTGACCTGCTTGAACCCATCGAGGTTGATGGCCAGGAGGGCTAATCGCGTGCCCGATGCGGTCGCCCGCCGGATTTCACGATCCAGGCAGGCGTGGAAGTTCTGCCGATTGCAGAGGCCCGTCAGGGTGTCGTGGCCCGCCAGATAGCGGATCTGGCGCTCCGCGCGCCGACGGGCCGTCAGGTCGCGCACAGCGATCGCGAGGTGTGGGGCGCGGCCGTAGGCCACCGGGCGCGCGATCAGCTCGACAGACAGTTCGCTTCCGTCCGAACACCGCAGGATTCCCTCGATTCCGTCCTCGGGAGCGCCGGCCAGGACGTCGTCCGTGGCGAAATCGGGCAGGAAGTGCGACACCTCCATCCCGGTCAGGCCTCGCGCGTCGGTTCCGGTCAGGCGCGCGAAGCTCTCGTTGGCACTGACGATCCGCCCGCCGTGGCAGATCACAAGACCCTCCACGGCAGCGTTGGCGAGGCTTCGGAGGCGCTCCTGATAGACCGTCCGCTGGCGCTCGCGGATGTCGACGACCATGGCGGTGCAGGCCATCAGCAGAATCGTCAGGCTCGCCAGGACCACCGGCACGGCGAGCCAGATGGGCGGCACGGCCTCGGCTGGAACGACCACGCGGGGATCGGGCAGCAGGGTCAGGGCCGAGAGACCGAGGACGTGGTGCCCGCAGATGGCCACGAGCAGGAGGATGGGCCCGAGAATCCGGTTTCGGGCGCGCTTGCCGGCAAGACCCACCCGGAGGGCGGCGCCCGCCATGACCGTGCCGAACACGACGGAGAGCACCACGAGGTCGGCGCGCCAGGCCATGTGGCCCTGGAACTGGTAGGCCGCCATCCCGGTGTAGTGCATCGCCGCGATACCCAGGCCGAGAATGCCGCCGCCGAGGAGGGGGGCGATGCGTCCCGGTCGCGCGATCGCCGTCGCGAGACCGAGGCCGCTGAGCACGACCGCGAAGACCAGCGAGAGCGCCGTCGGCGCGGTGGCGTAGCCGACGGGATATTTCTGATCGCAGGCCAGCATCGCCAGAAAATGCGTGGCCCAGATACCGGTCCCGCCCGCAAAGGCCGCGATGACGAGCCAGCCCCGGCGCCAGGCACCGGACGTCTTCTGCGCATGGGTGAGGAGGGCGATCGTCGCGCCCGCCGCCAGGGCGCAGATCAGCGCTGCCGGTAGGACGAGCCATTGGTCGTTGTCGGCCGTGAAGCAGCCGACGAGTGTCAACATCAACGCAGCGTTCCCCCGCCATGGCTGCCCTCGTTACGCCCGTCCGCTTGGTCACGGGGACCGGACGGGCGGGAAGGCCATTTCCAGGTTGCATAGTACAAGTTAATGGGGCGAATTCGCCTAAAAAGCGGGAGAAATTACAACCTTCTTGGACACCGTCACAAACCTGCATCGGCGGCGGAGGGGGCATTCGCGGTTGTTCGCGTCCGGCCGTGCGGCGGTGTAAGAGGCGGTGACCGAGGCTTGGCCAGGAGGCACCGTGATCCGCGACGAGTTGCGACCGATGGAATCCGTCTCCGACCCCGAGACGGCCGTGGACCGCCTCGCCGCGCTGCATGCGGGCGCGATCGAGGCCCTGCAATCGGCCCTGGCCCGCTACCTCGACGGCGGGGCGCCCCCCGATTCCACGGAGCGGCTGCAATTCCGCTATCCGGAGTTGCGGGTCACCTACCAGCCGACAGGGCCGATCCCACGGGTCGCTCGGGCGACGGCCAAGTTCCAGGCTCCGGGCAGCTACGCCACCACCGTGACCCAGCCAGCGCAGTTCCGCGGCTACCTGCTCGAACAGCTGCGCCCCCTGGTGCGGGACTATGGCGCCACCCTCGAGGTCGGCCTCAGCGCCCAGGAGATTCCCTATCCCTACGTGATCGAGCCCGGCGCGGATCTCGGCCGCAGCGGGGTCACGCCCCGCGACCTCGCCACGTATTTCCCCGTACCGCTGCTCTCGGTGGTGGGCGACGAGATTGCCGACGGGCTCTGGCAGGACTTGCCCGATGTGCCGCGCCCGCTGGCGCTCTTCGATGCGATCCGGACCGACTACTCGCTGCGACGCCTCGTGCATTACACGGGCAGTGACTGGCGCGACGTGCAGCCCTGGATCCTGCTGACGAACTACCATCGCTACGTCGACGGGTTCATCCGCCACGGCCTTGAGCGCCTGGCGCGCGGCGACGAAGGCTTCGAGCGGATGATCCTGCCCGGCGGCGTTTCGGTTTCCCGAGCGGAGGCCGCTTCCGTCGATCCTGCGGCGCTCATCGCGGCTTCGCCCTGGCACAAGTATCAGATGCCGGCCTACCACCTCGTGGCGCGCGGTCCCGACGGCAGCCAGCAGGGCACCACCCTGGTCAATATCGGCGTCGGCCCGTCCAACGCGAAGACGATCACCGACCACCTCGCGGTCCTGCGCCCGCATTGCTGGCTGATGGTCGGCCATTGCGGCGGCCTGCGCCAGTCGCAGACCATCGGCGACTACGTCCTGGCGCACGGTTATCTGCGTCGCGACCGCATCCTCGACGAGCTCGTGCCGCCCGATGTGCCGGTGCCGGCGCTCGCCGAGGTGCAGCTCGCTCTCCAGGCGGCGGCCGCCCACGTCACCGGCGAGAAGAGCGAGGCCCTCAAGCGTCGGCTCCGAACTGGAACGGTCGTCACCTACGATGATCGCAACTGGGAGCTTCGCTTCAGCCAGGAGCGGCGGCGCATCAACCTCTCACGCGCCATCGGCGTCGACATGGAGAGTGGCACCATCGCGGCCCAGGGTTACCGCCTGCGGGTCCCCTACGGCACCCTGCTCTGCGTCTCCGACAAGCCGCTGCACGGCGAGATCAAGCTGCCGGGTGCCGCCAACGCCTTCTACGAGCGCGCGGTCGCCGAACACCTGCTCATCGGGCTGGCGGCCCTCGACATCCTGCGGGCCGAACGTCACGGCCTGCATTCGCGCAAGCTGCGCAGCTTCGACGAGCCGCCGTTCCGCTGACGCGCCGCCTCAGGACGATGGAGTGACGACGTCCGGGTTCGCCCCTGGCGCGAACTCGGGAAAGATTGCCCGCACGGTGGTGCCATCGTCGAGCACGCTCTCGATGAGCAGCCGGCCCCGGTGCCGGTTGACGATGTGCTTGACGATGGCGAGCCCGAGGCCGGTCCCGCCCTGGTCACGGCTCGAGGCGACGTCGACCCGGTAGAAGCGCTCGGTCAGGCGCGGGATGTGCTCGGCCGCGATTCCCGGCCCATGATCGCGTACGACGATCTCGACGTTGGTGCGCCCGCTGGCCTCATCGGTGTGACGTCGGAGCGCGACCTCGACGCGGCCGCCGCTGCCACCGTACCTCACGGCATTCTCGACCAGGTTCTCGACCACACGCAGCAACTCGTCGCGCTCGCCGAGAATCGGGAAGGCGCCTTCCGCCGCGAGGCTCAGCACTACGCCGCGGTCGCGGGCCAGTGGCCCCTGCGTATCCACCATCTGGCGGGCGATCCGGGTCAGGTCGACGGGCTGCGTCGGCGCGACGTGCTCGCGCAATTCGATCCGCGACAGCGACAGGAGGTCGTCCACGAGGCGCGCCATCCGCTGCGCCTGGGCCTTCATGATGCCGAGGAAGCGCTCCCGTGCCGGCGGGTCGTTGCGCGCTGGGCCCTGCAACGTCTCGATGAAGCCGAGGAGCGAGGCCAGCGGCGTGCGCAACTCGTGGCTGGCATTGGCGACGAAATCGACCCGCATCGCCTCCAGGCGCCGCGCCGAGGTGAGGTCGCGCAGGAACAGCACGACGTTGGGCTGCCCGCCCACTACCCCGTCCGGCATCGGCAGCGCCCCGATCTGCACCTCGAAGGCGCGTTCGGTGGGGACACGCGTGGCGTAGAGCGTTTTAAGCGAGGCGCCGGTGCGCAGGACCTCCTCGATCCCGTCGAGGACGTCGGGCGCGCGCAGGGCAAAGGACAGCGGGTGGCGCAGCTTCAGTGCCGGCAACAGGGCGCGGGCGGCGGGATTGACCTCGATCACCACCGCGCGGCGGTCGACCAGGATCACGGGGTCGGGGATATTGGCGAGAAGGGCTTCCGCAACAGAGTGGCGGTTGGCCCCGGGGCTCTCCGGCGCCCGCACGATCCGTGAGCGTCCGAGGCTGCCGATGGTCCCGCCGAGACAGAGAACGACGAGGGACGCCGCGACCGCCGGAACGTCGAGGGTGCCGCGTCCGGCGGCGAACACCCCGAGTCCGATCGTCACGACGGTTGCGGCGGTCCAAGACGATCGACGCGCCCCCCGTGCCATGCGGCCCCCCGGCGTTAAGGCGCGCCGCGGGTCCCGGCGCCCCGGCTACGCTTGACGATCTCGTACACGGTCAACATGGCCAGGGCGATGACAAAGGGTACGAGGTAGTAGCAGACCCGGAACAGCAGCAGCGATCCGAGCACCTGATCGCGGGGCAGACTCGACAGGGCGAGCAGGATCGTCGCCTCGAACACCCCGATGCCGCCCGGTGCGTTCGACGCGATGCCCAGCATGGCCGCCAGGACGTAGATCGCCACGAAGGTCGTGAAACCGATCGAGGTGCCCGCCGGCAAGAGCACGTAGAGCGTGGCGGCGGCTGCGCAGACGTCGCCGATGCCCACCACCATCTGGCTCAAGGAAACCGAAGCGCCCGGCAGTTCAAGGCGCCAGCTCTTCACGCGCACGTGGCGACGCTTCAGCGACACCCAGAGCAGATAGGCCACGACGGCGAGGAGCGCGCCGAAGCCCACGCCCTGGTTCAGCGCGATGCTGGTGAAGGTGAGGGCGGCGAGCTGCCCCGCCTCGACGATCAGGCTGAGGCCGAGGACGACGCCCATGCCGAGCCAGAAGGTGAAGCCGGCAATCACCGTGAGGGCAGCGATCTTGGCCGCGCCGAGACCCTTGCTGGAGTAGATCCAGTAGCGGATCGTCCCCGCCGTCAGGAGCGGGAAACCCAGGGTGAAGCTGACGGCGTAGCTGGTGAACGAGGCGAGCGCCGTCGTTCGGTACGGCACCTTCAGCTTCAGCTGACGCAGCGCCAGGGCGTCGTAGCAGGTGAGGAAGAGGTAGCTCACACCGACGAACAGAAAGGCGAAGCCAAGCTGCTTGGCGGAGGCCCCCGTGAAGGCCGCGTGCATCTCCGCCCAGGTGACCGTCTCGACGAGCTTCCACAGGACGAACAGCGAGCCCGCCACGATGGCGAGACTGGCGATGGTGCCGAGCCACGCATAGCGGCCGCGCATGCCGGATTTCGCGGGCGCCGCCTCGGCCTCCGACGCGTTGATCGGGGACGCCTCGGGCGCGAGCGCCTCGGCCGTCTCGATCTGCTTCTGCTGTCCCGCAAAGTTCATCGTGTCGGCGTCCGCCTCCGCTGGGCTCCCCGCGCACGGCCGCGACGGCGGCATGGGTCAACCCGAGCTTGTGCCGGACCACGGCCCGTCGCCCGCATTTAGGGGCATCGGGCGGCAATTGCCAGCGAGGGAGGCTCGATGCCCACCGGCGATGCAGGTCTGGGCCTGCGTGAGGCCCGCCCGGATGCGCTCCGCGACGCTGTGCGCGGTGCAGACATAGGTCGGGCTCGGATGCGGGACGGCGATCACCGGGAGGTCCGGCCGCAGCGCTGCGAGTTCCTCCCGCGCGAGGCCCGCGACCCGGCCGGAGAGCACGATTACGCGGAGCCGTGGCAGGCATGCGAGGAGCGGCGCGAGGCAGGGCAGGGCCTGTCTTACCTCCAAACGGCGCGGGGCCCGGTTCAGGGCGCCGGGCGCGTGGATCACCCACGGGATCGTGTTCCAGATCAGGGTGTCGCGGCGGGCGATACCGGCCTCGGCGAGGAAGCGGAACAGGTTGGCGGCGGTGCCGGTCGGGTTGTCGCGCGAGACTAAGCCGGTGCCGCGGATGCTCGGCCCGGGCGTCTCCAACAGGAGCAGCAGCCGAGCCTCGACGCCGCCGTCGAGGGGGTCGGGATCGGGCACCTCGGCCCCGTTCGCCGCGGCGATCTTCTGTGCGAGGGCGCGGATCGGGGCTATGCGGGGGCTGTCGAGCAGGGCCTTTCGCGCGGCCAGGGCGTTCGGGTCGCGCAAGCTCTTCGGTTCGGCGGGCGGCGCCTCAGCCGGCATCGGCGACGAGACGCGCCAGGCTTGCGGGAAGAGCGCCTTGCCGACGGAAGCGCTCGCGACCGTTCTCCTGCTCCAGGCGCCGGGCGAGGCCGTCGCGGCCGCCGAACTGAAAGCCAAGTTGCGTCGCGTAAGCGGCGCAGGCCTCGGCCTTGGCGCCCCGGCTCTCGGGTCCGCAGAGGATCTCCGCCTCCGGCAGGCCGGCGAAGCGCGCCCGCAGGGGTTCCTTCGGGGTCTGGTCGCGCACCGTGTAGGGAAAGTCGCGCCACCACAGGATCGGCGCGGCGGGCGCGGCCGCATCGAGGGCCCGGACCACCTGGACATGGTCGACATGGCCTCCGATGGCCTGGGGGGCCAGGATCAGATCGGGTGCCGTCTCGGCGAGAACCGCCCGGACAGCGTCGGTCAGGGCGGGCACGATCCCGTCATCGGCCCGAACGTCGCGAAACAGCTCGGGCGCCGAGGCATAACCACGGTGGGGCGCCTCGCGGAAGGACCAGTGGCGCGGGCGCGCCAGTCCGAGGGCCCGGATCGCCGCTCTATCTTCGGCACGGCGCAGGTCCATGTAGTCGACCTCCGGCCCGAGCCCCTTGTCGGTCTGGCAGGCGAGGGCAAAGCCAGTCGGGCTCGCCACCGAGGCGGTGAAAACCGTCACGGTCTCGACGTCCCAACCCGCCCGGCCGAGGGCGTGGAGCAGGCCGCCGCAGGAGAAGGCGGCGTCGTCGAGATGCGGCGACAGGGCGAGGGCGGTGGGCATCGGTTCAGAGCAGGTGCGGTTCGGCGCGAAAGCGGCAGGACGGATCGTGCGGCAGGGTCGCGGCGAAATCGGTCGCCGGGCGCTCGTTCACCACGTGCGCGTACACGTCCATGATCTGGCGTCCCACCGCGCCCCAGGAATAGACCCGGCGGCATTCGGCCAGACCGTCCTCGGCGAGGCGACGCCGGAGGGGCGCATCGGCGATCACCCGGGCGAGGGCGTCGGCCAGGGCCGGCACGTCGCCCGGCTGGACCAGGAGGCCGTTCTCGCCGTCGCGAAGACAGTCGGAGACCCCGACCGCGTGGGTCGAGACCACCGCGAGCTTGGCCGCCATCGCCTCCAGGATCGTGTTGGAGAACCCCTCCGCGTAGGTCGGCGATACGAAGACGTCCGCCGCCCGGTAGAGGTCCGGCACGGTGTCGTAGTCGGCGTAGCCGGTGAAGCGGATCTCGGCCTCGGCCATGTTGAGTTCCGCCGCGCGGGCCTTCGACGAATCCACGTCTGGCCCGATCCCCGAGATGATCGCTTCGAACGGAATCGCGCGAGCCCGCAGCAGCGCGAGGGCGTCGATGAAGTCGAGCACGCCTTTCCGGCGATCGACGCGGCCATGATAAAACAGCCGCACCGGGCCGGGATGGCCCCCGGGACCGGGGGTGAAGCGCGTGGTGTCGACGGCGCCGGGGACGATGGTGAAGCGGGCGGGGTCCGAGCCGAGCCGGTCGCAGACCTCCTCGACGAAGGAGGCGCCGCCGATCAGCAGGGCGTTGGCGTGGGCCAGCACCTCGCACATGGCGACCCGGTGCGTCTCGCAGCAGGAGCCGACCCAGTGGCCGTCGCCGCCCTGGATCGAGACGACGTTCGGCACGCCGATGGCCCGCGAGGCCAGGAGGGTCGCCCAGCCGGTGGGATAGCCGTACTGCGCGTGCAGGATATCGAACGGCTTCTTCGCGTGCTCGGCCTGGATCGTCGCCACCATCGTGTCGATGTCGCGCTCGAAATCGCCGCTCTCCTGCTCGCCGACCTGTTCCAGGCCGATGACGGTGACGCCAGGCACGGCGGGCGGCGGGCCACCGCCATAGACCCGGGTGCCGAAAGCGTCGCCCCGGTACTGCGAGATCATCGTGACGTCGTGGCCGGCCTGGACCAGTTCACGCAGCAGGTTCTGCGCGTAGACGCTCATGCCGGAGATTGCCGGGAAGTAGCGGCGCGAGACGAAGCAGATCCTCACGCGGAGGCTCCCGGGTTCGGGTTGCGGCAGTCGCGCAGGTATCTCAGCGAGGCCGGGACCATCAGGTCGGCGCGGTGGCTCTCGCGCGAGAGTTCGACGCAGATGAGTTTCTCGAAGCCGATCGCGTCGAGGGCATCGAGCACTGCGGGCACGTCCATGTCGCCTTCGCCGAAGGGCAGGTGGATGTGGACGCCTCGCGCCATGTCCTCCAGGGCCACGGTGCCGATGCGGTCCGCGAACTCGCCGACCGCAACGGCTGGATCGCGCTCGCCGGTGACGAGGCAATGGCCGGTGTCGAGGGCGAGCCGCAGGCCGGGAATATCGAGGGCGGCGTAGTCGTCCAGCGTCTCGATCAGCATGCCGGGCTCGGGCTCCAGGCAGGCGACGACGTTCCGCTCGGCGGCGTAGGCGACGACCTCCGTCAGGCCCTCGCGGAGCCAGGCTCGGGCTTCGTCGTGATCGATGCCGGGCTTCGGCACGCCGGCCCAGAACGAGACCGCTTCGGAATGCAGGATCGCGCCGATGTCGATGGCGCGTTTGAGAAACCCGATGCGGCGGGCCCGCCCCGTCGCGTCGCCGCTCACCAGGGTCGGCTCGTGCTTGGCCTTCGGGTCGAGAAGGAAGCGCGCGCCGGTCTCGATCACCGAGCCGAGGCCGAGGCGCTGCAGGCGGCTCGACACGCGCTGCGCCTCAGGCAGCCAAGCCTCGGCGAAGGGGTCGAGGTGGTGGATGTCGAGGGTCAGCGCCACACCCTGGTAGCCGGCCTCCGCGATGAGGTCGATCGCGTCGTCCAGGCGGTGATGGGCGGTGCCGTTCGTGTTGTAGGCGAAGCGCAGGCTCATGCGGCGCGTCCCTGCTGCTCCAGGCGGAACGGGGCGTGGTGCGATTCCGGCTCTCGGTAGAGCGGGTAGTGCGAGCCGACGATCTGGTCGGCGAGCGCGGTGTCGAACAGGGGCTGGCCGCCGAAGCGTTCGATTGCCTCGGGTGTCAGGCGCACGGGCTTCAGGGTGTCGGTGGCCTCACCGAAGCGGATCAACGGATGGTCGCGTTCGATGAGCTTCTGTGTGTTGCGCTCGCCGATGCGGTGATAGCTCATGGTCTCGACCTCGAGCCCCGGCACGATTGCCTTGACCACGCCGACGCGCCCGCCCGGCGGCGAGCAATCGACGTAGAGCACGTCGAACCCGGCGTCCTCGAGCCGCTCGCGGGCGATGCGGCCTCGCGCGTGCCCGTCCGGCGCTTCCGTCGTCGGCAAGTCCGAAAAGCGCTTGGTCGAGCGCTCGGAATAGACCGTGTCGCGAAGCGTGTCGGCGATGCCCTCCGGCGGCTTGACGATCCATTCGAGCATCGCCTTCAGAGCGCGGCTTTCCTCCAGATCGAGGCTCGGCAGGGCCTTGTCGATGAACGCTTTGACGTAGCCGGGCGGCGTAACCTGCTCCGCAAAGGCGAGGGGCCCGTGGCCGAAGGCCTTGCGCACGCGGGCGGCCTGGAACTCGAGGAGCGCCTTGCGGAGCGCCCGCTCCCGGTCCGGATCGCAGGCCTCGCCGCAGGCCGAGAGAGCGATCGGCACTGGCGTGTCGGCAAGATTGCGGTCGTAGCCGACGACGTAGAGGTTGGTCAGGCCGAATTGGTCCGTGGCGAATTTTGGCACGGCCCTGATCCCGAGGGCGTCCAGCTGGTCGAGCATACCGCGCGTCTCGGGGCCGAGGCCCTCCGAGAGGTCGAGCATCACGCCCTGGTCGAGGGCGCGGAACAGCAGGCCGTTGCCGTCGCGCTGCAGCAGTTCGAGGAGGCCGTGGCCCAGGGCGAACGCCACGTCCGGCCCGGCGCCGAGGCCGTTGGTGATGAGGTTGGTGAAGGGCTTGTAGCCTTCCGACAACTCGAAATAGTCGGTGGCGGCGATGTCCAGCGGCATCAGCACCGTCTCACCGGTGCGGGCTCGGACCGTGGGCGTCCATTCGAGGGTGGTGGCGCGCCCCACCGGGCTGCCGGCCGGCAGGCACAGGGTGAGGGGGTCGGCCACCGCGCCGGCGCCGTAGACCCGCACGAGGTCGTCGTAGCTGGCGCGCTCCTTCTTGCGCGGCATCACGGCCAGCGACGGCATCAGGTTCTCGGCGATCTCCGCCACCGCGCCGATGATCGCCTCGTCGTCGGTGGCGCCGTAGCCGATCCCGCTCGGCATGGCGCCGACGAAGAACGGATCGTCGAGGAACAGCGACACGAACCAGACCGGGATGCCGGTCCGGTCGAGGGGCGCCAGGGGGAAGCCGACGATGCGCCCCTCCGGCAGGATGTCGAGATAGGCGCGCACCGGCTCGGGCAGAGCGGCCGGCAAGCCCTCGATCCGGCGGGGGGCGCCGTAGCTGTAGGCGCGCGGCGCCTTGATCCGGCTGTGGCGGGCGCGGTCGTCCTGGTCCTGCTCGTTCACGGTGTTCCGTTCCTCAGGGCAACGCGGCGTAGGCGCGGGCCAGCAAGCGCATGGTGTGGAGGTCGCGGATGGCGCTGTAGGCCTCGCGCTCCTCCGGCCGGCGCAGGGCCGAGCCGAAGGCCTTCACCTGTTCGAGGAAGGGTGAGGCTTCCCCGTCGAAGGGTAGAGTGTCCGATGCGCCGGTTGACCCATCGGTGAACGACAGGGTGCCACCCGCCACCTGTCCCATCGTGTCGATGGCGGTGAGGAGCCCCTTCGTGCCGGTCACTTCGAGGCGGCGGCGGGGCAGGGCGTCCGGGCAATTGTAGGCGACATGCAGGTTGGCGAGAACGCCGGATGGCGTGCGTCCGATCAGGAGGGCGCCGTCGTCAACGGAGTAGTCCTGGGCGCGGGCCTGGGTCAGGGCGGCGAGGTCATGGATCGATTCGTCGAGGAGGAAGTCGACGAGGTCGAGGCCGTGGGGCGCGAGATCCATCAGGGCGCCACCGCCGGCCTTGACCGGGTCGATGCGCCAGTTGTCCTGGCCGGCGAACGAGGTCCAGGCCTTCGGCAGCCAGCAGGCGTAGACGATGCGGATCGCCGTCACGGTGCCGAGCCGGCCCTCCCGGATGGCGGCCCGCATGGCCCGGTGAGCCGGGTGGTGGCGCTGGTCGAAGGCGGTGCCGTAGAAGGTGTCGCCACCGCGCAGAGCCGCCACCATCGCCTCGGCGTCGGCGAGGGAGGCCGCCATGGGCTTCTCGCACAGGATGGCCTTGCCGGAGCCGGCCAAGGCCTCGATCGCCTCCCGGTGGAGGTGGTTCGGCGTGGCGACGTAGACCGCTTCCACCTCCGGATCGTTCACGAGGTCCTGAAGCCGTGCATGGGCGCGGGCACCCTCGGCTTCGGCCGCGGCGCGCGAGGCTTCGCCCGGATCGGCGACGGCAACCAGCCGGTGCCCGGCCGCGCGGATGCCCGGCGCCATGTAGTCGCGCGCGACCCAGCCGTAGCCGACGATGCCCCAGGCGACAGGGCTGTTGTCCGGGGTTGCCATCACCAGCGCTCCGGCAGGTCCACATAGGTCCGATCGCGCACTCGGTCGGCCTCGGGGGCTTCGAGTTCGCCCTGCCAGTCGAAGCTGTCCGGCCCGGTGAAGGTGACCGGATAGGTGGCTTGGGCCGCGTATTCGGCCTCGTAGCGCTCGGACGGCCAGCGGATGGTGTAGCGATCCGCCCCTTCGGCGACGTAGAGCGGATTGAGGCGGAGCGTCCGGCCCGGGCGCGGCACGGTGATGCCGTCGATCACCGGGCGGGGGGCCGGGCGCATGCCGGGACCCGCCACCACCGAGAAGGCCTCGCAGTCCGCCAGATCCTGCGGCTTGCGGGGGGCAGGTGCCCGCCGTTCCACCAGCGAGCGGGTCAGGTCCGCGTCGTCGTAGACAAGACCGTCGGGGAAGAGTTCATCGATCTCGGCCGCCGAGACGGCACGCCCCGCCGAGAAGCCCGGCCGATCGCTGTTGTGGATATGGCTGACGGCAAGCCAGCCGTCGTCGCCGGCATTCTGGCGCAGGCATTCCAGCACCTCGGCCTTGCGGTCGAGGAAGTAGAAGGCGTCGTTGCAGACGACGAGGTCGATTGGCGCGCCGGGAATCGGCCAGTGGGGCGAATTAGCATCGAAGCAGACGAGCTGCGCCGGCTTGCCGACCACCCAGTGCCGGGCGACCCAGAGCTTGGCGAAGACCACGTCGGCGCCCGCGACCTTGATGCCGCGCGTCTGGAACTCGCGCAGGTAATGGCCGATGCCGCAGGCGAACTCGAACACGCAGACCGGGTCGTTCCAATGTGCTTCGAGCAGGGTGAGCCCGGCGAGGAAGGTCGGGTCGGTCCAGCGATGCAGGAAGTAGTCGCCGACCCGTCCCCAGCCGAGGAGGCGAACCGCGTCACGCAACGAGCGCCGGTCCCGCTCGCGCACGAGTTCGTGCAGGTCCAGCGGATCTGCCGGCGGGCCCGTCCACCAGTCGTCCTGGTCGGCCAGGAGGCCTTCGAGAGCGAGGTCGGCCTCGCCGGCATCGAGCAGCTTCAAGGTCTGTTCGACGAGGTCGGCGCGGTTGGTCCGTAGATAGGGAATGCCGTCGATCACCGGCCAGCGCGCGCCGCTCGGCGCCTCGCGTAGCGAGTGCGGGGTGTCGGCCTTGAGGGGCTCGCCGGTCTCCGGCGAGCGAAGATCGAAGGGGATCATGACGGGGCGCCCGTGCGGTCGCAAGGAGGCATCACGGGATCTGCATGTCCTTCAGCACACGGTCGTGGAAGCCCTTCACCGGCCCGGCATGGACGAGTTCCATCTCGTCGAGAACGGTACCCATGGTCAGGCTCGCGGCCCGCAGGTGCTGGGCGATCTGCAGCACCCGGTCGATGCAATCTGCGGCGTGGAAGGCGCGGCCCTCCGCCGTGGCGTCGTCCGGCAGAACGCCGCGTGCCCGCTGGACCGTCTCGCGCAGGGCCGGGTCGAGTTCGTCGAGGGCCCACTGCGTCGTGCGGGCCATGATCGGCAGAAGATGGTCGCCGAGCAGCATCTCGCCGGTGAAGCCGGCATCCGGCATCGCGGCGTTGTGGAAGTGGTGCGCCATCGCTGCGAGGAAGACCAGGGTCGGGTCGGCCCGGTAGAACGGGCTCAGCACGACGCCGTAGACCGCCACCATCAGGCAGTGCTCGGCGTGGTTCTCCGGCGGCTCCAGCAGGATTCGAGGCTTGCCGGGGCAGGTCACGCCGGCCCGCGGCTGGTGCGCCAGGGCAGCGACGAAGCCCGGCAGGGAACCCTGCGCGAAGCTCGCCGGCGCGCGCAGGGCCGCCCGCAGGCGGTCCCGCAGGCCGGGCTCGACGCTGTCGGTCACGGCGTCGAACCCGGAGACCAAGATGTCGGCCGTCGCCCGTTCGTCGAGCCCGGCGGCGGCAAGGAACGCCGCATCGAGATCGCAGAGGCGGGCGGCGGCCAGCGCCTTGGCGGTGATGTCGAGGGCGACGGCCTCCGGCGCGGCGCCCCCCGTGAGGGCGCCCCAGCCTTGCGCGAACAGGCGCTCGGCGATGGAGCCGGTCCGCCCTGCGGAATGGACGCGCTTGAGGTCGTTGACCTCGACGAGGAGGGCGCGAAGCGCCAGCGGGGCCGCGGGACCGGCGCCCTCCGTCTGCGTCGACATCAGTGCGCGCCGAGCCACTCGAGCAGCATGGTTTGCTGCTTGCCGAAATCGTGCTCGGGGCCGTGGCCATTCTTCACCATCGGGGCCTTGAAGAAGCTCGAGAGCTGCTCCTGGACACCGCCGTCGCCGCGCTGCTTGGCGAGTTCGAGGACGCGGGCGATCTCGATGACGAGGGGCGCGGCCAGGATCGAGTCCTTGCAGAGGAAGTTGACCTTGATCTGCATGCGCTGGCCCATGAACCCGCTGACGTCGATGTTGTCCCAGGCTTCCTTGTCGTCACCGCGCGGGCGGTAATAGTGGATGTGCACGAGGTGGTCCTCGACCGGGTAGCCGAGGATCGAGTCGAGCACCGTGCCCTTGGTGTTCAGCTTCGACTGGAGCGAGTCCTTGTCGTTGAGCGCCAGACCGTCGCGGTTTCCAAGGATGTTGGTCGAGAACCAACCATCCACGTGCAGGGCGCGGGCCTTGAGCGCCGGGGCCAGGACCGTCTTCATCATGGTCTGGCCGGTCTTGCCGTCCTTGCCGGCCACGGGGACGTTCATCTCCTTGGCGAGTTCGAGCAGGGCCGGCACGTCGGCGGCGACGCTGGGGGTGAAGTTGGCATAGGGCACGCCGCTCTTGATCGCCGCGTAGGCGTAAAGCATCGCCGGGCTGATCGACTCGTCGCTGCTGTCGAGACCCTTCTCGAAGGCGGCCGTCGAGTTCAAGGTCGGGTCGGCAAGGTTCGGCCAACGCTCGGTGGAAGCGAGGTTGATCACCACGACCTCGTCGAGATTGCTCTCGGCCTTGAAGCGGCGAAGATCGTTGGCAATCACAGAGACCGCCTCGCGGTGGTCCTTGGCGACGATGCGGTTGGCACCCTCGATGTTCTTGCAGAACTTGGCGCTGCCAACGGCCGGCCAGGGCTTGATGCCCTTCAGGACCTGGGCGCCATTTTCGATGTCTTGCGCGGTGAGAACGCCGTGGCCGGTGGCGGCCGAAGCGAGGTCATCGTCGTTGAGATCCCATCCGCCGAACACGAGGTCCTTGTAATCGGCCATCCCGGCGACGGGAACGCCCGCCAGGGGCAGGCCATCGAGGCGGTTCGATCCGGATTTGATCATCTCGATGCCTGCGATGGCGGTGGTGGCGACAGCGCCACCCATGCCAACGAACGCAACGCCGACGCGGCGACCGGTCTGCATGCTCATTGGAAAACGGCTTCCTTCTTCGGATTGAACGGAAGCCCTTCCCAACTCGGGGGCTGTTCCGCTCAGCCCTCACTAACTGGGCTACCGGGGCTGCGTTCCAACCCTGGCCAGGACGCCTTTTTGACGCGGTGTGGCTGAACGGCGTCCGAACGAAGGATTAAAATTCCGTAAATACAGTGCCTTAACCGGACGTTAAGCGTGCCATCGTTGAATCACGGAGCTGTCCCATTCTGGTCACAGCAACCGGCGAGACGTCCCCTCGCTGAACGACAACGAAGCCGCGCCCGATGAAGGCAGCGGTACGAACAAGGACCAGTGATGGGGGTTTTCCCGGAGCCGGCGCTCTGCGCCGACGACGTGAGCCGTCTCGTGCCCAACGAGGCCTTCGACACAGACCATACCGTGGCGTGGCTGCCGCGGACCGAGCGCAAGGTGCGCCGGAATCTCGCCGCCCTGGGTCGCCGGACCCTCGCAACGCTCCTCGCGGGCGCGGTCCTCGGCACGGCCCTCCCGCAGAACGCCCTCGCTCCCGCAGCGGCGGCGCACGACCGGATCGACGAGCGTGCGACGACCGCGCAAAGTCTGGCGCGCGGGCAAGCTGAAACATCGAACCCCTTCAACGCGGGCGATTGGCGCGGGGTTCCCATCGTCGAGCAGGAACCCGCGACCCTCGATCTGATCGAGAGCGATCTGGCCAATCTCGCCCCCAGCCGGGACGCGTCCGGCACCGAGCGCCTGCGCTTCGGTGACATGGCCGTGCCCCGCGAGATCGTCGACACGATCCTGCGCGCCGCCGCCGAGACCGGAGTCGATCCGGTCTACATGATGGCGCTCGCCGACAAGGAGTCGAGTTTCTCCACCACCGTGAAGGCCGCGACTTCCTCCGCCGAGGGGCTGTTCCAGTTCCTCTCGGGCACATGGCTCGAACTTATTCGGAGCTACGGCGCCCGCCATGGCCTCGCCGACGAGGCGGCGGCCGTGAAGGGACGCGGCAGCGCCATCACGATCGCCGACGAGGCCACTCGCACGCGTGTGCTACGCCTGCGCCAGGACCCCTACGTCGCCGCCTTGATGGCGGGCGAACTCATCAACCGCGACAAGGGTCGGATCGAGCAGCGCATCGGCCGCGACCTCTCCACCGCCGAGCTCTACTTCGCGCACTTTCTCGGCACCGCGAGCGCCGGCCGCTTCCTCGCGCTCACCGCCGAGAAGCCGGATCAGGTCGCCAAGCAGGTCTTCAAGGCCGCGGCGAAAGCCAATCGCAGCCTTTTCACCGAAAAGGCCGGCAAGGGCCGCCGGAGCCTGACCGTCGCCGAGGTGCGGGAGAAGATCGGTGGCATGATCGACCGCCGGCTCGACCGTTACGAGGGCGTGGCCGCCCTGGTGCCGCCCGAGCCGAAGACCGAGGTGACTCTCTCCGAGATCGAGACTGCGTCGGAGCCGGTCTCGGTGGAGGTCGTGTCCAAGCGCGTTCATGTGACCGAGGCCCTCGCTCCGGCCGAGTGATTTTCCCAGTCCCACTCGCGGATCTTCCGATTCGTGCCGCAACCCGTCCCATTCCCCGGACGGGGATGCGGTTGGCTCGGCGTCTGATGCGCCAAATCGCGGAGGGCCGGACGATGCCGGTTCAATGCCCGGCGGGCGCGCCGCCGCCGAGCTTGACCTTGCTGAGGATCATCGCGAGGGGCACCGCCGCCCCTGAGACGAGGCAGAGCGACCAGAACACGTCGATGTAGCCCCAGTAGGCCACCTGGGTCTGGAGCTGCTGGCCGATCCACGCGATGGCCTGGTTCTGCGCCTCGATGCCGGAGGCTCCATGGGCCTGGAAATACTGCGTCGCCGCCCGCAGGGTCTCCTGGTAGTTCGGGTTCGCGCTGGAGATGCTCTCTCCGAGCCGGCTCTGGTGGAATTGCTGGCGGTGGGCGAGCACGTTCTGGGCGAGGCTCACGCCCATCGAGCCGCCGACATTGCGGGCCACGTTGATCAGCGCCGAGGCTTGGTCGGTCTGCGCCTTTTCGATGCCCTCGTAAGAGACAGCGGTGATCGAGATGAAGATCATCGGCAGGCCGATGCCGATGTAGATACGCGACCAGGCGAAGAACCAGAAGCTGGTGTCGCCATAGAGGCGCGTGAGATCGTACATCGCCGCCGAGACGATCGCGGCGCCCAGCGCGATGAGGTATTTCGGCTGCACTTTCCCCGAGAGGCGGCCGCTCACCAGCATCATGAACACCGTGACGAGCCCGCCCGGCGCGAGGACGAGCCCTGCGAGCGTGGCAGTGTAGCCGTAATACTCCTGCACCAGCTGCGGCACGAACTGCGTCGTGGCGATCAGGATCGCGCCGGTGGCCATCATCACGAGGAAGCACGAGCCGAACTGGCGGCTGCCCAGAAGTCGGAGATCCACCACCGGGTTCTTGCGGGTCAGCTCCCAGGGGATCATCGCCACGAAGGCGACGGCGCAGATCACCGCGAACACGACAATAAAATTCGAGCCGAACCAGTCCTTGCGCTGGCCCTCGTCGAGGACGACCTCGAGCGCGCCGAGGAAGGTGGCGACGAGCAGGAATCCCACCAAATCGAAGCGCACGCCCTCGCGGCGCAGGCGCCGGCGCTCCTCCACCGCCCCTGGCGGGTCTTGAAGCAGCACGTGCATCAGCCCCAGGGCGATCAGGCCGATCGGACCGTTGATGAGGAAGCACCAGTGCCAGGAGACGTTGTCGGATAGCCATCCGCCGAGCGTCGGCCCGACCACCGGCGCCACAACCACGGCGAGACCGTAGAGGGCGAAGGCCTGGCCTCGCTTTACCGGGGGAAACGAGTCGGCCAGGATCGACTGGGCCAGTGGCGCCATGCCGCCCCCGCCGAGCCCCTGGAGCACGCGGAAGACCAGCAGCGACTCGAGGTTCCAGGCGAAACCGCACAGTACCGAGGCCACGGTGAAAAGCGCGATGCTCCACATGAAGAACGCCTTGCGGCCGAACCGCTTGGCGAGGAAGCTCGAGGCGGTGAGCACGATGGCGTTGGCGACGAGGTAGCTGGTCACCACCCAGGCCGCCTCGTCCGGCCCCACCGCGAGGCCGCCCGAGATGTAGCGCAGGGCCACGTTGGCGATGGTGGTGTCGAGCACCTCCATGAATGTGGCCAGTGAGACCACGAGGGCGATGGCCCAGGGGTTGTGCCCGCCCGGCGCCTTGGCGGAGGCACCCGACTTTTCCCCGACCTTGCCGCTTCCCTTGCCGCCCGCCTGCGCCGCCGCGGCGCTCACAGCGCGGTCCCCGTCACCGGACATGGACCCGGGGCACGATCGACATGCCCGGGCCGATGGCGACATCGGTCGGCCACTGGTCGACGACGATCTTCACCGGGATGCGCTGCACCACCTTCACGTAATTGCCGGTAGCGTTCTGGGCCGGGAGCAGGCTGAAGGCCGTGCCGGAGCCAGGCTACACGGAATCCACGTGCCCAGTGATCTTGCGCTCGGGATAGGCGTCGATCGCGATGTCGGCATGCTGGCCCGGCCGCATGTCGGTGATCTGCGTCTCCTTGTAGTTCGCGATCACCCAGATGTCGTCGGGTACGAAGGTCGACAGGGTCTGCCCGGCCTGGGCAAACTGTCCCTTGGCACCCGACAGTTGCACCACGCGGCCCGGCTGAGCCGCCGTGACGGTGGTGTAGCCGAGGTTGAGTTCCGCCTGCGCCACCTGGGCCTTGCCGGTGGCGAGGCTGGCCTCGGCCCCCGCTTTCTGCGCGTCGAGCGCGCCGACCTGGGTGCGCGCCGCGACGAGGTTCGCCCGCGCGCGGTCGTACGCGGCCTGTTGCTGGTCGAGGGTCGAGGACGAGGATTGCGAGCGCTGGATCGTGCCGGCGCCCTTCTCGGCGAGGTCCCGGTAGCGCGCCGCGTCCTCGCGGGCGAATTTCAGGGAGGCCTCGGCCTGCATCACCTCCGCCTGAGAGGCGGCGACCTGTGCCTTCTGGCCCTCGATCTGCGCGTCGAAGTTCCGGATCGAAGCTTCGGCCGAGGCGACCTGCGCGCGGGCCTGTGCCAGGGCCACCTCGTAGTCGCGCCGGTCGATCTGGAACAGCACCGCACCGGCCTCGACATGCTGGTTGTCGGTGACCGGCACGTCGACGATGTAGCCGGCGACCTTGGGGGCGATGGAAAATTGCCGGGCGTCCACGAAGGCGTCGTCGGTGGATTCGTAGGGATGCAGCCGGGTCAGCCAGTAGACATACGCCCCGGCCGCTAAGGCGACGACCGCCACGGCGATGCCCAGCGCCCAGAACGGATGACGGCGCAGGATGTTCGGTTTGCTGGCCGAATCGTCGCTCGAATTCTCCGCGTCCGAGGGAGGCGCATCGCCAGAGGACGTCTCGTCATCCGCGGATCGTCCGGGGGCGTCGTCGCCGTCGTCCCGCTTCCGGCCCTCCGCGGGCGGCGCGTCGGTCTCGGGGTTTCGCCCGGGCGTCTCTCCGCCAACGGACGCTCGACCGTCGGGATCGGAAGGCCGCGTCGCATCTCCTCGTGAGGGCTGGCGCCCCACGGTCTGCTGATCCTGAAGCATCGACAGATCGTCCGCACGCATCCAGGGGCCACGCGATCGAAACCGCGCCGCCCGAAACTCCCGCCTCGGCGACAACAAGAAGGTGCGCTGGCGAAGGTTCCCGGCCCCGCTCACATTTGCGGACAGCGCCGAAGGGTGGACGGAACGTCGGAAATCCAGCGCGCGTTTTCGAGCTTGGTGGACGGGATTCCTGACGCACGGGTTCCGGTTTGTCCGCGACCTGAAGGAGCTGCGCATGTCGGCCGGTTTTCCCTCGACCCCGCCTGGTGCCGCTGGTCCGGGCGGTATCGATCGGCTCGATGCGATGAGCACGGTGCTCGCCCGCAACTGGTGGCTGATGGCCCTGCGCGGCGTGGTGGCGGTCCTGTTCGGACTGATCGCCTTCGTGGCGCCGGGGGCTTTCGTCCTGTCGCTGGTGCTGTTCTTCGCCGCCTACATGCTGGTCGACGGGATCGTCGGCGTCGTCGCCTCGGTGCGAGCAGCGCAGCGTCACGAGCGCTGGGGCTTTCTCCTGCTGGAAGGCCTGCTCGACATCGTGGTCGGCGTCGCAGCCGTGCTGGTGCCCGCCGCCGCCGTCTGGGCCTTCGTCTACCTCGTAGCCTTCTGGGCCCTCGTCACCGGAGGCCTGATGGTCGCCGCGGCTTTTCGCCTGCACGCCCATTATGGACGCTGGTGGCTGGTGCTCGGAGGCACGGTTTCGATCCTGTTCGGAATTGCACTGCTCATCAATCCCGGCATGTCGGCGCTCCTCCTGACCTGGTGGATCGGCAGCTACACGATGGTCTTCGGACTCCTGCTGATCATCCTGGCCTTCCACCTGCGCGGGCGCCACACGGAGGCCGGCCGGCCGGGCCCCCTGGGACGACCTGGAACGGCGTAGCTTTGGCCACGCGAGATGGTCTAGAACCGACCAGATATTATGCGGCGGCTCGCTGTCGAGCTCCGTTTCCCGTGACCATGGCCCCCGATGACCTCTCTCGACCCGGAACGCCCGAGCCACGAGAGGGCTAACCCGCCCAAAGAGGTTCCTGCGGGCCGGACATCCGCCGGTCCCGGCTCCGACGACACGCGCGCCGCCGCCCGCGAAGCGGCAGCTGCGGCCCGGACCCTCGGCCGGCACCTCGGCGTTCTGGCCGCGGGGGCGGCTCGCGGAGCCGGGCGCCGCGCCGCCGGCGCAGCCCGGGCGGCCGGGTCGGCCTGGCAGGGACTGGCCGCCCGCTTTCGGAATCGAGCCACGGCCGGGACGTCACCTCTAGCCTCCGACCCGACCGCCAGCGGGCCCGAGCGTCCTCCGACCTCCGTTCCGGCGCGCCTGCGCCGCCATCCCTGGATCGCCGCCGCCCTGGCGCTGGTCCTCGTGCCTGCCTTATTCCTCGCCGGGCTCGTTCTCTACAGCTTCGTCACCCTGCCGCCCCTCGGCGGCGTGGTGCCGGAGGCCGGCCAGCGCGCGCTCACCGTCGAGGCCGATGACGGCCGGGTCTTCGCGACCCGTGGCGCCTTCCAGGGCCAGAAGCTCACGGCGGCGGAGATGCCGCCCCATCTCGGGCAGGCGATCATCGCCATCGAGGACCGGCGTTTCCGCGAACACTGGGGCATCGACCCCCGCGGCCTCCTGCGCGCGGTGTATCGCAACGCCATCGGCGGGGGCGTGCGCGAGGGCGGCTCGACGATCACCCAGCAATACGCCCGGCTCACCTCCCTGAACCAGGAGAAGACCCTGAGGCGCAAAATCCAGGAGGCGTTCCTGGCCCTGCGCCTCGAGGCGACGATGTCGAAGGACGAGATCCTCCTCGGCTACCTCAACACCGCCTATTTCGGGGCTGGCGCCTACGGCATCGACGCCGCCGCCCGGCGCTACTTCGGCAAGGGCGCCAAGGCGTTGACCCTGCCGGAGGCCGCGATGCTGGCCGGCCTCGTCCGCGCGCCCTCGCAACTGGCGCCGACGCGCAACTTCGGTGGCGCCAAGGAGCGCGCCGACGTGGTGCTGCAGACCATGGTGGAGACCGGCGCCATCACGGCCGCCGAGGCCGACAAGGCCCGCGCCCAGACGATCACCCTCCGCACGCCACCCGAGACGCCGCCGGGGACGAACTACTTCCTCGATATGGTCTCGGCGGACGCCAAGAAGCTCGCCGACGCGCCCGGCGACGTCACCGTGCGCACCACCCTCAACCTCGACCTGCAGAGCCTGGCCGAGGGCGTGGTCGCCCGCCGCCTCGATGCCGAGGGCGCGAAGAAGAAGGCCAGCCAGGGCGCCATGGTGGTGCTCAACAAGGAGGGCGCGATCCTCGCCATGGTGGGCGGGCGCGACTACGAGGACAGCCAGTTCAACCGCGCCACCCAGGCCAAACGGCAGCCCGGCTCGTTGTTCAAGCTCTTCGTCTACCTCACGGCCTACGAGAACGGCTTCAATCCCGAGACGGTGCTGGTCGACCGCCCGATCCAGATCGGCGACTGGGAGCCGCAGAACTCCACCGGGCGCTTCAAGGGGGCGATGCCCCTGCGCAGCGCTTTCGCGCAATCGGTGAACACCGTGGCGGCCCAGCTCGCCGACGAGGTCGGCATCCCGGCCGTGATCGCCACCGCGCACCGTATGGGCGTGACCTCGGAATTGCCCAACGTGCCGAGCCTGGCGCTCGGCTCGGCCGAAGTGACCCTGCTGGAGATGACCCGCGCCTACGCGGGGGTTCTCGCCGGAACCGCGCCGGTGGACACGCACAGCGTCCATGCCATCCGGGGTGCCCAGCCGCAGCCGCTCTACCTGCGCACCGAGGCCAAGGCCGGCACCGCGATACCCACCGAGAGCCGGGCCATGATGCTCGATTCCCTCCAGGCCGTGGTCGATGGCGGAACCGGCAAGGGCGCCCGTGTCTCAGGCCTGCCGGTGGGCGGCAAGACCGGGACGACGCAGGATTACCGCGACGCTTGGTTCATCGGCATGACGCCGGATCTGGTCGTCGGGATCTGGGTCGGCAACGACGACAATTCGTCCATGAACCGCGTCGGCGGCGGCGACCTACCGGCGAGCATCTTCCACGACTTCGTCCAGCGCGCGACGGCGCAATTGGCCAAGGGCCGCAAGCGTCCCTCCGCCGCCCGTGCCGAACCCGCGCCGGCCCGGGATGTCCCCATCAACCCCGCCCCCGCCGCGAGCCTGCGCGGCGTGCCCGAGGTGATCGACACAGGAACCCTGGCCTTCCGGGGCCGAACAATCCGCCTCTTCGGCGTCGACGGAGAGGGTGGGGCCCTCGCTCGCCAGCTCGCCCGCTATCTGCGGCGCCGCGAAGTCACTTGCGCGCCCCCCGCCGGCACGGAGGCGAAGGCCGAGCAGCTGCGCTGCCAGATCGACGGCGACGACCTCGCCTCCCTGATCCTCACGGCGGGCGGCGGGCGCGCCGCCGAGGACGCGCCGGCCGATCTCCTGGCCGCCGAGGAGCAGGCGCGCTCGGAGCGCGCCGGCATCTGGGGCCGCCGATAGCGCGCCTCAGGGTGCGGGTCGACTCTCCGGGGCAGTCGACGTCGCCTCAGTCTTGGTCGCCTCAGTCTTGGACGAGACGAGCGAGAAGGCCTGCGGCACCTCGACGGTGCGGCCGTTGATCTTGTCCTTCAGGACGTAGACCAGGGTGTAGCTGCCCGGGCGAAGGTGGCTGAGCGTCACATCGGAGTTCAGGTAGAAGGCGTCGATGCTCTGGTCCGCGTTGAGGGTGATGTCGTTGTCCGACATGCCCTTCTTGCCGCCCAGCACCTCGCCGCTCTGGGTCCGGACTTCCATGTCGACGGTGACGCCGGCCTGCCTCTGACCGCCGGCGAGAGGTTTCTCGGACTGCCCGACGGGCTCGACATAGCTGAACAGGACCTCGCCTTCCTGGAACACGTTCGACGGGCGAACGTCCACATCGCCGAAGTACCGCGCCGCCCGGGTCACGAACACCGCCCTGCGTACGCCGTAGGGTTGGAGAGGCCTGGTTTCCGCAGCGGCTGCGGCGGCGGGGGGCGATGCGGGGGCAGGCTTGGCCTGTGGGGCAGCGGCGGCCTGCTGCGCCTTGTCCATGGCGGCGGCGAAGTCCTCGGGCGACTTGTCGATGAAGAGGTTCATCGGTTCCGCCATCCGGCTCTCGCTGCCCGGGGGCGGACAGGCGGGCATGTCCTTCATCACCTCCTTCAACTGGTCCTGATAAGGCGCCATCTCCGCGCGCAGGGGCACCATTTTCCGCTCGATGGCCTCGCGTTGCCGGCTGGTCGTGGCGATGTCGCAATCCTGGATCGTCTTCTGGAGGATGGTGCCGAAAAGGTAGGCCGCGAGCCGCGTCTCGTTTGGCCCTTCGGGGGCTTCGGGGGCTTCGGGGGCTGCGGGGGCTGCGGCTTTCGGCGCGGCCGGCGTGCCGGCGTCGGCCATGGCCTTGTCGCCGGTCGCGGGTTTGGCCGCGCTGTTGCCGGCCCAGAAGCTTCCGGTCTCGGCGGCGACGCGCACGCTCGCCATGATGGCGGCCAGACCCGTCTCGTTCTCCTCGCGCTCCTCCGTCGAGCCCCATAGGGTGACGATCGCGAAGCGGTCGCGGCTGGCGCTGAGGATGATGAAGTCGACGATTGTCTTACTGCCGCTCTTCGTCTTGGTGTCGTAGCGGACGACGCGGCCCGGCGTACCGGCGTACCGGCGAAGTCGAGCGTGCTTTCCTTCGGCGTGTTGACGACGATCTTCTGCTTTTTCATCCACTCCCGGTACGACTTGAGGGTCGTCTCCAGGTCCGAGCGTGCACCGTAATTGATGTAGACGGCGACGGTTTCGTCCGGAGGCAGCACCTGGATGCCGTCATCGATCTCCTTCGTGGTCCAACCGTCGGGGACGTTCAGCGTCACGGCCGGATTCTTCACCGGAACCGCGACCTCGGCCGCCCAGGGGCTCGCCGCGAGCCACCCGAGCAGCGTGGCCGCCAACACAGGGGCTCGCGCAAGCCGCGCGGCATCGCTCAGCAGGATCGACAGACCGCTTTGCTTGATGGATTGCATCGGATCAAAACTCTTGCGTCCCAGTGACGAGGCGGAATGAATTCTTCGACGCGCCGGCATCACCGCCTTGGATCGCACCAGCGGAAGCAAGTCCGAAGAAATTCGCCGCTGACGTTACCATCCTTCACGCGCCTCAGAGGATGGCCCGGGTTTCGGATGTCGCGAATGCTTGTCTCAGCGTCCCTAAGTTTTGGGCGACCAGCCGCCTCATGTGGCAAGTCGGCGACTGAGGCGTGCCGACGTACCATCACGCGTGCCGTTGCCGCCCCGCGACATCCTCCTCCAGCATCGCGAGGGCGCTCATCCCGAGACCGGCACGACGGGGCAGGGCACTCTCCAAACCGCCACGAATGCACGGGTGGATGTCGGGACTGGGATCATGCGACGGCGGTGATGGTATCGGCGATCCGCCGAGCTTGCGTTTCCCATGCGGGCGTTCGCAACGCCGTAGGATTCGTAGCCGAGAAGGACCGTATTCCCGAGGGTCCGTCTCACGCCCCGCGGCGCCCGTCATTCGTCGCATGCTTCCATCGGAGGAGGACCTCATGGCATCGATCCGAGATCGCCCGGCCTGCCTCTCGCTCCGGAGTTTCGGCATCCGGTTCGCGGCCGCCGGGTTGCTGGCGATCCTGTTCCTCGCGCTGATGGCGGCGGCGGGTCACGCGTTCGCGCTGTTCGGCCTCGTCGCGATCCTGCCGGGCATGCTCCTCGCCCTCCTGCTCCTACCCATCGCGGATCTCACGCAGGTCCCGCGCTGGTTCATGTCGGATGCGATGTTCGAAGGGCCCGGCCTCTATCTCCTCCTGAGCCTGATCTCCTCCATCGTGTTCTGGTGGGGCGTCGCGTTCGTCCTTCTGAGCCGTCATGTGAAGCAGAACGATCGGCGTTGAGCCCGCGACGGTCCCGCCACCCCGGGAGGCGCCGCCCCGAGATCCCACGTATCGCTCAAGAGTGGCCCTCGCTTGGAAGAGGGTTCTGCCGGCCCTTGACCTTCCCATGATGGGAAGCCCCACATGGGGCATATGGACAAGCGCTCAACCCTCGATTCCGAAACGCCCGGCACCGGCCGCCGGCTCAGCCTTCCGGTGCAGGGTCTCTCCTGCGCGTCGTGTGTCGGGCGTGTGGAGCGTGCCCTCCAGGGCCTGCCCGGCGCTTCGGATGTCTCCGTCAACCTCGCGACCGGTCGAGCCGACCTGCGCCTGAACGGATCGGGTGCCGCGGCCGTCGAGGCCATCGCGCGCGCGGGCTACACCGTGCCGGAGGCCGTGGAGGTGATTGCGGTGGCGGGCCTGTCGTGTGCCTCCTGCGTCGTCCGCGTCGAGCGGGCCCTCTCGGAGGTGCCCGGTGTCACGAGTGCGTCGGTCAACCTCGCCACGGGTCGCGCCGAGATCCGTTACCCGGAGGGATCGGTGTCGCGAGCGGACCTCGAGGCCGCCGTGAGTCGGGCCGGCTACGAGCCGCTGGTCGCCGCAGAGGTCCCGGGCGACGCGGGTGCCGACCGGCAGGCGGAGGAGGCCGCGCGCCTGCGCCGTGATCTGATGCGTGCCGCCGCTCTCTCCGCGCCGGTCGTCGTTCTCGACATGGGCGGCCATCTCGTGTCGGCCTTCGCCCACGCGGTGCATGGCGCCCTGGGGGGCATGGGCGTCGGGCTTCTTCAGGCCGCCCTCGCCACCCTGGTGCTCGCCGGGCCCGGCGCCCGCTTCTTCCGCCGGGGCCTGCCGAACCTGCTGCGCGGACATCCGGACATGAATGCCCTGGTGGCGCTCGGTGCCGGTGCTGCCTATCTGTATTCCCTGGTCTCGGTGCTGGTGCCGGCGGTGCTGCCTGCCGGCACGGCGCACCTCTACTTCGAGGCCGCTGTCCTCATCGTCACCCTGATCCTGCTTGGACGCACTCTGGAAGCCGGAGCCAAGGGCCGCACGGGCGAGGCCATCGCCCGCCTCGCCGGCCTCGCCCCCGCCACCGCCCGCGTGATCCGTGACGGCGTCGAAATCGAGGTGCCGCAAGGGCGCCTCGCGGTGGGCGACGTGGTCCGGGTCCGGCCCGGCGAGCGGATCGCCGCCGACGGGATCCTGGTGGCGGGCGCGAGCTACGTGGACGAGAGCATGGTCACGGGCGAGCCGATGCCGGTGGCCAAGGCGGTGGACGATGCCGTGGTGGGCGGGACCCTAAACACCCACGGCAGCTTCGACCTGCGGGTGACCACCATCGGGTCCGAGACCGTGCTGGCGCGCATCGTCCGTATGGTCGAGGCCGCGCAGGGCGCAAAGCTTCCGATTCAGGCTCTGGTCGACCGGGTGACGGGCTGGTTCGTGCCCGCCGTGATCGGGGCCGCCTTCCTCACCTTCCTGAGTTGGCTCGCCCTCGGCCCGAGCCCGAGCCTCGGCCTTGCCCTGGTCAACGCCATCGCGGTGCTCATCATCGCCTGTCCCTGCGCCATGGGGCTGGCGACGCCGACCTCCATCATGGTCGGCACCGGCCGGGCGGCGCAGTTGGGCGTACTCTTTCGCGGCGGCACCGCCCTGCAGCGCTTGCGCGACGTCCGGGTCGTCGCCCTCGACAAGACGGGCACGCTCACGGAAGGGCGGCCGACCCTCACCGACCTGATCCCGGCGCCCGGCCACGACGCCGACGACACCCTTCGCCTCGCCGCCAGCCTCGAGACGCGTTCCGAGCACCCGATCGCCCGCTGCATCGTTTCGGCGGCCGAGGCGCGGGGACTGACGCTCGGGACCGTCGCGGCTTTCGCAGCGGAGCCGGGCTTCGGCATCACCGGCACGGTCGACGGACGGCTCGTCGTGGTCGGGACCCGGCGCTTTCTCGACCGGTTGGGTATCCCGGCGGACGCCTTGAGCGACGCGGCCGGACGGCTGGAAGGCGAGGGCCGCAGCCCCCTCTACACCGCGATCGACGGGCGCCTTGCAGCCCTGGTAGCGGTGGCCGACCCGATCAAGACCGGGGCGGCCGAGGCCGTAGCGGCCCTGCGGGCACGCGGCCTCGTCGTGGCGATGATCACCGGGGACGGGCGCGGGACCGCCGAGGGTGTCGCACGCCGCCTCGGCATCGCGGAGATCGCGGCCGAAATCCTGCCCGGCGGCAAGGTCGAGGCGGTCCATGCCCTGCGGGCGCGGCACGGTCCCGTCGCTTTCGTAGGTGACGGCATCAACGACGCACCCGCCCTCGCGGAGGCCGATGTCGGCCTCGCCATCGGCACCGGCACCGACATCGCGGTGGAGAGCGCCGACGTGGTGCTGATGTCCGGAGCGCTGGCGGGCATCGTCACCGCCATCGAACTCTCGCACGCGGTGATGCGCAACATCCGCCAGAACCTGTTCTGGGCCTTTGCCTACAACGTCGCGCTGATTCCCGTCGCCGCCGGCCTGCTCCACGCTTTCGGGGGACCACTGCTTTCGCCCGTCCTGGCGGCCGGCGCCATGGCCCTGTCGAGCGTCTTCGTGCTCGCCAATGCCCTGCGCTTGCGCCGAGTGGCAGGGGCGGCATCGTGAGCGCGGGCGCTGTCACCATCGGCGAGGCCGCCCGCGCCACAGGCGTCTCGGCCAAGATGATCCGCTATTATGAGGAGACCGGCCTCATTGCCCCGGCCGCCCGCACGGCGAGCGGCTACCGGCTCTACGCGGAAGCCGATCTGCACGCCCTGCGCTTCGTGCGTCGTGCCCGCGACCTCGGATTTTCCGTGGAGGACATCCGGGCGCTCCTCGCGCTCTGGCACGACCGCGCGCGGGCGAGTGCGCAGGTGCGCACCCTTGCACTGTCCCACGTGTCCGACCTGCGCCGGCGCATCGAGGCTCTCGAGGGCATGGCCCGCACGCTGGAAAACCTCGCCGCCCACTGCGTCGGCGACGCACGGCCCGATTGTCCGATCCTCGATGATCTCGCCGCCGGTCCGCACGCCGATTCCTGACTCGAAACGCTGCGTCTCCGAGCGGCCCGAGACACCGGAGGACGGGCTTCGAGCCTGCGAAGCAGCGCTTCGTCGGCATCGGGCGCGTTGACCGCGCCTCTGGCCTCTTGTTTGCTGCGCGTGCGCCGTCGCAACCCCGGCGCGTCCCACCCTGAGAGCCGTCGCCTCTCGAAAGTCGCTTCCCATGCCCGTCTTCGACCGGATCGCCGCCTTCGCGGACGAGATCGCCGCTTGGCGCCACGATCTCCACGCGCATCCCGAACTGCAATACGACGTCCACCGCACGGCCGGGTTCGTGGCCGACAAGCTGCGGGACTTCGGCTGCGACGAGGTCGCCACCGGCATCGGCCGCACCGGGGTGGTCGGGGTGATCCGAGGCCGCTGCCACGGCTCCAACCGCGCCATCGGCCTGCGCGCCGACATGGATGCCCTGCCGATCGAGGAGGTGCGCGATCTTCCCTACCGTTCCACCGTGCCGGGCAAGATGCACGCCTGCGGGCATGACGGGCACACCGCGATGCTGCTCGGCGCCGCCAAGTACCTCGCCGAGACCCGCGACTTCGACGGCACGGCGGTGCTGATCTTCCAGCCCGCGGAGGAGGGCGGTGGCGGTGGCGAAGCCATGGTCCGGGACGGGATGATGGAGCGCTTCGGCGTCGAGACCGTCTACGGCATGCACAACATCCCGGGTCAGGCCTTGGGAACCTTCGCGATCCGGTCGGGCCCGATCATGGCGTCCACCGACCGCTTCACCATCACCATCGCGGGCAAGGGCGGGCACGCAGCCCAGCCGCACCACGCCATCGACAGCGTCCTGGTGGCGAGCCACGTCATCACCGCGCTGCAATCGGTGGTGTCGCGCAACGTCGATCCCCTCGAGAGCGCGGTGGTCTCGGTCTGCGCCCTGGAGGCCGGGGAAGCCTTCAACGTGCTGCCGCAATGCGTGACCTTGCGGGGCACGATGCGAGCGCTCTCGAAGCCGATGCGGACCTTGATCCAGGACCGCCTCGTCGAGGTCGTCACCCATGTGCCGCGTGCTTTCGGAGCGACGGGCACCATCGACTTCAACAGCGGTTACCCCGTCACCGAGAACCACCCGGCCGAGACGGGTTTCATCGCCGACGTCGCCGCGAGCCTCGTCGGCGAGGCGGCCGTCGACCGGGCGGTGGCCCCCATGATGGCGGCCGAGGATTTCTCCTACATGCTCGCCCACCGCCCCGGCGCCTACATCTTCCTCGGGAACGGTGACAGCGCCGGACTGCACCACCCGGAATACGACTTCAACGACGCCGCCGCCCCATACGGCGCCTCGCTCTGGGCGCGAGTAATCGAGGCCGGGTTGCCGATCCGCGAATAAGCGACCTTTGCCAGCGCCGGCCCGTCATAACGGGCCGGCGTTCTCGTGCGTTATCCAGCCCGATCAGGCCGAGCGGTTCGACGTGCCGCCGAGATGGAACACCCGGTGGGGCACGAGTTCGCCCCGCTCCACGTCGCCGACCGCCACGAGAATGCCGCCGCAGGTGGCGAAGGCCTTGCCCTCCACGGGAGCGTCGCGCCCGCGCAGGATCACCGGCTGTCCGCGCATCAGGCGCAGGGCCATGTCGCGGGAGACCGGCACCGACGGGACGGCATCGAGGGCGGTTTCCACCGGATGCAGGGCGCCGCCGTTGCCGTCCGGCCCTGCTTCCTCCAGGGCGGCCACCTGACAGGCATCCGCCTCCGTGAAGGGCCCGACGCGTGTTCGCCGCAGGGCCGAGACGTGACCGAAGCAGCCGAGCTGGCGGCCGAGGTCGCGGGCGAGCGCCCGCACATAGGTGCCCTTGCCGCAGGCGGCCTCGATCACGGTGCGCTCGGGGGTGTGCTCCACCACGGCGAGATGGTCGATCTGCACGGGGCGCGCCACCAGCACGACCTCCTCGCCGTCACGGGCGAGATCGTAGGCGCGCTCGCCCGCGATCTTGATCGCGGAGTAGCGCGGCGGCACCTGCTCGATGGCGCCGACGAAGGTTGGAAGCGCGGCCTCGACGGCCGCCCGGTCCGGACGCGCCTCGCTCGTCGCCACGGGGCGCCCCTCGGCGTCGTCGGTGTCCGTCTCGATGCCCCAGGTCACGGTGAAGACGTAGGCCTTGCGGCCGTCCATGACGAAGGGGACGGTCTTGGTCGCCTCGCCGAGCGCGATGGGCAGAATCCCGGAGGCCAGCGGATCCAGGGTGCCGGCATGCCCGGCCTTCTTGGCGTTGAAAGCGCGCTTCACCACCGCGACCGCGTGGGTCGAAGTCATGCCCACGCCCTTGTCGAGGATCACCCAGCCGTTGACGTCGCGGCGTTTGGGCCGGTCGGGGCGCGGCCCCCCACGCGGCGGGCGGCGGCCCTCGGCAGCCGCGGGCCGGTCCGTCGCGGTCGGCGGAATGGCGCCTTCGGTGCGCTCGACGATCGGTTCGTTGATCATGGAATCCTCGGTCAATGATCGCGGGGGCCGGGCGGCACGCGCTGCGCCGTCATCCGTCCCATCCGGACGTTTCGAATCGGGTTCGTCCGCCGCCTCGGGCCGGAGAACCAGGGTTTGGGTGTCGTGGTTTCGCGTCAGGCCGCGTTGGGGTCCGGGGCATCGGCCGCCCGGTCCGTATCCTGCTCGTCGCCGGGCGTCCGCGATTCGAGGTCGCGCCGCACCTTATCAGTCCGCAGTAGGGCGTCGATCCGGTCCGCTTCGTCGAAGGTCTCGTCGCGCAGGAAGCGCAGGTCCGGGGCGAACTTGAGATTCACCCGGCGGGCGACTTCCTGGCGAAGCGCCTTCTTGTTGCGCTCCAGGGCGGCGATGACCGGCGCCTCGTTGAGGCCACCGAGCGGCATGATGTAGGCCGTCGCGAGCTTCAGGTCCGGCGACATCCGTACTTCCGGCACCGTGATGACATGAGCGCTCAGTACCGCGTCCTGGATGTCCCCGCGCTGGAGCACCTCGGCGATCGCGTGGCGGATCAGCTCGGCGACGCGCTGCTGGCGCTGCGAGGGTCCGGTCGGGGTCTGTTTCTGGGCCATTAAATTCTGATCGTCTTGTCGTCGAAGCGGTTTCGACACCGGCCCGCCTGGTGACGCTCGAAAGAGCGCTTCTGAAACGGAACGTCGACGCGCCGCCACTCGGGCGAAGCCCGAGCGGGTCGAAACGAAGCGGACGCCGAAGGCGACCCTCTTAGCGCAAATACTCGTTCGGGATATAGGCCTGTTGCGCACGTTTCGCGGTTGCCGGCGTCCGCGCCGGGTGATCGTGGATATGCGCCGTGAACATGCGGTCGATCCACTGGGCGTTCTTGAACACCCGCTTCGAGCGCAGGAGGTTGAAGGGCGCGATCTTGCGCATGGGCTGGCGCGCATTGAACTCGGCGGCCGCCAGCAACTCGCCATTCCACGGGTTGGCCCCGTCCATGCCCACATCGTCGAGATAGACCGGCAGGAGGGGCAGGTACTGCTCCGGGCGCCCGTCCAGCACCTTCAGGGTGTTCACCGCCGAGGAGTAGTAATCCACGTCCACCGAGATGAAGCCCACCGGTGCCTCGGCGGTGACGCTCGCGAGGTAGGCGGGGATCGTCTCGGCGACGTCGCCGATGAGGAGCCGGCAGCGGCCGGGCAGGGAGCGGCGCAGGGCCTCGAAATCCATCGGGTAATCACCCTCTTGGAAGTACTCCGGCATATCGCGGTAATCGATCGCCGGGGGCATGCCGCTGCCCGTGTCGAATCCCACAACCTCAATAGCGATTCCGGTCTCGGCCTCTGTGCGCGCAGCGCAGTCACACAGGTTCAAAAGCCCGGCGCCAGTCGCGACACCGAATTCCAGGACCTGGATTCGCTTGAGACCGAGCTTCTTCGCCTCGTCGGCGGCGAACAGCACGGGGAACGCGTATTGCTGACGCACCATCAGGTCGAAGGCCACCTTGGCCCGGTAGCTGCCGAACAGCGCGACGCCCGCCGAGATGAGGTTTAGGTGCAGCGGCTCGGTCAGCCGCTCCACGAAGATCTTCTTGTACTTCTTGTCCGACAGCGCCCGTCGCAGGGCGTAGGAATTCAGCATCGTTCCGCCTCGACCAAGCCGCCATGTCGGCCGTCGCCCAGCCCATATAACGGGCGCGGGGCCGGCGGAACGAGACACCGAGCCGGCTTCCCCCAGCCAAACTCGGCGACGCGGTTAAGGGGGGGCCGAAACGCGGAACGGGGCCGCGACTTGCGTCGCGACCCCGTTCCACCAACCTTCAATGCCGAACGCTCAGAGCGTGCGGCGGATCTCTTCGACCCGGTAGCACTCGATGGTGTCGCCAGCCCGCATGTCCTGGAAGTTCTCGAAGGACATACCGCACTCGTAACCGGCGGTGACTTCCTTCGCGTCGTCCTTCAGGCGCTTCAGCTGGGCGAGCTTGCCCTCGTGGATGACCACGCTGTCGCGGATGAGGCGGACATGTGCACCGCGCTGAACCACACCGTCGAGAATGCGGCAACCGGCGATCTTGCCGACCTTCGACACGTCGAAGATCTGCAGGATCTGAGCCTCGCCGAGACGCTCCTCGCGCAGCGTCGGCGGCAGCATGCCCGACAGGGTCGACTTAATGTCATCCACGAGGTCGTAGATGATGTTGTAGTAGCGGATCTCGACACCGTTGCGCTCGGCCGATTCGCGCGCTTCCTTGTGGGCTCGCACGTTGAAGCCGATGACGACGGCCTTGGAGGCCTCCGCCAGGGTGATGTCCGACTCGGTGATGCCACCGACGCCCGCGAGCAGGATGCGCGCCGAGACCTCGTCGTTTCCGAGCTTCTCGAGAGCACCGTTGATGGCCTCGACCGAACCCTGCACGTCGCCCTTGACGACGAGCGCGAGTTCCTTGCGGCCGGCGCCTTCCTTGAGGTCGCGCATCATGTCGACCAGCGAGCGGTTCGCACCACCCGTGCGGGCGGCAAGCCGCTCGCGCTTCTGGCGGGCACGATACTCGGTGACCTCGCGGGCACGGGCCTCGTTCGGAACCACCGCGACGCGGTCGCCCGCATCCGGCGTGCCGTTGAATCCGAGCACCTCGACGGGGACCGAAGGACCTGCATAGGGGACGCTCTCGCCCTTGTCGTCGATGAGGGCGCGTACGCGACCCCACTCGGCGCCCGCCACCACGATATCGCCGGTGAACAGGGTGCCGCGCTGCACCAGCACAGTTGCGACAGGACCGCGGCCGCGATCGAGCTTGGCCTCGATGACCGTACCCTCACCATCGCGCGCCTCGTTGGCGCGCAGGTTCAGGATCTCGGCTTGGAGCTGAAGGCCCTCGAGGAGGTCCGGCAGACCGTCACCGGTCTTGGCCGAAACCTCGAATTCGAGGGTCTCGCCGCCCATCGACTCCACCTGGATGTCGTGCTGGAGCAGCTCGGTACGGACCCGCTGCGGATTCGCGTCGGGCTTGTCGATCTTGTTGATCGCCACGATGAGCGGCACGCCGGCCGCCTTGGCGTGAGAGATCGCCTCGACCGTCTGGGGCATGACGCCGTCATCGGCCGCCACAACGAGCACGACGACGTCCGTCACCTTGGCGCCACGGGCACGCATGGAGGTGAAAGCCGCGTGGCCGGGGGTGTCGATGAAGGTCACCATCTCGCCGGACGGCGTGGCCACCTGATAGGCGCCGATGTGCTGCGTGATGCCGCCGGCCTCGCCGGAGACCACGTTCGCCTTGCGGATCGCATCGAGGAGCGAGGTCTTGCCGTGGTCGACGTGGCCCATGATCGTGACGACCGGGGGACGGGGATCGAGATCCTCCTCCAGATCCGGCTCGTCGTTGAACAGGCCCTCTTCCACGTCCGACTCCGCCACGCGGCGCACGGTGTGGCCGAGTTCCTCGGCGATGAGCTGCGCCGAATCCGAGTCGATCACGTCGGTGATCTTGTGGATCTGGCCCTGTTTCATCAGCAGACGGATCACGTCTACGGCCCGCTCCGACATGCGGTTGGCGAGTTCCTGAATCGTGATCGTCTCGGGGATCGTCACCTCGCGGGAGAGCTTCTCTTTCTGCTCCACCTGCCGGTTGCCGCTCATGCGCTGCTGCCGGCGACGGAAGGAGGCGACGGAGCGCGTGCGCTCGTCCTCGCCCGAAGTGGCGGTGGCGATCGTGAGGCGGCCACGATTGCGGTCGCCGCCCGGCTGCTTTGGGGTCTTGGGCGGCGTGATGATCTTGAGCGGCATGCCGGGGCGACGGATCACCCGCTTCTGCTCGCTCTCCTCCTCGGCTGCCTGCGGCCGTCCAGCCGTACGGGCCGGCGCCGCGCCACCGGCCGGACGCGCGGCGGTGGCCGCCGTCGGTGCGGTGGGCTCGGGCTCCGGCGCCGGGGCAGGGCGGGCCATGAAGTTGAGGTCGCGCGGCTTGCGCACGTCGGCCGTGATCGTCTTGCGCGGCTCGGCCGGCGTCGGCCGGGCCGTCAGCGGCGGACGCGCAGCCGGGGTTGCCGGACGCGCCGGGGCCGCCGGACGGGCAGCCGCGGCGGGCCGGGCGACCGGTGCCGTGGGTTCGGAAGCCGGAGCGGCGGCAGCGGGGGCGGGCGGCGCTGAACGCACGATCGTCGGGGCCGCCGGCATCGGGGCGGTCTTCGACACGGTTGGCGCTGCAGCCGGCGCACTTGCGGCACGGGCGGCTTCCTGAGCGGTCGCCTCGGCGGCACGGCGCGCAGCCTCGGCAGCGAGGCGGTCCTCCTCCTCCTTACGGCGGCGGGCTTCCTCCTCGCGCTTGCGCGCTTCGGCGGCCTCACGCTCGCGCTGCTCGGCGGCGAGGCGCTCACGTTCTGCGGCAGCTTCAGCCTCCGCACGCTTCTGCGCCTCGGCCTCGCGACGCTTGGCGTCGGCCAGAGCCGCTGCGCGAGCGTTGCTTTCCTGCTCGCTCAGCGTACGCAGCACGACGCCGTTGGCGGAGCGCTGGGCCTGACGCGGGGCGGCGGGCGGCGGGGGCGGTGCGACGCGCGTGGCGGGAGCGACGGGCGTCGTCTCACGCGCAGGCGCAGCCGGTGCCGCGCCGATGACACGGCGCTTCACCGTCTCGACCACGACCTGCTTAGAGCGGCCATGGGAGAAGCTCTGACGCACCGTTCCCTGCTCGATCGGACGCTTCAAGGACAGCGGCTTCGAAGGGGGTCTCGCCTGCGTCTTGTCGCCCGGATTGTTCGTATCGCTCATTCAGTCCAAACCCTGAGGGTTTCCATCGTCCCGTGAACCGGCAGACTGCTGTGCGCCGGGTAAATCCGTCATCTCAGTCGTCGTGCAGATCGGAAGCGGCCTGCCCATCACGGGTAAGACCGGTTTCCTCGGCCGTCGTCGCCAAACCCTCAAAGGAGCGGAGCCGACGCCAACGCGCAAGGCAGCCGGAACTTCCGACTCCTGCGACGAGAGCCGCATGTATCACATGATCCCGGCCCAAGGCCATGTCCAATTCGGTGTTGGACAGGTCATCGATAACGGGAATGCACGATATGGCACTGCCATGCCGCCTGTGCAATGCCGCGACGATCTTCCGGCGCCCGTCGGGGCTGCCATCGGAGGCCTCGATCACCGCCGCGACCCCGGCCTTGTCGCCGATCGCCGACTCGACCTTGGCGAAGCCAGCTACTACGCAGCCGGCCTTGTTGGCTAGTGACAAGGATTGGCGCAGGTCCGCCCGCAAGCCTTCGGCGACCCGATCCGCGAGGTCGCTCGGGGCGGCAGCGTCCTTGGTCTTGAAGGCGCGCTGGAAGGCGCGGCGCTTGATCGCCTCGTTCACCGTAGCGCGAGTGGGCGTGAGCCAGGCACCGCGGCCCGGCAGGCGCGCCCGCAGATCGGGTACCACCGCGCCGTCGGGCCCGAGCACGAAGCGGATCAGGCCGGCCGGCGCCTGTGCGACGCGCGTGACAAGGCATGTCCGCAGCGCATTGGAGCGCCCGCGGCCCAGGCCCGGATCGAGCAGGGTGCTCGGGTCCGGCTCGGCCGCGTCTTGCTCCAGAGCGTCATGCTCCGGAACGCTTTGGCTCGGGTCTGCGGTTTCGGGCGTCATGCCGCGCGGAAACTTTCAGGTGGGACAAGTACAACCCCGCGATCGGAGGATCGCGGGGTCCAACGATTCGTGATCGCTCAGGCGGTGGCCGCCTCGTCCTCGCTGGTCTCAGCCTCGGCGTCCGCTTCGGCCGGTGCCTCGATCCAGCCCGCATGAACGCGCGCGGCCATGACCATCGCCTCGGCCTCGGCGCGGGAGACCTCGAAGCCATCGAGGTAACCCGCGTGGCGCTTGGCCTCGGGGCCACGCCCCTCGGTGTAGCCCACGAGGTCGTCGGTCGCGCAACCGGCCAGATCCTCGATCGTTTTCACGTCGTTCTCGCCGAGCGCCACCAGCATCGGGGTGGTGATGCCGTCGATTTCGCGCAGTTCGTCCTGGACGCCGAGTTCCTGGCGCTTGGCGTCGAATTCCGACTCGACGCGGGCCAGATGGTCCTGCGCGCGGGCCTGGATCTCGGTGCCGCTCTCCTCGTCGAGGCCCTGGATGTTGGCGAGTTCGCCGGGCTCGACGTAGGCGATCTCCTCGACGTTGCGGAAGCCTTCGGCCGCCAGCAACTGGCCCACGGTCTCGTCGACGTCGAGCGCCTCCATGAAGATCGCGGTGCGCTCGGCGAACTCCTTTTGCCGGCGCTCGGATTCCTCGGCCTCGGTCAGGATGTCGATATCCCAACCCGTGAGCTGGGAGGCGAGGCGCACGTTCTGGCCGCGACGGCCGATGGCGAGCGACAGCTGGTCGTCCGGCACCACCACCTCGATGCGGTCGGCTTCCTCGTCGAGCACCACCTTCACGACTTCCGCCGGCTGGAGCGCGTTGACGATGAAGGTCGCCTGGTCCTCGGACCACGGGATGATGTCGATCTTCTCGCCCTGAAGCTCGCCGACCACTGCCTGGACGCGCGAACCCCGCATGCCCACGCAGGCGCCGACCGGATCGATCGACCCATCGCGCGAGATCACCGCGATCTTGGCGCGCGAGCCCGGGTCGCGGGCCACGGCCTTCACCTCGACGATGCCGTCGTAGATCTCAGGCACTTCCTGGCCGAAGAGCTTGGCCATGAATTGCGGGTGCGAGCGCGAGAGGAAGATCTGCGGCCCGCGCACCTCGCGGCGCACGTCGAACAGGTAGGAGCGGATGCGGTCGCCCGGACGGAAAGTCTCGCGCGGGATCATCTCGTCGCGCCGCACGATGCCCTCGCCACGGCCGAGATCGACGATGACGTTGCCGTACTCGACGCGCTTCACGAGGCCGTTCACGACCTCGCCGATGCGGTCCTTGTACTCGTCGAACTGGCGGTCGCGTTCGGCGTCGCGCACCTTCTGCACGATGACCTGCTTGGCCGACTGGGCGGCGACGCGGCCGAAATCGAAGGGCGGCAGGGTGTCGGAGATGACGTCGCCGACCAGCGCCCCGGGGTTGTAGCGCCGGGCCTGCTCGAGCGTCACCTCGCGGGCGTCGTTCTCGACCTGGTCGACCACCACGAGGTGGCGCGACAGCCGGAGCGCCCCGGTCTTCGGGTCGATCTCGGCATGCACGTCGGTCTCGGCGCCGTAGCGGGAGCGCGCGGCCTTGGCGATGGCCTCCTCCATGGCGTCGATCACGATGGAGCGGTCGATCACCTTCTCGCGGGCGACCGCTTCGGCGATCTGCAGGAGTTCGAGCCTGTTGGCGCTGACGACGGCCATCGGTTTTCGTCCTTCTCTTCGTCGTAGGGCGTTCACGTCCCAGGTCCGGTGCCACGCGGCGGCGCCGGGAGACCGGGCAAAAGATCAGTGGAGCTTGCCGTCTTCCTTCACCCGCACCGCCTTGGTGCGGACGGGCTTGGCCTTGTTCTTCGCCTTGATGGCGAGGCTCTCCTCGGTCTCGACCTTGACGGGCTTCGGCCTCTGCGAGGCCTTCGGCTTCAAGGGCCGGGACACCTTTTTCTTCAGCGGTGCGGGCGCCGGTTCGGCCTCCGCCTCGATTTCCGAATCGTCGGCCTGTTCGTCATCGTCGTCTGCATCGAGAACGGGCGGACCGCCCCGGCGCAGCGATTCGCGCACAAGCTCGTCCGTGAGCACCAGGTAGGCGTCACCGAGATCGCGAAGGGGCAGGTCGATCCGGCTCGGCAGGCCCTCCTTCACGTCGGGCAGGTCGATCGGCACCGTCAGCCCGTCCGGGTTCGGCGCGCCGATGATGCCGCGGAAGCGCTTGCGGCCCTCCATCGGCACCGAAAGCTCGATCTTGGCCTCGTAGCCGGCCCAGCGCGCAAAATCGACGGCCCGCACCAGGGGGCGGTCGATGCCCGGCGAGGAGACCTCGAGGTAGTAGGCCTTGCCAACGGGGTCGTCGAGATCGAGGAGCGGGGAGATCGCCCGGCTCACCGCCTCGCAATCGTCCACCGTCATGGTGCCGTCCGGCCGCTCGGCCATGATCTGCACCGTGCAGCCGTTGGCGCTCGACACCTTCACCCGGACCACGCGGTAGCCGAGGCCCTGAATCGAGCCCTCGATGACCTGCACCACCCGTGCGGCGACGCCCGTCTCGGTGATGAGGCGCTTTTCGGTGAGGTCGCTGTGCGACGGGTCGGTGTTGGAAGGGTCCGCCATGCTGCGCTTGAAGTCCGGCCTTGTCCGAGGCGATCCGGCGCGGGAGTCCTTGCGGCAATAAAAAAGAGCGGACCCGGTGGGGCCCACTCCCGAACCGCAGTCTCACAACTGCAACCAGAACTGATTTCTTGTAACTAGGCCAGTTCACCGCGATTTTCAAGCCGTTTCGGTCCGCCAAGGCGCTGTTATCCCGGGCGGCAGACCTGATCTCCGGAGCCCCGCATGCCCCATGATCCCCGCTTTGGCCCCGACCCCGACAGCCTGCACCCGCTGCCGGACCACCCGCGCGTCACCTTCATCCGCAACCTGGACCTGCCGCCGAATGTCGAGGTCGGCGCCTATACCTATTACGACGACCCGGCCGGACCGCAGGCTTTCCTCGACAACATCCTCTACCACTTCGCCTTCCTGGGCGACCGGCTGCGCATCGGCCGCTTCTGCGCCATCGCGGCGGGCACCCGCTTCCTCATGAACGGCGGCAACCACCGTCTGGACGCGCCCTCCACCTACCCATTCGCGATCTTCGGCGGCGCCTGGGCCGGACGCTTACCCGACGAGACAGCCTTCCCCAATCGCGGCGACACGGTGATCGGCCACGATGTCTGGCTCGGCCACGACGCGACGATCCTGCCCGGCGTCACCATCGGCGACGGCGCCGTGGTGGCGGCGAAATCCGTCGTCACCCGCGACGTGCCGCCCTACGCCATCGTGGCCGGCAATCCGGCCGTCATCGTGCGGATGCGGGTGCCGCCCGAGGTGGCGGAGCGGTTGTTGGCCCTGGCGTGGTGGGATTGGACGCCTGAGCGGATTACGCGCTGCCTGCCGGCGATCAGCGGTGGGGATGTGGCGGCGTTGGAAGGGGAGGTGGTGTGAATCGTGAGAGCCCCATCAACAACGGATCACGCCATCGCGTTTTTTCGGCGCATGCTTTCCCGATGCAAGTCAAAATTTCCGATACAAGTCAAACTCCTCACTTGGAAAAGGTCCGGGCTTTCGAAGAGCCGCTGGCTCGTCTTCACTGCATTCTTCGCGTCGGTGCGAAAAGAAAGGCCTGCCCGTTGCCACCATCGCCAATGGGCTCGAATTAGCACTGGGTTGCCACGACCTAACCGACGCCGTCCGGCGGAAACGCATTCCGCAGCCAGTACGGCTCCAAGGGGCTCCCGACGAGGTTTTCCGCTTCCCATTGCCCGAGGAGTGCACAGAGCGCCGCACGGTCCCCGGAGTGCAGCGGTTGGTCCAGTGCACGCAAGCGTTCGAAAACGCGCTGTTCCGCAGGATTTTCTGCCGGTCGCCCCCCGACACGGTAACCGCGCAACGGGGAGAAGAGCGCCTGCGCCTTTTCGATCTCGCCGAGCGCGATGCAGGCACCCAGATGCCAGTAATGATCCAAGAAACCGTTCCGCTGCGGATCGCCGCGTTGGAATTCGAGACTCTTGCGCGTCGTATCCAGGGACCGGAACAACGGCAGGATATCCGCCTCGACGCGAACGACGAAGTCTTGGTAGATCGTCGGATCGGCCCAGCACCAGCTCGATCCCCCAAGGAAATGCTTGGACCGGGCAATCCGATCGCCGCAGCGTCCCAGACTGAACCACGATGTTGTTTCAGGCATGAAGAACTGGACGATATGCCAGCTAACGACAAAACTATCCGGGTGGGAGGTTCGATCGATCAGGATTAGCCGCCCGACGTGATCGATCGGCGTAAGCCACAGGATGTTCTTTCCGGCATCCACGAGATCGGGGTTCCGCGCAAGCAGCGGTGCCGTCAGGACTTTGATCTGTCGGGTGGTCGTCATGGCCGAGGCCGGACCTGAATCATGATGATCCCTCTTGAGGTGGGAAAATGCCGCTTGGCGGTTCTAGCCAGAACGAGGGCTCGCTTCGGGTGAAGACCCTCCTTGCCCGTCTTCGGATCGTAGACACAGACCATCTGATCCGGTGCCAGTTCATAGAGATCGAGTCGAATCGAATCTTGTGCACCGTATCTTGCATTGAGCCCCGTCGTTTTGTCGAGAGAATACTCGATTTTAATCTCTGGATAGCCTCGCGCCTTGAATGTTTGACCGATCTCGTAATGAATAAGACTTCCGATTCGCGTCTTGTCGAGCTTCGGGTGCAATGCCGTCAGCCGCCGCGTTGCATCGTCCGTCACGATCTGGACTTCCTGATTGTGCGGGCAGAATTGGTCGAGAGCCTGTTGATCGACCTTGCCGACCCATACGACCGGAAACTGCCTTTCTGGGTCTGATTCGAAGTTATATCGCAGGGCAATCGAGCCCGGTTCCTTGCCGAGTCCCGCCGAGCGCCCTGCGAGAACGGTGAACAACATCGCAGCGGCTTCGAGCGTCGCGGCGATGGCCGGTGCGACGACGAAAGGTGCGGCCGGAAGGAAAGCCGGCTGCACCGTCGCTGCGGGCGCGGCGCCAACGCCCGCGAAGGTCGAGCGGGACAGCACCTCGCCGGTCTGCCCGTCGCGAATCGTCTGGACCTCGCCCGCGTTCTCGAAGACGCGGCTGTCGCCGTCCGGGGTGACGACCGCGTGCTGCTCGTCCCATTCGCCCCGACCGGAGCGCACCCGGATCGACAGAACCTCGCCGCCGCCGTCCAGCATCGTTCTTTGCGGTGTCCCGGCATCTGGATCGCCGTCCAGCGACGCCCACCGGCCGCCCGTTCGGGGCATGGAACCGATGGAGTCGCCGGAGCCCCCTCCGTCCGAGACCCAGCGCCCGCCGTCGCTCTGGCCGGCCGGCGCCCGGGGTTGATCGGCATTGTACTTTTGGCTGAGGGCGCGGCGGAGCCGGACCAGCTTCGTCTCGGTCCTCAGGATCGCGAGGAGCAGGCGCAGATCATGCGCTTCGTTGGCAAGAGACGACGCGCTCGGGCGCTGAGAGCCTGACATCGCGAATATCCGAGTTCATGATATGTTCTCGTTTTTCCTATCGAGATTTAGGAAAAAATTCAAGAACAATCAACCTACGCACTGCTTGGTCCCCAAACGCAGAACGCCGCCCCAGGGGTGGGACGGCGTCGGTCGTAACGCTGGCGGCCTCTGAAGATCAGCGGCCCAGTCTCGAAAAATCTCAGGCTCAGGCGGCCGCCTGCTGTCGCTTCAACAGCTTCCGGTTCACCAGCATCTCGGCGATCTGCACGGTGTTGAGCGCCGCGCCCTTGCGCAGGTTGTCGGCGACGCACCAGAAGTTCAGGCCGTTCTCCACCGTGGCGTCCTCGCGGATACGGGAAACGTAGGTGGCGTCCTCGCCGGCGGCCTCGTGCGGGGTCATGTAGCCGCCGGGCTCGCGCTTATCGACCACCATGAGGCCGGGGGCCGAGCGCAGGATCTGGGTGGCCTGCTCAGCCGTGATCGGGCGCTCGAACTCGACGTTCACGGCTTCCGCGTGGCCGATGAAGACCGGCACGCGCACGGCGGTGGCGGTGAGCTTGATCTTGGGGTCGAGCATCTTCTTGGTCTCGGCGACCATCTTCCACTCTTCCTTCGTGTAGCCGTCCTCCATGAACACATCGATGTGCGGGATGACGTTGAAGGCGATGCGCTTCGTGAACTTCTCGGCCTTGATCTCGCCGGCGGTGAAGACCGAGCGGGTCTGCTGGAAGAGTTCGTCCATGGCGTCCTTGCCGGCGCCGGAGACGGATTGATAGGTCGCCACCACCACGCGCTTGATCGTGGCCGCGTCGTGGAGCGGCTTCAGCGCGACCACGAGCTGTGCTGTGGAACAGTTCGGGTTGGCGATGATGTTGAGCTTCGAGAAGCCGTGGATGGCGTCCGGGTTCACCTCGGGCACGATCAGCGGCACGTCCTGGTGGTAGCGGAAGGCCGACGAGTTATCGATCACGACGCAGCCGGTCTGGCCGATGCGGGGCGACCACTCCTTCGAGGTCTCGCCGCCGGCCGACATCAGGCAGATGTCCGTGTCGGAGAAGTCGTAGGAATCGAGGGCCTTCACCTTCAGGATCTTGTCGCCGAAAGACACCTCCTGACCGGCCGAGCGGCGCGAGGCGATCGCCACCACCTCGTCCGCCGGAAAGGCGCGCTCGGACAGGATGTCCAGCATCTCGCGGCCCACATTGCCCGTGGCACCCACGACGGCGACCTTGTAACCCATGGTTCTTCACTCCGCTCTGCGCGGGCGCCGAGGGGCCGGGCGGCGCCCGCCGACCCGGCGAGGCGCAGCGTCCGGTCCCGGCGCCGTTCTCAAGCCTTCCTGCCGTGCGCCGCGCCACCAGGGGTGGCCGGCGGCCCGCCGGCCGCGAAGGTACGCGGCCCGATCCCGGTCCGCTCCGTCCGGCGACGGCCGCATCGCAGCATGAGTCGCCAAGGGCGGGAGCAAGACGCTTCGCTCCCGCCGCTGTCAAGGGTCGACGGCCCCGATCAGGCCACCAGGGCGGCGGGGACGGCGCCGAGGGCGTCCCGCGCCTCCGCCAGGATCGTGTAGGAGCGCCGCCGCGCGGCGGGGTCGTGGATCGCCGCCGCCGCCATGATCTCGTCAGCGCCGGTTTCGCGGATCAGGTCCGCGAGGCCCTGCCGCACGGTCTCGAGGGAACCCACGAGGGCGCGGGACAGCATCCGCGAGGCCTGCGCCCTCTCGTGGGGCGCCCAGTACGCCTCGATATCGTCGATGGGCGGACGCAGGAGGCCACGGGTGCCACGCACCAGGTTGGTGAATTGCTGCTGGACCGAAGTGAACAGCCGGCGCGCCTCGGCGTCGGTCTCCGCCGCCACCACGTTGACACCGATCATCGCGTGCGGCCGGCTCAGCTGCGCCGAGGGCTGGAAGCGTTCGCGGTAGATCCTGAGCGCGGGCAGCAACTGCTCGGGCGCGAAATGCGAGGCGAAGGCGTAGGGGAGCCCGAGCATCGCGGCGAGTTGCGCGCCATAGGTGCTCGACCCGAGGATCCAGAGGGGTACCTTCAGCCCCGTGCCCGGCACCGCCTGGACCGCCTGCCCGGGTTGCGGGTCGCCGAACAGCGCCTGGAGTTCCAGCACGTCCTGCGGGAAGGTGTCGGCGGCGTCGGCCGAGCGCCGCAGCGCCCGGGTGGTGCGCGGGTCGGTGCCCGGGGCGCGTCCGAGGCCGAGGTCGATCCGGCCGGGAAACAGGGACTCCAGGGTGCCGAACTGCTCGGCGATCACCAGCGGTGCGTGGTTCGGCAGCATGATGCCGCCCGCGCCGACGCGGATCGTGCGGGTGCCGGCCGCGACGTGGCCGATCACGACGGCGGTGGCCGCGCTGGCCACCCCGATCATGTTGTGGTGCTCGGCGAGCCAGAACCGCCGGTAGCCGTGCGCTTCCGCATGGCGGGCGAGATCCAGGCTGTTGCGCAGGGCATCCGCAGGCGTCGCGCCCTCGGGCACGAAAGCGAGATCGAGGACGGAAAGGGGGATCATGGATTCCTTGGTCATGTCGCGCGGTGGTGCCCCCTGCATCAAATCGCGATGGGCTGCGCGTGCTGCAAGCCGGGGCGGGCATGTGTCGCCCGCATGGGTCGATACCGATGATTCACCCTGTCGGCGGAAAGCCCCGGCTCGTTGCCTCATCGGAAACCCGCGCTTGGTGGAGGCGCAGGCAGTGTCGCTTCGTATGGGCGGCCCCTGGTCGCCGGCGAATCCCGGAACGCGATGCGAACGATCCCGATGCAAGCAGCCCCGATGCGAACACTCTCGCAAGGAGAGGATTCCGGTCCGGACCTCACGGCCCCGGCCAAGCATCGGCGTTCACTCCTGTCGGTGCGCAACCTGGCTCGGGTCGCGGGCGCCGGCATGGCGATCGCGGCCTTGAGCCTCGTGGTGCAGGAGGGCCGGCCACGCGCGACGCTGCCGGCGGTCGGCGCCGAAGCCGGCATGGTGCCGGCCTCCGCGCAGGTTGTCCGTGCCGCGAGACCTCTCGCCGAGACGGCGCCGCGCTTCCGCCTCGACGATCCCGAGGCGATCGAGCCCCCGCGCGCCGAGGCCGCCCGCCGCAATCCGGCGAGCGGACGCCGGGAAGATGTTGTGATTCAGGGCGGCTTCGACACGATCGAGGCGTCCTACCTGCGCCTGACCCTGACCGAGCTGTCCGATCCAGAACCGGGTCCGAGCCTGTTCGTCACCCTGGCCCGGCGTGCCGCGGATGGTCAGGCCCTGGCCGTGATCCGCACGGGCGAGCGGAGCACGATCGAGACGAAGTTCGGCCCGATGGAAACCCTTGAGGTGACCCTCGGCGGCGATGGCAAGCGCACCTGCACCGGCTTCGGGAGCCTGCACCCCGGCGCGATCCGCCTCGACGGCTGGCTCTGCGCCCCCCTCGGGCAGGCGCCCGAACCACGCGCCATCACGTGCCTCCTCGACAAGGTCGCGCTGAACGGTCAAGCTTCTCCCGAGATGGAGGCCGCGTTCGCGGCGTTCGAGGCCCGGCGCGATCCCGGCTGCGCATCGCCGACCGCCCGCGCCGCCACCCGTGAGATCGGCAGCGAGACCGGATCGCTCGCAAACCGCGGCACACGAAAAAATGAGGCCAAACTGCGGCGATCTCGCGAAGCGCGGCCATAATCCGGGAACCTCGGCCGCTCTGGCACGTCTTCATTCCATACAGAGGCCCCGAGTTTCTTAAGGAAACCGGCCTACAGTCTCACAGTCTCAACGAAGGTGCGTCATGCGCTCTGTCTCGATTGCCCTGATGGGCGCTCTCACTCTCGCAGCCGTCGGCGCGAACACCGCCGCCGAGGCTCAGGGGCGCTATGCGCCGGCCGGCTACCGCGTCAGCCAGCCCCTGCCGATCCGCATCCGTCCGCGCAGCTGGCTGGATGCCGGGAACGTGGTCGAGGCGAACAACGGTTCGGTCGGCAACCCGGCGACGAACCCGCACTTCATCACGGCGAGCTACCTGAATTCGCCGCCCTACGGCCGTAACGATCGCTTCGGCGGCGGCATCCTGCCCGATCCGATCACCAACGGCCCGTTCATCGGCGCCCGCTCGAGCGCGATCCGCAACGTCGACTTCTCGGCCGTCGACGCGATCGATCCGACCTCTTACGTCTCGCGCTTCGGCAACCCCTACTAAATCCGGCCCCAGGGCTGGATATGCGACGGGCCCCTCACGGGGCCCGTTTTCGTTTGCGTCGAGGGCGCGCCGCTCAGGCGGCGTGCTTCAGTTCGCGGATGATCGCGTCGCCCATCTCGGACGTGCTGATCGGAGTGGTGCCCTCGGCGGCGATGTCCCGGGTACGGGCGCCGGAGGCGAGAGTGCGGGTGACGGCGGAATCCAGCAGATCGGCCGCCTCGCCGAGACCGAAGGAGTAGCGAAGGCACATGGCGAGCGAGCCGATCATGGCGATCGGGTTCGCGTAGCCCTTGCCGGCGATGTCCGGGGCGGACCCGTGGACCGGCTCGTAGAGGGCCTTGCGGCTGCCCTTGGCATCGACGGCGCCCAGGGAAGCCGAGGGCAGCATGCCGAGCGATCCGGTGAGCATCGCCGCCACGTCCGAGAGCACGTCGCCGAACAGGTTGTCGGTGACGAGGACGTCGTACTGCTTGGGCCGGCGCACCAGCTGCATGGCGCAATTGTCGGCGAGCACGTGCTCCAGGGTGACGTCGCTGTAGTCCGCGTGGACCTTGGTGACGACCTCCTTCCAGAGCACGCCGGACTTCATCACGTTGTGCTTCTCCGCCGAGGCGACCCGGCCCGAGCGCTTGCGCGCGAGGTCGAACGCCACGTGGGCGATCCGCTCGATCTCGGCCGTGGTGTAGACTTGCGTGTCCACGGCGCGCTTCGAGCCGTCGGGCAGGGTGGTGATCTCCTTCGGCTCGCCGAAATAGACGCCGCCGGTGAGCTCGCGCACGATCATGATGTCGAGGCCCTCGACCAGCTCGCGCTTCAGGGCCGAGCCGTCGGCGAGCGCCGGGTAGCAGATCGCCGGGCGCAGATTGGCGAACAGGCCGAGATCCTTGCGTAGGCGCAACAGGCCCGCCTCCGGCCGGATCTCGTAGGCGACATCCGCCCATTTCGGGCCACCGACCGCGCCGAGCAAGATGGCGTCGGCGGCATCGGCCCGGGCCAGAGCCTCGTCGGTGAGGGGCTTCCCGTGGGCGTCGATGGCGCTGCCGCCGACGAGATCACGCTCGATCTCGAAGCGAGCGAGACCCAGCGCGTCCAGGGCGCCGATCACCTTCTCGACTTCCGCCATCACCTCGGGGCCGATGCCGTCGCCGGGCAGGAGCAGGAGCTTGTAGGAGGTCATGACATCAACTCGCGATCAGTTTCTTCGAAGGACGGGTGCGTTCGATCCGCCGTCAGACCTTGCGCGCCACCGTGAACCGCGCCGCCTGGCGCAGGGTCTCGGCCTTGTCGCCCCAGGCCGCCACCGCCTCTTCGCAGACGCCGACGAGGCGGTCGCACTCTGCGCGGGCGCCATCGAGGCCGAGACGGTCGACCAGGGTCGCCTTGCCGGCATCCTTGTCCTTGCCGGTAGCCTTGCCCATGGCCTCGGACGAGGCCTCGCGGTCGAGAATGTCGTCGGCGATCTGGAAGGCCTGGCCCAGCGCGTGGCCGTAGCGCAGAAGCGCCTTGCGCTGGTCCGGCGTCGCGCCGCCGACGATCGCGCCGGCCTCGACCGAGAACGCCAGGATCGCACCGGTCTTCATCGCCTGCATCTGCAGGGTGTCGTCGACGCCCAGCGACACGGGGCCGAAGCGGCCCTCGGCGCCGAGATCGAGAAGCTGGCCGCCCACCATGCCGCCGAGGCCCGAGGCCTTGGCGAGGCCGAGCACGAGGTCGGCACGGATCGCCGGGTCGGGCTGCCAGGCGGCATCGGCCAGGATCTCGAAGGCCAGGGTCTGGAGCGCGTCGCCGACGAGAATCGCGGTGGCCTCGTCGTAGGCCTTGTGCACGGTCGGCTTGCCACGGCGCATGTCGTCGTCGTCCATGGCCGGCATGTCGTCGTGGACGAGGGAGTAGCAGTGTACCAACTCGATGGCCGAGCCTGCCGCGAGGGCGCCGGTCTCGGAGCCGGCGAGCATCCGGGCGGTCTCGATGGCGAGGAAGGGGCGCAGGCGTTTGCCGCCGCCGAGCACGGCGTGGCGCATCGCCTCCATCAGGCGCACCGGCCGGGTGATTTCGCCGGCCTGTGTCTCGGGGCTCAGCCGCTCGGCGAGATAGGCCTCCACCGTGTCGGCGACCGTGGCAAGCCTGTGGGAAAACGCGTCGACCGGGGCATCCGCCTTGACCGAAGCGTGGGATCCTTGCGTTGAGGTCATGTTCGGTCGGGCCTTCGGTCAGACGTCTTCGGGTCGCGGGCGGGGGAGGTTCGAATTCAGGACGGGCGAGACAGCGCGGAGCGACCGCTGCGGCAGGTTTCGGAGCGCCCGCTGCCGATGCGTGGGGCACCCGGCCGGACGCGGACCAGGGGTGTGCGGTGGATCGTCAATCGCCTCCTGCTCCTCCCTGTCATCGGCCTCGTCCTCTTGCTGTCGCTCGCGCTCGTCTATAGTGCGCTGACCCCGCCCTCAACCCTGATGCTGGGACGATGGTTGACGCTGAAGTCCGTCGACCGGCAGGTCGTCGGCCTCGACGCGATCTCGCCCTATCTGATCCAGGCGGTCGTCGCCTCGGAGGACCAGCGCTACTGCCTGCATGACGGCGTGGACTGGGGCGCCCTGCGCGACGTGGTCGACGACGAGGAGGGCCCGAGCCGCGGCGCTTCGACGATCCCGATGCAGACGGTGAAGAACGTCTTCCTGTGGCCGGGCCGCTCGGTGATCCGCAAGGCCCTGGAGATCCCCCTGGCGGTCGTGGCCGACACCCTGTGGGGCAAGCCCCGCACGATGGAGATCTACCTCAACATCGCCGAGTGGGGAGATGGCGTGTTCGGCGCGGAGGCCGCGGCGCAGCGCTGGTTCGGCAAGCCGGCCCGCGCGCTGACGCGGGGCGAGGCTGCGCTGCTCGCGGCCGTCCTGCCGAACCCGATCCTGCGCAATCCTGCCCTGCCGTCGCGCGGCGTGCGCGCCCAGGCCGCCCGCATCCAGGCACGGATGAACGGCGTGGGCGGGCTGATGGGGTGCCTCAAACGATGAGGCGTCCCGCCGACCCGCGCGGCGCCGGCCTCGCCTTTTCCATGAACTGCACCCAGGCGTAGTGATAGTCCGGGTTCTGTTGCCTTCGACCTCGAACCAGCCACCGGATTTCCACGATGCTTTCTGCACGACGCCTTGCGCCCGCCGCCCTCCTGGCGAGCGTTCTTTTCGGCTCGCCCGCCCGGGCCAATGACAGCGCCGCCGAACTCGATGCCGGCGGCCTCGTGCTGGTGAAGGATCCCGACATCGGCCTCGCGCGCGAGGACCTGCGGATCGGCCTCGAGCGCATCACCGTGCGCTACGTGTTCCGAAACCGCTCGAACGGCCCGCGCACGGTGCGGGTGGCGTTTCCGTTGCCCCCCATCGACGGGGAGGAACTCGTGACCTCGGCCCAGAACCTGCCCGACGAATCGAGCGCCAATTTCGTCGGCTTCACCGTGACGGTGGATGGCGCGGCGATCACGCCGCAACTCGAGGAACGCGCCTTCCTCGGAACCCGCGAGGTTGGCGAGCTCCTGCGCAAGCACGAGCTTCCCCTCAACCCCATGCGGCGGAACGCCGTCGAGGCGGCCGTGGCCAAGCTGTCGCCGGCCGCCAAGGCCGAACTCTTGAAGGCCGAGCTCATCACCGACGAGGAAGGCCCCGGCGGCGGCCGCTGGCGGAGCGAGGCCAAGTTCCATTGGGAACAGACCTTTCCGGCCGGGCGCGATCTCGTCATCGAGCATGCCTATCGGCCGGTGAAGGGCAGCCTGCTGGTCGGGCGCAGCGATCTCACCGATCGGGCGTTCCGCGCCCGCTACTGCCTCGACGACGCGGGAGTCGCCGGTCTGCGCCGCATCATCGCCGGCGCCGCCGCGAAAGCGCCCGACCAAGGTGGAGGCCCGGACGCCGTGGTCCACGCCGTGGTGGTTCCCTACATCGTCACGACGGCGCGCAACTGGGCCGGCTCCATCGGCACCTTCGCGCTCACCATCGACAAGGGCGATCCCAAGACCCTGGTGAGCCTATGCCGGAAGGGTATCGAGAAGACCGGACCGACCACGTTCGCCTTCACGGCCACCGACTACGTGCCCGATTCCGACCTCCGCGTGCTGTTCGTCTCCCAGGATGCGCAGGCCCTCGGCATCAAGTAGAGCAGCCGGACCGTTGCCAGAAAGACCCGTAATGACCGAGCCGACCTTCGAACTCACCCTGGAGCGCATCGCGCTGATCCGCCGGATGGTGGTGGCCTGGAATTCCGAAGGTGTCGGCGCACCCATCGTCCATCCGGAAGCGCCCTACGGCAGCACCGACCGCGACGGCGACATCTTCAACGTCACCGGCGACGACGACGGCGCGGACGAGGAGCACCGCGCGCTCGGCGACGCCCTCGCGGTGTTCACCGCCAATGCCGTGCTCAAGCCGGGGCGCTACGCCTACCACAACACCCTGGCCAAGTTGGCCTCCGACGATGTCGGCGACGTCTTTCGCGACGAGACCACCGGCGAGACGCCCGAGCACGTCACCTTCGACGTGACGGCCGAGCAGGTCGCCCGCGTCCAAGCCCTGGCGATTCGCTGGGACGCCGCCCGCGACGTACCGGCGGTGGACACCGATGCGCCCTACGGCCCCGGCATCGAGTTGCCGGCCGAGCACCGCGAGATGCAGCCGGTACTGCAGATCTTCCTGCGCTACGGTGATCTCGGGCCGGGCGATTTCGCCCGGACGGCGGCGGGCTGGCGGCCGGCCTGATTCGCGCGCCCGCGTTGTCAGCGCGCATCGACCCTCAGAACAGAGCCTCGCCGCGCGGCCGACGAGGTTCTAATCCGTCACGATGACGTCATCGGGTCTGTCCTGAACGTCGATGCCCCAGCGCATCGCGAATCCTTCGACTCGTACCGGAAGTGCGTGGCAGCGCGGCCACAGACGGGCCGCTAATCCTGCGTGACAGTACGGCCGGCAGTTTCCGGAGTAGTCCCCCGTGCGGTCCGTCCTTCTTGCTGTTCCCATGCTCGGCCTCGGCTACGCCGCCGCCGCAGCGGATCTCGCTCAGCGCACGCCCCCCCCCCCGGCGGTCGCTGAAATCGGCGCGCCGGCCTTCACCTGGACCGGCTTCTACGCCGGCCTCTTCCTCGGTTACGGCTCCTTGGGGGAGAGCGGCACGCAGACCTGTATCGGTCCACGCGGCGTCATCAACGGGCCGGGCTGCGCACCGTTTCCCGCACTCTCGCCGCGGCCCCGGGCCGACGACCTCTCCGCGGGCAGCGAGATCGGCTACAATATCCAGTTGGCACCGGGCGCCGGCCCGGTTTTCGGCCTCGCCGCCGATTATCAAGCGACCCGCCTGCGGGGATATGGCGAGAGCGAGGGCTTCTTCCCCATCGTCCCGACGGCCTTCAACGAAGGCGCGACCTACCATCTGGGCCAGCGCCTCGACGGGCTCGGGACCGTGCGTGGGAAGGTGGGGTATGCGTTCGACCGCCTCTACCTCTACGGCACGGGCGGCGCCGCCTATGGCCAGGTCCGCATCGATGTCGATACGGCCTTTGGAAACGATACGTTTCAGGCGCGAGGGCTGCTCGGTGGGTTTCGCCTCGGCTACGCGGCCGGTGGTGGCGCCGAGTACGCAATCAGCCCGCATCTCTCGGTCAAGGCGGAAGGGCTCTACTACGACCTCGGTGAGCGCACGGTCTACGACCGGGCGACCCTGGGCGGCGCACGCTATGGCGGCACCATCGCCACGCGGGGCTTTCTCGGCCGGGTCGGCCTCAATTACCGGTTCGGTAGCGGTATCCCGGGCCTGGGTCTCCTCGACGATGTCCGCAGCGTGCTGGAGCCGGTGGCCTACACGCCCCTTCCGGCCTCGGACTGGGCTTTCGAGACAGGCGCGCGCTACATGTATAGCACCGGCCGGTTCCGATATCGGCTCGGCGCACCCGGCAATGCCGCGCAGACGAATTCCCGCCTCACCTATGACAGCGTCGGCGCGCACGCGAGCGAGAGCTTCCTGCGGGTCGACCACAACCCGACAGGCTTGTTCGCGAAAGCGTTCGTCGGCTCAGGCATCGTGACGACCGGCCGGCAGACCGACGAGGATTTCCCGCCCGTCGCGCGCCCCTACTCCCGCACCACCTCGACGATCTCCGACGGTGACATCGGCTACGCGGTGGCGGATGCGGGCGCCAACATCCTGGTCGGTGACACCTACAGGCTCGGGGCATTCGCCGGCTACCAGTACGTCTCCGAGTTCATCGATGCGTTCGGGTGCGCGCAGCGCGTGGGGGGCAGTTTCTGCACTCCGACCGTTCCGATGAGCGTGAAGGTGTTCACTCAGGACGCGCATTGGCACGCGCTGCGGCTCGGCCTCGCCGGCGAAATGCGGTTCGATCGCCTGAAGCTGTCCGCCGAGGCCGCCTACCTGCCGGTCGTCGACCTTTCGGGGTTCGATCATCACTGGCTGCGGGCGAGCATCAATCCGTTGCCGCAATCCGGTTCCGGCAGCGGGTACTTCCTTCAAGCTCTCCTGTCGTACGACCTGACGCAGAAGATCAGCGTCGGCGTTGGCGGTCGATACTGGTCGATGGAGACCGGCAGCGGGCGTACGAAGTTCCCGCTGCTCCAGGCCAGCCCGACGAAGTTCGAGACCCATCGGGCCGGTGCCTTCCTGCAGGCATCCTACGCCTTCACCGATAAGAGCTTCGACCTGGGTTCCGTTCTGTCGCGGCCCTGACGCGGACGTCGGGGCCATCGCCCACCCAGATGGCGTGCCCCGCAGGCCCTTTCACGGTCTCGCCCCGGGCGTGCGGCGTGGATGCAGGACACAGGGTGCGAACACAGACGCCATGACGAACGTTGGGACCAAGGATCGATTATCCTCGGGGACCTGACGAATGCTGCAACGCTGGCCGAGCCGGATCTGGATCGTCCGCCATGGCGAGAGCGCCGGCAACGTCGCCCGTGACGCCGCCCTCGAGGCCGGGTCCGAGCGCATCGACATCGCGGAGCGCGACGTCGACGTTCCCTTGAGCGATCGCGGCCGCCGGCAGGCCGAGGCGTTGGGGCGCTGGTTCTCCGAGATGCCGGAGGCCGAGCGCCCCAACGTGGTGCTGACCTCGCCCTACCGCCGTGCCCAGCAGACCGTGGCGGGCATCCGGGGAGCCGGCGGTGTGGCGGCGGACGCGCCGGAGG
>NZ_BPQL01000102.1 GCF_022179225.1 Methylobacterium goesingense
CGTCGCGCTCGATCACCCGGCCGCGGGGGCCGGAGCCCGTCACCGCCGCCAGGTCGACGCCCTCCTGCTTGGCGATCCGGCGAGCCAGCGGTGAGGCGAAGACGCGCCCACCCTCGGCCCCGGGGGCCGACGCGGCGCCGACAGTCTCCGCGCCCTTGCCGCCATCGGGCTTCGCGCCGTCCGGCGCTGCGTCGACGCGGGCGTAGGACATCGTCCCGCCGCCCGGGGTTGCGTTCTCGGCATCCGCCTTCGGGGCTTCGGTCTTGGGAGCCTCGGTCTTGGGAGCCTCGGCCTTGGGAGCTTCTGCGCCGCCCGGGGCCTGGATGCTGGCCGGGTCCTCGCCGTCCACGGCGATGATCGCGATGAGGTCGTTCACCGGCACGTCGGCCGTGCCCTCGGCCACCAGGATCTTGGCGAGCACGCCCTCGTCGATGGCCTCGACCTCCATCGTCGCCTTGTCGGTCTCGATCTCGGCGAGCACGTCGCCGGATTTCACCGCATCCCCCTCCTTCTTGAGCCACTTGGCGAGGTTGCCCTTCTCCATCGTGGGCGACAGGGCGGGCATCAGGACGTTGATCGGCATGGGGTGAAATCCTGATCGTCAGCGGGCGAGTTAGGGGGGCGGCGGTCAGTTCAGAATCGGGGAGTCGGGGTCGAGGCTCTCGGCTTCGAAGCCGGCGCTGATGCGCGCGAAGGCTTCGTCCTCGGCCATCTCCGTCTCCAGCGCGTAGACCCGTGCCGCTTGGCGGGCGAGGTCGGCCAGAAGACGGCCCCAGGTCGCTGGATCGTCGAAGGAGCGGCGCAGGGCGATGCTCACCGCGCCGTCGACGACGCTGGCGCGAAGCACCTCGATGCCACCGTTCTCGATGGCATCCGGCGGGGCGGAAAGTTCTTCGAATTTCTGGGTCATCATCTCGTCTCCGGTCTCTCCCCGGCACGGGGAGAGTTGGAGGTGAACGCGTGCGGCCCTCAGCGGTAGCAGACCGCCTTCACCGCCTCGATGACCTCGGCGACGTTGGGCAGCGCCAGCTTCTCGAGGTTGGCCGCGTAGGGCATCGGCACGTCCTTGCCGGTGACGCGCAGGACGGGGGCGTCGAGGTAGTCGAAGGCGTCGACCATCAACCGGGCCGAGATCTCGGCGCCGATACCCGATTGCGGGAAGCCTTCCTCGACGGTGACGCAGCGGCCCGTCTTCTTCACCGATTCCACCACGGTGTCGGTGTCCATCGGGCGCAGGGTGCGCAGGTCGATCACCTCCGCCTCGATGCCCTCCTCGGCCAGCGCCTGCGCCGCCTTGAGGGCGTAGGTCATGCCGATTGAGAACGACACGATGGTCACGTCCTTGCCGGTGCGGTGGATGCGCGCCTTGCCGATGGGCAGCACGAAGTCGTCGAGCTTCGGCACCGGGAAGCTCTGGCCGTACAGGATTTCGTTCTCGAGGAAGATGACCGGGTTCGGATCGCGGATCGCGGCCTTCAGGAGGCCCTTGGCGTCGGAGGCGGTGTAGGGCGCGATGACCTTGAGGCCGGGCACGTTGGAGTACCAGGCCGAATAGTCGTGGCTGTGCTGGGCGCCGACGCGGGCGGCCGCGCCGTTGGGGCCACGGAACACGATGGGGCAGCCGAGCTGGCCGCCGGACATGTAGAGAGTCTTGGCCGCCGAGTTGATGATGTGGTCGATCGCCTGCATGGCGAAGTTGAAGGTCATGAACTCGACGATGGGGCGCAGGCCCGTGAAGGCCGCGCCGACGCCGATGCCGGCAAATCCGTGCTCGGTGATCGGTGTGTCGACCACGCGCCGCGCGCCGAATTCCTGCAGCAGCCCCTGCGTGATCTTGTAGGCGCCCTGGTACTCGGCGACCTCCTCGCCCATCACGAAGACGTCGTCGCTCCGCCGCATTTCCTCGGCCATCGCGTCGCGCAGGGCCTCGCGGACGGTCGTGGTGACCATCTCGGTGCCCTCCGGGAACTCCTCCATCACCGGCGCGGGCGCCTTGTTGGTGATGGTGGCGGGCGCCGCCGGGGCCTTCGGCGCGTCGTCGCCGGTCTTGGCGCTCGGGGCGGGCTTCTCCGCCTGGCCCTCGGCCTGCATGTCGGGCGCCGGGGCGGGCTGGGCGGACGCCTCCGGCTTCGGGGTGCCGCCGCCGGCGGAGGCCGCCGAGATGTCCTCGCCCTCGGCCGCGATGATGGCGATCGGCGTGTTGACCTTCACGCCCTCGGTGCCCTCCTCGACCAGGATCTTGGCGAGCACGCCCTCGTCGATGGCCTCGACCTCCATCGTCGCCTTGTCGGTCTCGATCTCGGCCAGCACGTCCCCGGATTTGACCGGATCACCCGCCTTCTTCAGCCACTTCGAGAGCTTGCCCTCCTCCATGGTCGGAGAGAGGGCGGGCATCAGGATGTCGGTCGCCATGAAATACTCGTCGATCGAGGATGAGGCGGTCAGCCCGTCGGAGGCAGGGGCGCAGCCGCTGGCGCGGCGTGCGCGCCCGGCCTCCGGCGCGTGATGGGGCTCAGGCGCGGGCTTCCAGCAGGATGTCGGTCCACAGCTCGGCCGGATCCGGCTCGGGATCGTGCGTGGCGAACTCGGCGGATTCGTTCACGGTCTCGCGCACCTTCGCGTCGGTGGCCTTGAGATCGGCCTCGGGCACGCCGTGCATCTCGATCAGGCGCTTGCGCACCATCTCGATGGGGTCGTGCTCCTCGCGCATCTTCGAGACCTCGTCCTTGGTCCGGTATTTGGCCGGGTCGGACATCGAGTGGCCGCGATAGCGGTAGGTCTGCATCTCGAGGATGTAGGGGCCTTGGCCGGACCGGGCGTGTTCGATCGCCCGGGTCGCGGCCTCGCGCACGGTGCGGACGTCCATGCCGTCCACCTGCTCGCCGGGGATGCCGAACGAGATGCCGCGCTTGGAGAAATCGGTCTGGGCCGAGGCGCGGGCGACCGACGTGCCCATGGCGTAGCGGTTGTTCTCGATCACGTAGACCACGGGCAGCTTCCAGAGCTGCGCCATGTTGAAGCTCTCGTAGACCTGGCCCTGGTTGGCGGCACCGTCGCCCATGTAGGTCAGGCTGACGTTGCCGTTCTTCCGGTAGGCGTCGGCGAAGGCGAGCCCGGTGCCCAGCGAGACCTGGGCGCCGACGATGCCGTGGCCGCCGAAGAACTGCTTCTCGCGGCTGAACATGTGCATCGAGCCGCCCTTGCCGCGGCTGTAGCCGCCGCGCCGGCCGGTCAGCTCGGCCATCACGCCCTTGGGGTCCATGCCGCAGGCCAGCATGTGGCCGTGGTCGCGGTAGCCGGTGATGACCTGATCGCCCTCGACCGAGGCCATCTGCATGCCGATCACGACGGCTTCCTGGCCGATGTAGAGGTGACAGAATCCGCCGATCAGGCCCATGCCGTAGAGCTGGCCGGCCTTCTCCTCGAAGCGCCGGATCAGCAACATCTCGTGATAAGCGTGGAGGTCTTCGTCACGGGTGAACTGCGGCGCGTTCGGGGCCGGCGCGTGGGTCTCGGCCGCACCCCCGGACTTCGCCCCCGCGGAGCGTTTGGCTCCCGCCCGGCTCGTATCGGAGGCAGCTTGGCCTGCATCCTTCGCGGCATCCATCGGCAACTCCCCGGGACCATCTGTTCACCCGGGGTTCTAGGGCACGCCTCCGGGGAAAGCGAGGCCGCCGGCCCGACAGAACGGGGAAGTTGTCAGTTGCGAAGCCCCTGCGTCGGCGAAGAGTTTTGCCCTGCGGGTGGCCTCACGGATCGATGATCACGACGTCGTTGGCGTGCACGCGGCCGAGCATGACGCGGGCGCGCTCCTCCAGCAGGTCGCGGTCGATCTGCTCGCTGCGCAGGAGCGCGACGCGGTGCTCCCAGATCGCCCGGTCGGCCTTTGCCGCCGTGAGTTCCTGGTTCAGCGCCCGCGCCTGGATCTTGAGAGCGCGCTTCGCCTCGAGGCCACGGTTGCCGCTCTCGGCCTGATGCACGAAGAAGCCCACGACGAGGCCCGACACGGCGTAAAGGCCGAGGGGCATCAGGACAGCACGGACGCGACGACGAACCACCATGCCGGCAGGATGCGCGCACAGGGTTAAGGAAGTGCTGACGCGCAGGGGAGACACCGCCATGCAGAAGGGCCCACGTCGATGATGCGCTTCGACCTCGTCGACCTCTCGCTGTTCCGGCACGTGGTGGAGGCGGGCTCGATCACCCACGGCGCGGGGCGCGCGAACCTCGCTCTGGCCGCCGCCTCCGTGCGCATCCGCGCCATGGAGGAGACCCTCGGGGCGGCCCTCCTCACGCGTGGGCGCCAGGGCGTGGTGCCGACGCCGGCGGGTCGCTCGCTCCTCGCCCATGCGCGCGGGCTCCTCGAGCGCATCGACCGCATGCAGGAGGATCTGGCGGCCTTCTCGGGCGGCACGGTGGGGCAGATCCGGCTCGTCTCGAACACCAACGCACTCACCGAATTCCTGCCCGAGGTCCTGAGCGCCTTCCTGGCGCGCCAGACCGGCGTCAGCGTCGACATCGAGGAGCGGACCTCGGACGAGATCGTCGGGCTGGTGGCGGAGGGCTCGGCCGATCTCGGCATCGTGGCCGGCACCGTCGATACCGGCGCGCTGGAGACCTATCCGTTCCGGCAGGACCGCTTCGTGATGGTGGCGGCGACCGGGCACCCCCTGGCGGGGCGGACCTGCGTGGCCTTCGCGGAGGTGATCGAGCACCCGCTGGTCGGCCTCGACCGGACCAGCGCCCTGACCCGCTTCCTCGCCGACAAGGCCGCGCGGACGGGCCGACCGCCCATGCGGCTGCGGGTGCAGCTGCGCAGCTTCGACGCGATCTGCCGGCTGGTGGCCTGCGACGTCGGCCTCGGCATCGTGCCCGCGACCACGGCGGCGCGGGCGGCCCGCACCATGCCGCTGGCGATCGTGCCCCTGGAGGATGCCTGGGCCCTGCGCGACCTCACCATCTGCGTCCGGGACCTCGACGCCCTGCCCCGCTTCACGCGGGATTTTGTGACCCAACTCCGGGGCTGATCCGGCTTTCGGGCCCCGGGGGGGCTCCCATCCGGGGCCGCGCTTGGCTACAACCCGGCTCGGGCGCCGTTCGGCGCACGCCGAACGGGGGGAGTTCGCCGGCCAGATGCAGGATTCGACCTCCTCCGCGCCCGATACGGCCCTCGTCGACCCCGACGTCCACGTGGAAAGCTTCCGGCAGGCCCGCGAGGCGCGCCGCCTCGAACTCGTGGAAGATTACGTGGAGTTGATCGCCGACCTCATCGGCGACGGCGGCGAGGCCCGACAGGTCGATATCGCGGCCCGGCTCGGGGTCGCCCAGCCCACCGTCGCCAAGATGCTCAAGCGCCTGGCCGAGGATGGCCTCGTGCAGCAGCGGCCCTACCGGGGCGTGTTCCTCACCGAGGCGGGCCAGGCCCTGGCCGTGCAGAGCCGCGAGCGCCACCGCATCGTCGAGCAGTTCCTGTGCGCCCTCGGCGTCAGGCCCGAGATCGCGCGCCGCGACGCCGAGGGCATCGAGCACCACGTCAGCGCCGAGACCCTCGAGGCGTTCCGGCTCTTCACCGAGCGGATGGGCTGAGGCGCGAAGCCGGATCAGGCCGATGCGGCCAGATCCGCGTGCTCGGGCATGGGCTCGCCGTCCGGCACCACGTCGACCTCGACCTTGAGCTTCTGCGGGCCTGAGGCCGAGACGATGCCGTCGATGGGCGAGACGTCGGTGTAGTCGCGCCCCCGCGCCACGACGATGTGGTCGTCGCACATGCCGATGCCGTTGGTGGGATCGAGGCCGATCCAGCCCTCCCCGCACCAGACCGAGACCCAGGCGTGGCTTGCATCGGCGCCGCGCAGGCGCGGCCGCCCCGCCGGCGGGATCGTGCGCAGGTAGCCGCTCACGTAGGCCGCCGGCAGGCCGAGGCCCCGCAGGCCTGCGATCATGATGTGGGTGAAGTCCTGGCAGACGCCGGCCCGCAGGGCGAAGGCCTCGGCCAGCGGCGTGTGGACGGTGGTGGCTTTGGAATCGAAGGTGAAATCGGCCCGGATGCGACGCATCAGGTCGACGGCCCCGCCATAGGCGCTGCGGCCGGGGGGGAAGCTCGCCCGGGCGTAGTCCGTCACCGCCGGCACCAGGGGCACGCGCACGCTGGGGAATTGGAAATGCACCGGCCGGTCGGGGTCGAGCCCCTGCCCCGTCACCGCCCGGTCACGCACCGTCTCCCAGGCCGGGCCGGATTCGGGCGCAGGCAACGGATCGCGCTCCACGCGGACCCGCGACAGGGCCTCCACTCGCAGCTCGGTATGCGGCGCGTCGATCGTGACCGAGACCACGTCGAGGCCGAAATAGTCGCGCCGGACCACCCGCAGGCTCGGGTCCGGGCTGATGGTCAGCGCGCTCTCCAGCACGGTCTGGCCCTCGCCGTCGCGCGGCCGCAGGCGCAGGGCGCAGCGCGCGAAGCGCACGGGCCGCGTGTAGCGGTAGGTGGTGAGGTGGCGCAGCGTGTAGATCACGCGAGTCCCACGAGCTTTTCCGGGCGCAGGGCGTGCGGTCCGTTGGGAAAGTAGCGGGTCGCGATGGCGTCGGCGAGGCGTTCCACCTCGTTCTCCAGGCGCGTCAGGGCCGCACCGTCGAATTCCGCCGCCTCGCCTGAGGCGAACTCCGCCGCGAGCTTGGACGCGAGGCGCTGGTGCGGCTCGGGCAGGCCGTCGACCCGCAGCACCGGCAACTGGCCGAGATGCCGGGCGATCGCCTCCACCTGGAAGGCCACCGAGCGCGGGTTGAACGGATCGAGCAGCACCATGTCGCGCACCGGATCGAGGGCGACGCCCTGGAGGTAGCGCGCGCCGAACGAGACATGCGCGTCGCAGAGCGACAGCATCACGCCGAGATCCTCCGCCGTGGCCGCGTCGCAGGCAAAGCGCGTGGCGAAGCTGAGGGTGTTGATCGCCCGCTCGATGCGTCGCCCGAGATCGACGAAGTGCCAGCCGGCGGTGCGGTTCATGTTCTCCTGCGCGAGGCCGGAGAGGGCCGCGATGTGGCTCAGGGCCCGCTCGGCGAGGCCGAGCAGCTGGGCCTCGGGCAGGGCCTGGGTCGCATCGATCTCCAGGAGATCCCGGAGGTCGGCCAGCGCCCGCCACGCCTCGCCCGAGAGGCGCTCGCGCAGGGTGGCGGCGTTGGCCCGGGCCGACAGGCTGTGGCGCAGGGCCGAGCCGTAGGTGTCGCGCCCGCTCAGCGCCTGCTGCGCCAGGGTGCCGGTGGGCAGGTCTGGCGCCTCGATAGCCCCCCACTCGTCGAGGAGCGCGCGGATGCGCAGAGCCGTCGGCGCCTTGGCGTCGCCCGCCATGTCGGCGATCACGGCCGAGCCGACGCTGCCGAGATGCGCGATGACGAGGCGGATCACCGCTTCCGCCCGCTCCACGTAGCGCCCGAACCAGAACAGGTTGTCGGCGGCCCGCGACGGCAGGTGCCCGGCGATGCGCCGGACCCGGGTCGAGCCGGGCTGGATCAGCGAGACCGCCTCGACGGGATCGCGCGACAGAATCCAGACATCGGCCGACTTGATGCCGGCCCGCATCTCCAGGGGTTCGACGTCGGGCCGCTCCGAGATGCGGCAGAACCCGCCCGGCATCACGCGCCAGCCGCCGGGCGTCGCCGCCGCGAACACCCGCAGCACGAAGGGGCGTGGCACCAGCCGCAGGGCCCCGCCCGTGCGGTCCCAGGCCGGCATGGTGGCCAGCGGCATGGTTTCCTGGGCGACGTAGTCGAAGGGCCGGTCGCGCAGGGCGGCGAGGAGGTGGTCCCGCTCGGCATCGAGGGCGTGGGGCGCCAGGATCGCGTCCCGGACGGCGCCCTTCGGCGGGGTCGCCACCGGGCGCAGGCTCAGGGCGCCGAGATTGTCGCGGACCTCCGCCAGGGCGTCCGGATCGCCGCACCACCAGGTCTTCGGGCCGGCGAGGCGAAGGTCCCGCCCGCGGAGGTGCCGGGCGATGTTCGGCAGATAGGCGGCCAGCGCCCCGGATTCGAGGATGCCGGAGCCCGGCATGTTGCCGACGACGAGGCTGCCGTTGCGCAGGGCCTCCACGAGGCCGGGCACGCCGAGGCGCGAGGCCGGGTTGAGCTCGAGGGGGTCGATGTAGTCGGAATCGATGCGCCGCCAGAGTACGTCCGCCCGCTTGAGACCCGACACCGTGCGGATGTGCAGGGCGCCGTCCTGCATCACGAGGTCGTCGCCCTCCACCAGGAGCAAGCCGAGATAGCGGGCGAGCGCGGCCTGCTCCACGTAGGTCGAGCTGAACACCCCGGAGGTGAGCAGGCAGATGCGCGGGTCGCTGCGCTCGGCCCCCACGGCGAGACCATCGCGAAAAGCCTGGAAGAAGGCCGCGAGGCGTTCCACCTGCAGGTCGGCGTGCAGGTCCGGGAAGGCGCGGGTCAGGACGAGGCGGTTCTCCAGGGCGTAGCCGGGCCCGGAGGGGGATTGGGTGCGGTCGGCCAGCACCCGCCAGCGCCCGTCGGGACCGCGGGTGACGTCGGCGGCGTAGAGCTTGAGGAAACGTCCGCCGGGCGGTTTCACCCCCACGAGCGGGCGCATGAATTCGGGGCTGCCCGCGACGGCGGCGGCCGGCAGCAGCCCGCGCGCGACGAGGCGCCCTTCGCCGTAGATGTCGGCGAGGATCGATTCCATCAAGCCGGCCCGCTCGACGATGCCGGCGCTCAGGGTCTCCCAGTCGTCCTGCTCGATGACGAGGGGCAGGGAGCCCAGCGGCCAGGCATGTTCCCGCTTGTCGCCGTAGATCCGGTAGGAGATGCCGGTGTCGCGGATGCGCCGCACCGCCGAGACGAAGCGGGCGCCGATCTCCAGTTCGTCGAGGTCGCCGAGACGGTCGAGGAAGCGCGGCCACGCCCCCTTGGGCCGGCCGTCCGCATCCATGAACTCGTCCGGCACCCCTGCCTGCGGCCGGTAGGCGGAGGTCCAGCGCGCGAGGCGCTCGGCCCGTCCCTGAACCTCCCCTGCGGCCGCTTCGCTCATGGCGCGGTCGTGCCCGGGGGCGTGTAGCCCGGGGGCACGGGCGTGCGCAGGTCGAGGGTCATCGGGAACTCCCGGTTCAACTCCTCCACGGGCATCGCGACCGGGCCGGCGGTGTGGCCGTGCGGCTGGAAGCGAGCGAGGCGCCGCCCCTCCGCCTCGTAGGTGTTGACCGGGAAGGTCTCGTAATTGCGCCCGCCCGGATGGCTGACATGGTAGCGGCAGCCGCCCAGCGACCGGCCGCTCCAGGCGTCCAGGATGTCGATCGTCAGCGGCGAGTGCGCGGGAATCGTCGGGTGCAGCGACGAGGCCGGCTGCCAGGCCTTGAAGCGCAGGCCGGCCACCGCCTCGCCGGAGGTTCCGGTGCTGGTCATGGGCAGGCGCCGGCCATTGCAGGCGATGATGTGCCGGCCGGGCACGTAGCCCTCGACCTTCACCTGCAGCCGCTCCACAGACGAGTCCACGTAACGCACGGTTCCCCCGATCGCGCCCTCCTCGCCCAGCACGTGCCAGGGCTCCAGGGCCTGGCGGAGTTCGAGCTTCACGCCGCCCTGCTCCACCGTCCCGAAGACGGGGAAGCGGAACTCGCGCTGCGCCACGAAGGCCGCCGGGTCGAAGTCGTAGCCGGCCCCCCGGAGGTCTTCCAGCACGCCGAGGAAATCGGCCCACAGGAAGTGCGGCAGCATGAAGCGATCGTGCAGGCCCGTGCCCCAGCGGACACAGCCGCCCTCCTGCGGTTCGCGCCAGAGCCAAGCGACGATGGCGCGCAGCAGGAGTTGCTGCGCGAGGCTCATGCGCGGGTCCGGCGGCATCTCGAACGAGCGGAACTCGAGGAGTCCGAGGCGGCCCGTGGGGCCGTCCGGCGAGTAGAGCTTGTCGATGCAGATCTCGGAGCGGTGGGTGTTGCCCGTCACGTCCACGAGGATGTTGCGGAAGATGCGGTCCACGAGCCAGCGCGGGATGTTGGGCGCATCGGGCCGGGGTACCTGCGCCATCGCGATCTCGAGCTCGTAGAGCCCGTCGTGGCGCGCCTCGTCCATGCGCGGGGCCTGGCTCGTCGGGCCGATATAGAGGCCCGAGAACAGGTAGGACATCGCCGGGTGGCGCTGCCAGTACAGCACGAGGCTCTTCAGGAGGTCGGGCCGGCGCAGGAACGGCGAGTCGTTCGGCGTGGCGCCGCCCAGCACCACGTGGTTGCCGCCCCCGGTCCCGGTGTGACGGCCGTCTGTCATGAACTTCTGGGCGCCGAGGCGGGTCTGGCGGGCATCCTCGTAGAGGTCGGTGGTGATCCGCACGGCCTCCCGCCAGGACGGGGCCGGGTGCACGTTCACCTCGATCACGCCGGGATCGGGGGTGACCTTGATGACGTTGAGGCGCGGATCGAAGGGGGGCTCGTAGCCCTCGATATGCAGCGTCTGCTTCAGGGCGGCGGCCGCTTCCTCGAGGTAGCCGAGGAGCTCGAGATACTCGTCCACCCGCTGCAGCGGTGGCATGAAGACGTGGAGGATGCCGTCGCGCGGCTCCACCGCGAAGGCGGTGCGCACCGCGACGCCGGTGACGCCGGAGCCGTTGACGGTCTTGGCGCCGGGATGGCCCTCCGGCAGCGCGTCGCGATCCTCCAGGGTGTCCTGCGGCTGGTAGTAGGGGTAGTGCTCCGGCGGCACGAAGGGCAGCGAGGAGAGCGGCAGGCGGTAGCCTACCGGCGAGTCCCCCGGCGTCAGGAAGGCGTGGCCGCGCCGGAACTCCCAGGGCTCCGAGATCCAGAGCCGCTCGGAATCGCCGTCCTTGCCGACCGGAAGGCTCGCCAGCGGCAGGGCGTAGCCCGCGGCCTCGCCGAGCCCACGGGCGAACACCCGCGCCATCCGCGCATTCGCCTCCGGGTTGGGGTAGCGCGGCTCGGACGTCGTGACGTTGATCGGCAGCTCGTCGCGCTTCTCGGTCCAGTAGACCGGGTCCTCGAAGGCCGGGAACACGTAGGCCCCGAGGCCGATGCGCTGGGCGACGGCGTCGATCAGGTCCTTTGCCTTGTGGATGGTGGCGTCGCGCGGGCCGTCCTCCGGCGCGATCAGGGCGGCGTCCTTCCAGACCGGCACCCCGTCCCGGCGCCAGAACAGGGCGAAGGCCCAGCGCGGCAGGCTCTCGCCCGGATACCACTTGCCCTGGCCGTAATGCAGCATGCCGCCCGGCGCGAAACGATCACGCAGGCGCCGGATCAGCTTGTCGGCGAGGCCGCGCTTGGTCGGGCCCACGGCGGCGGCGTTCCATTCGGCCGACTCGAAGTCGTCGATGGAGACGAAGGTCGGCTCGCCGCCCATGGTCAGGCGCACGTCCTGGGCCGTCAGGTCCGCGTCGATGCGCTCGCCCAGCGCGTCCATCGCCGCCCAGACTTCCTCCGAGAACGGCTTGGTGATGCGGGGCGCCTCGGCCACGCGGGTCACCGACATCTCGAAGCCGAACGTGACCTCGGCCGGCTCCGCCAAGCCCGCGATCGGCGCGGCGGAGGCGTAGTGCGGGGTCGCGGCCAGCGGGATGTGGCCCTCGCCGCAGAGGAGACCGGAGGTGGCGTCGAGGCCGATCCAGCCGGCGCCGGGCAGGTACACCTCGGCCCAGGCGTGCAGGTCGGTGAAGTCGGTGCTGGTGCCGGCCGGGCCGTCCACCGCGGTGGTGTCGGGGATGAGCTGGATCAGGTAGCCCGAGACGAAGCGGGCGGCCATGCCGAGCCGGCGCAGGATCTGCACCATGAGCCAGGCGGAGTCGCGGCAGGAGCCGCTCTTCAGCGTCAGGGTCTCGGCCGCCGTCTGGACGCCGGGCTCCATGCGCACGCCGTAGGTGATCTCACCCGCCACCTGGGCGTTGAGCGCCACCAGGAACAGCACGGTGTTCGTCTCGGCGGGCAGCCGCTCCAGGAAGGCGTCGACCTCCGGGCAGAGGGCGTCGTCGAGGACGAGGTAGGGCTTCAGCTCGGCAGTGAGATCGTCCGCGTAGGCGAAGCCCCGGGTCTGGGCGTACTCTTCCACGAAGAAGTCGAACGGGTTGATCACCGACATGTCGGCGATGAGGTCGACCTCGATCTTCAGTTCGGACGTCTTCTCGGGAAACACCAGCCGGGCCAGCCAGTTGCCGTTCGGGTCCTGCTGCCAGTTGATGAAGTGATTCTCGGGCAGCACCTTCAGCGAATAGGCCGGCACGGCGGTGCGCGTGTGGGGCGCCGGGCGCAGCCGGATCACCTGCGGGCCGAGGGAAATCGGCTTGTCGTAGGTGTAGTGCGTGACGTGGTGCAGGGCGGCTTTGATCGACACGGGGGCTCCCGCTGTAGCTGGACAGGGCGCCGGGCGCGAAGGGCGCGCACCGGCGGCGGAGAAACGGGGCACCGCCCTGCGGTGTCCCGGAGGAAGCTTCGCTATGACATACGCGAACACGGACCCTTGTGCGATGGCCTTCACGCGGCGGCATCATGAGGGCACGCCCGGGGGGCGGGCTTGCAAGTTTCGTGCATCGGGCGTTCGATGCACGCCGGGCGAGCGGCGTCCGGAACTTCACGTGTTGCGCACGCTTTGCCACCGGCGAGCGCGCCGATCCGCTATGACGGTTCCTTCACGAGCGGCGTGCGACGCTGGATGTGACAGGCGAGGCGTCCCGCGACGGGTTCATGAAGATCTTCCAGTGCCAGGCCTGTGACCAGCCGATCAGCTTCGAGAGCACGCATTGCGAGAGCTGTCAGCGTCGGCTCGGCTATGTCTGCGCCATCCACGAGATGTCGGCCCTGGAGCCGGTGGGTCAGGTCTGGCACGCCTATGCCGACCCGGCGCGGCGCTACCGCTTCTGCGCCAATGCCCATTACGACGCCTGCAACTGGCTGGTGCCGGAGGATTCCCCGGACCGCTACTGCTTCACCTGCCGGCACAACCATGTGGTGCCGGACCTCTCGATCGCCTGGAACCTGACGCGCTGGCGCCAGATCGAGGCGGCCAAGCACCGGTTGTTCTACTCGCTCCTGCGCCTCGACCTGCCGCTGATGACCCGGGACCAGAACCCGACCACGGGCCTCGCCTTCGATTTCTTGGTGGATCCCTCCGAGAGCTACCAGATCGGCCCACCGGTGCTGACGGGCCACCGCAGCGGCCTCATCACCCTGAACATCGCCGAGGCCGACGACGTCGAGCGCGAGCGCCGCCGGATGCTGTTCGGCGAGTATTACCGCACCCTGCTGGGGCACTTCCGGCACGAGATCGGGCACTATTTCTGGAACGTCCTGGTGCGCTTCGACCAGAGCCTCTGGACCTTCCGCTCGCTGTTCGGCGACGAGCGGCTGAACTATTCGGGCGCGCTCCAGCGCCACTATTCGCAGGGCGCGCCGGCGGACTGGGAGGACACCTACGTCAGCGCCTACGCCACGGCCCATCCGTGGGAGGATTTCGCCGAGACCTGGGCGCAGTACCTCCACATCGTCGATACCCTGGAGACCGCCAGCGCCTTCGAGATGCACGTGCGCCCGCGCCTGCGCCACGGACCGGCCGAACCCGTGGTGATCGACTTCGATCCCTACCGGACCACGGATTTCAGCCGGATCGTCGAGGCGTGGCTGCCCCTGACCTACGCGGTCAATTCGTTGAGCCGGAGCATGGGTCAGCCGGCCCTGTTCCCGTTCAAGCTGACGCCGGCGGTGATCGCCAAACTCTCCTTCGTGCACGAGCGCATCGAGACCGTACGCTGCATGGCCAGCAGCGATTCCGACGCCGACATCCTGAAGGCGGTGATCTCGGGGCTGCGCCAGAAGGTGGCCGCACCCAACGCCTGACGAATCAGGGCGTGTCCAGGGGCCGGGGCCGGCCCTCGTCGTCGATGGACACGAAGGTGAAGGTCGCCTCCGTCACCTTCTCGCGCACCTGGGTGCGGAAACGTCGGGCCCAGGCCTCGACCTCGATCTTCATCGACGTGCGCCCGACGCGGTCGATCCGCGTATAGACGCAGAGCACGTCGCCGACGCGCACGGGCCGGATGAAGGTCATCGCGTTCACCGCGACGGTAACCGCCCTGCCCTGCGCGCGCTCCACGGCGGCGATGCCGCCGGCCTGGTCCATCTGCGACATGACCCAGCCGCCGAAGATGTCGCCGTTGGCGTTCGTGTCGGCCGGCATCGCGATGGTGCGCACCGTCAGGTCGCCCCGGGGAAGCGACACCCCGTCCGTCTCGGTCATGATCTCACCCGTCTGCGCGCGCCGGATCCCGGCTGGCTCCACCATAGGACGAAGACGGCGGGGCCGCCCATCCGTGACCGGGTGAATCAGGGCAGCGCACCGGCCCATTTCAGGCCGCCGGCGAGGATAATGGCGAAGGCCGACACCAGGATCTCGAGGGGAAGCGATTTCCAGGGCGCGCAGGCGGGCGCGCGCCGTTCGGCGATGGCGTTCATGGATTATCCTCCGGAGCGGCCCGATCTGACGCGGGCCGTCTCGCATCTAGCAACTTATCGCATGGACTCCCGGCTTCCCAGCCGCAATTGCGAAATTTAGTGCCGTTGCACAGGCTGCCCGAAACAACGCGGCCCGGCCCCCGCGCGAACGGGAACCGGGCCGGGACGACGCAAAGCACCGTCCGAACGTGTCGAAGGTCTCTAGAACTTAGTAGTAGAAGCGGCGCGGGCCGTAGAAGCGGCGGCCGTAGTAGGGACGCGGGCCGTAGAAGCGACGCGGACCATAGTAGCGGCGGCCGTAGAAAGGACGCGGGCCATAGAAACGGCGCGGGCCGTAGAAGCGGCGACGGTAGCCATAATACTGGACCGTCTGCACGGCGGCCGGGGCTGCCTCGCTCTGAAGGGCGAGGGCAGGACCGATCGGGGCGGCTGAAGCGCCCTGGGGTGCCATGGCGGCAAAGCCTAAGGCCAGCAGCGCGGCCAGCACGAGTTTCCTCAGCACGTTCTCAACTCCTTGAAATCTGTCGAGTTCGACATCCGTGCCCGCGCGAAGTCCGTTCGCGATCCGAACCCGGTCGCATCAAACGCACGAGCGGCCGAAAGCGTTGCGGGCGCATCGCGCGGCTTGGGTGGAATGGTCAACGAAGCCCTGCGCCCCGAGTCCGGGACGCGCTGACGTTCGGCGGACGACACGCCGCCATCCGGCCGCGTCCACCGACCTTCCGGGGTCACGCACGATCACGGTCCGGTACACGTCCGCTTCAGGCGATCCTGAGGGTCATGTCGACGATCGCCGCCTCGGCGCTGCCCTTCACCAGCGCGATGCCGTGCTCGCAATCCTCGCGGCGGACGTAGGCTTCGGCGGAATCCGCGACCACGTTGCCGTTCTGGGCCCGCAGGCGCCAGCGCCAGCCGCCCGCCGAATCCCGGTACAGTTCAAACCGCATCGCTCGCCTCCGGTGAGGCCGGACGCAGGGGCCCGGCCCCTTTGAGATGGCCTTCGGGCCCGACTTGGCAATGGCCGTTGAGTCGACCCGACCATCCCCGTTGGGCCACCCGGTCCCAGAACGAAAAACGCCGCCCCGGCTGGCCGGGGCGGCGTGATCTCAGGTCAGATGCTGGTCGGGTTCAGGAGCGCGGGCCGCGATCCAGCCAACCGATGGCGCGGCCTTCGCCGCTTCCCTGCGGGCGCGGCGCCCGGGGGCGCTCGCCACGGGGCTCGGACCGATGCTCGGCCGGAGCGGCCTGGCGGCGCTCGCCGCGCGGCTCACCCCGGTTCTCCTGCGGACGGGGCGCTCCGTCGGCACGGGCCGGGCGCCCGGCGCCACCGCGGTTCTCACCGCCGCGACCTTCGAAGCCACGGCCCTGGCCGGGCCGGCCGCCGGGGCGGCTGCTCGGACGCTGGCCCTGGCGCTGACCGGGACGCTGGCCGTTTGGCGCGGGACGGCGCTCCTCGGCCTGGGCGTTGTCCGCCGCCTCCTGGCGGGAAGGCGGGCTGAAGCCCTCGGGGAAGCCCGCAACGGGGATCTTCTGGCGCGTGGTGCGCTCGATATCCCGCAGGTAAGCCTTCTCCTCGTCGTTGCAGAACGAGATCGCGAGCCCGTTCGCACCGGCGCGCGCGGTGCGGCCGATGCGGTGGACGTAGCTCTCCGGCACGTTCGGCAGGTCGTAGTTGATGACGTGGCTCACGGCCTCGACGTCGATGCCGCGCGCCGCGATGTCGGTGGCGACCAGCACCCGGCAGGAGCCGTCCTTGAAGGCGGCCAGCGCCCGCTCGCGCTGCGGCTGGGACTTGTTGCCGTGGATGGCGGAGGCGTTGATCGAGACCTTCTCCAGGCCGCGCACCACGCGGTCGGCGCCGTGCTTGGTCCGGGTGAAGACGAGCACGCGCTCGATCGCCGGATCGCGCAGGATGTGGTTCAGCAGCGCCTGCTTGGCGCCCGTATGGGCGAAGATGACCTCCTGGGTCACGCGCTCGGCGGTGGTGGCGACCGGCGTGACCGCGACCTGGACCGGATCACGCAGATACTGGTCGGCGAGGCTGGCGATGTTCTTCGGCATGGTGGCCGAGAAGAACAGGCTCTGGCGCTCCTTCGGCAGCATCTTCACGATGCGCTTGAGGGCGTGGATGAAGCCGAGGTCGAGCATCTGGTCGGCCTCGTCGAGGACGAGGATCTCGACGGCCTCGAGGGTCAGCGAGCGGCGCTCGATGAGGTCCATGAGGCGGCCTGGCGTAGCGACCAGGATGTCGACGCCGTTGGCCAGCGCCTTCTCCTGACGGGAGATGGTGACGCCGCCGAACACCACGGTGTTGGTGAAAGAGAGGTATTTCCCGTAGTCGGAAAAGTTCTCGGCGATCTGGTTGGCGAGTTCGCGGGTCGGCGAGAGCACGAGCACGCGGCAGCCGCGGCGGATCGGCCGGCGCGGGGTCTCGGCGAGGCGGTGCAGGATCGGCAGCGCGAAGGCCGCGGTCTTGCCGGTGCCGGTCTGGGCGATGCCGCAGAGGTCGCGGCCCTGCATGGCGGGGGCGATGGCCTGCGCCTGGATCGGGGTCGGGCTCTTGTAGCCGGCCTCCTCCAGCGCCCGCAGCACGGGCTGGGCGAGGCCGAAATCGGTGAATTGGGTCAAGGAATAACTTTCAGGCAGCGGGACCGTGCCGGACGACCTCTGGGCGAGGCGCGTCATCGAAGACGATGGTCGGTCCGTTGAGCTGGAGCCGCCCGCGTGCGGGGGCAGTCCGGGTGCATGCACGTTGAAGAGAGGGGCTCAGGTCGCTCGGGGCCCGCTGATGCGATCCGTCGATCCGTCACGCAGCCCTCTCAAGCGGAACCATGACGGCCGCTGACGCTGCAGTCGCGATATGAGCCTTCGCGCTTGCGAAGTCAATCGAAGCGCCTCGACACGGCGTCGTCCGACCAGCCCTCATGCGCCAGGTGCATGAGGCGCCCACGACGGGCCGTGGCCCCGGGACCGTTGACGTGTCGGCAACACTGGCGTGTTACCGCAGGCGAACGAGGCCGGAGCGACCGGCCGGGCTGGTTGCGCCCTGGGGACCCATGATCGCGCGCCACACCCTGACCTATGTGGGTTCGCGGGGCTTTGCCGCCGCCCTGAACATGGCGGCCCTGGCGGTGTTCACCCGCCTCGCGCCGACCGACGTGTTCGGTCTCTACCTGCTGGTCCTGTCCTGGGCGCTGGTGCTCTACAGCGCCACCTGCCAATGGCCGAAATTTTCGTTCTTCGCCCTCTATGCCGAGGACCGGGCGGCGCTGCAGGTCGGCACGGTGGTCCGGCTCCTCGGCGGCATGTTGCTGCTGGCCGGACTCGGCGCGGCCGGGGCGGCGATGGCGGGCCTCATCGCCCCGCGCGCGGCCGCCGCCATCCTCGTCGCGGTCGTCGGCATGACGGCCTTCGAGGGGGCCGCCGAGATCGCCCGAACCCGCCTCGAAGTCTCCGCCGTCGCCCTCTCCATCATGCTGCGGTCCGTGCTGGTGCTCGGCCTCGGCAGCGCCGCCCTGCTCGGCGGGGGCGATGCCGTCGCGCTCCTGGTGGCGACGGCGCTCGCCAACATGCTGGCGGCGATCCCCTCGCTCGTCGCCATCCGGGCCCTGCTGCGCGGGCCGGGGGACCGCGCCGAGGCCAGGCGCCTGCTGATCTATGGCTGGCCCCTGGTGCTGTCCTTCGCGGCCGCCGCCCTGGCGCAGACCCTGGACCGGCTCATCATCGGGGCCAGCATTGGTGTAGGTGAACTCGGCGCCTACGGGGCCTTCGCCGATTTCCTGCGCCAGAGCTTCGTGGTGTTCGGCGACAGCATCGCCCTCGCGCTGGTCTCCATCGCCAAGCGCGAGGCCCGGGAGGGGGGCCTGCCCGCCGCGCGGCCTGTGCTGGAGGACGCGGCCCGGCTCCTCACGGTGATCGCGGCTTTCGGGGCGGTGTTCTTCCTGTCCTTCGACGACGTCCTCGTCGGCATTCTGCTCGGGCCGGATTACCGCGAGACGGCCCTGCGGGTGGCGCCCCTGCTGGTGACAGCGAGCATCCTGCAGATGCTGCGCGCCTATTACTTCGGACAGGTGATCTACTTCACGCCCACCAGCCACCTCGACGCCGTCGCCTCGGTGACGTTGCTGGTCGCCATCGGCGCACTCTCGGCCGTGCTGGTGCCCCGCTACGGCGTCGAGGGAGCGGCGCTCGCCATGGCGGTCGGCCAGGGCCTCGCCTGCCTCGTGTTCCTGTTTGGCTCGCGCGGCGGCAGCCGCATGCCGGTGCCGGTGCGGGACGTGGCGATCATCGTCTGCGCCGCGCTCCTGTGCGGCCTCATCCTGGCGGGCCTGGACCGGCTGCCCCTCGATCCGCGCGCGGGCCTCGCCCTCAAGCTCGCCTGCCTCGCCGTGGTCTCGGTCGCGACGGGCTGGGCCTTCAACATCCTCGGCGTGGCCGACCTCACGGCCCGCCGCTTCAAGCGAGCCGCCTGATGCGACAGATCCGGTCCCGCAGCGTGGTGACGCCGGACGGCCTCGTGGTCGCCCTGCGCCCCCTGGAGGCGAACGCCCCCTGGATCGAGGCCTGGCGCGACCTCGGCCGCCGGCCCCTCGTCGACAACCTGTTCTACGACCCCGACTTCGCCCTGCCGGCCTCGGGCGCCTTCGGCCGTGGCGTGCAGGTGGCCCTGGTGGGCGACCGGGCGCCGGAGGAGCCGGGCCTGCATCTGCTCGGGGCCTGGCCGGTGCGGGCCAGGCGCCTGCGCTGGGGCCTGCCCCTCATCCTCACGATGGGTTGGATGCATGAGTTCGGAATCTTCGGGGTGCCTCTCCTCGACGCCGCCGAACCGGCCCGCGCCCTCGACGCCCTGTTCCTCGGCCTGCGCCACCTCATCGGTCCGCGCCTGATGCTGACCCACGTGCCCACGCAAGGCCCCTTCGCCGAACTCCTCTCTAGTTGGCTCGACCGCAACCGGCTCCGCCACGCCCGGTTCTGGGCGCACGAGCGCGCCCTCCTCGACCTGACGGGGCGCGATTCCGTGGCGCGGACGGCATACCTCGCGCATCTTTCGTCCCGAAAGCGCCGCAAGCTGCGCCAAGCCTGGGAGCGGCTCAACGCGGACGGGCCGGTCAGCGTCGAGACGATCCGCGATCCGGCCGACCTGCCCGCCGCGATCGACGACTACATCGCCCTGGAGAGCGCCGGCTGGAAGGGGCGGCGCGGCACCGCCATCGCCGACGATCCCCGCCAGGCCGCGATGATGCGCGCGGCCATCGCGGCTTTCGGCGCCCGCGGCGACGTCCGGATCGACTGCCTGCGCCGCGATGGGCGCACGTTGGCGGCGGTGGTCAGCTTCGTTACCCGGAAGCGGCTCTGGAGCCTCAAGATTTCCTACGACGCGTCGGTTGCCCGACATTCCCCCGGCGCCCTCGCCTTCCACCAGCTCACCCAGGACATCGTCGCCGATCCCGCGATCGCCAGCGCGGATTCCTGCGCGCCGCCGAACTACACCCTGCCGGAAACCTTCTGGACCGAGCGCCTGGCCCTCGCGCACATCCTCGTCGAAACCCGCGGCGGCGATCCGCTCTTTCCCCTCGCGGCGCGCCTGGAGCGGGCACGGGCCGCCGCCAACGTCCGGGTCAAGGGCTGGCGGGACCGCCTGCGCGCCCGCCGGCAAACCGACACCGGCGACCCGGTCTGAGCCCCCTCACGCCGCCCGATCCCGCTCCTGCACGGGGTCCGTGGTGAGCCGCGTGGCCTGGGCGACGAAGCGGCGCCGCACCTCCTCCGCGTAGGGGTTGGCGCGCGCGATGGCGTCGTACACCTCCGGTGCGTCGTGCCGGACCATCTCCACCGCCTGCATGAGAAGATCGAAGCTGCGCGTGGTCATCCGCGTGGGCAGCGGCTCCATCGCAAGCATCGCCCGAGCGATCAGATGGGTCAGCCCCTGGCTGGCTGCGGCGTCCCGGTCATGTGCCTCCGGCGTGGTCAGAATAACGTCGAGACTTAGAGCGCTCCGCAGGAAAGCCGCGACGCGCCGGGACCGATCGCCGCGCACCTCGCAGACCGCGATCCGGCAGCCGCGCAGACCGTCCTGCGCGCTCTGCGGGCCGAACAGCGGATGGGTCGCCACGATGGCGGCGTGCGCCGGCAGGCCCCGGCGCATCACGTCGGCGGGGACGACCTTCACCGATCCGACATCCAGGACGAGCACGCCCGGGCGCAGGTACGGACGGATCGCCGCCACGACCTCGGGCAGGGCGGCGACAGGCGTGGCCAGGACCACGATCGGACAGGTGGCCGCCTCGGCGAGGCTGGTCAGCCGCACGCCCTCGATCCCGGAATCGTCCGACGCCGTGGGGTCGTGAGCCAGCACGGGGAAGTGCCGCGCGAGGGGCCCGGCGATCAGGCGGCCGAAGGCGCCGAGGCCGATCAGGCCGAGGGCCGGGCGGGACGATGGAAGCGGGACGGACGACACGGAAGCTGACCTCGGAATGAGCCGGGCCGTCGACGCGTGACTTGGAGAAGATCAACCGCCGGCGACGCAGCGGTTGGGGCATGACGAGCCCGGCCGCTAAGGAAACGGCGTGTGATAGCGGGCGGGGCGGAACGTCGGGGTCATGGTGCGGTGCTTCTAGGCTTGTGGCCGACGCGGCGTCAACGCGAACCTCACCAGCCGAAGCGTCCGATCTCGGCGAGGCGCGCCTGGGTCGCGGCCTCGTCGCGCCCGAGGGTGGCGAGGCGCTGCGAGAGCCCGTAGCAGGTGGCGCAGAACCCGAGCTGCAGCAGGGGAATGCCGTCCTGACGCGCTTGCGCCACGGATGCGATCAGGCAGGCGATCACCGGCTGGCCCTCCGCGAGATCGAGGCACGCACCGCGCGGGCTGCCGAAAAGGGGTCGGTTCGGCCAGTTCAGCGAGACCACCGTGCCGCCGCGGCGGTCGGGGGCCGGCGGCACGGTGTAGCTGCGCAGGAACAAGGCCGCAAAGGCGAGAACCAGGGTCGGAAGGATCAGGGCGCGCCACATGCCGGATCTCGATCCCTCAAGACGGCTCGTCGAACCGGCTCCAGCGGAACACCTCCGTACCGGCGCCGTCGATCACCCGTACAGCCTCGGCCGGCGCACCCGAGCGCTGCGGCGCGCGGGCCCGGGCGAACACCGAGAGGGCCCGCTCCTTGGCGGCCTCGACGGAGCCGGTCCGCACGGAGATGCGCTGGCTCACCGGGTCCTCGCCGCGCGCGCCGGCCTCGTCCTCCGAGGCGAGCACTTCGATGTGATAGGTCTCGCGCGGGGTCAAAGCATGTCCTGGGGGCGTTGCGGTATTGGTGCCGTTCCCTCCATAGCCGCCGCTTTCTGCCTTGGCACCGTGCGTCGCCCGGCTGCGACGAAAAAGGCCGGCGCGATTGGTCTCAGCGCGGAAGCGCACCGGCCGGCGCGCCGCCGGACCTGATGCCGCCTCCGGTGCTCGGGATAGGGGCCGCACTCGGATTCCGCGCGGCGCCGGTCCCCGGTCCGACCCCACCCGTGCTGCCGGTCACGCCCGCGCCGCCGGTGCTGCCGACGCCGCCCGAACTGCCTATCCCGGGGTTGTTCACGCCAGAATTGCTCATGCTGGGATTGCTCATGCCGCTGGTGTTTCCCGACCCGCCGGTCTGCGCTTGGGCGGCAGCGGCGCCGAGGGCCAGGGTCGAGGCGGTGAGCAGGATGGTCGCGATGCGCATGGAGGGGCTCCTGAGGTCGATCTACCGGGTGTCAACGCCGTCGCGAAGTTGCGGGTTCGGTTGGCCGGCGCGCCGGCTGGGCGTGCAACACCTGTCCGGATGTGGTTTGGTGCCGGTTCGCGAGCGCCCGAGGGCGAGTCCCGGCCGGAGTCCCTCCGGTCCATCGAGCAGAGAACACCATGGCGACGACGCCCTTTGTCACGGCCGAATGGCTCCACGCCCGCCTCGGCGCCCCCGACATCGTGATCCTCGACGCGTCCTGGTACCTGCCGGCCCAGGGTCGCGACGCGCGCGGCGAGTACTTGGCCGGGCACATCCCCGGCGCGATCCGCTTCGACATCGACACGATGAGCGATGAGACCTCGCCCCTCCCCCACACGCTTCCGCGCCCGGAGGTCTTCGCGTCCCGCATGCGGGCGCTGGGTATTGGCGACGGGGCGCATATCGTCGTTTATGACGGGATGGGCCTGTTCTCGGCGCCGCGGGTGCGCTGGATGCTGCAGACCTTCGGCGTCCGCGACGTCGAGATCCTCGAGGGCGGGCTGCCGGCCTGGATCGCGGCCGGCTACCCCGTGGAGGAGGGCGAGGGGCGACCGCGCAACCGGCGTCACTTCACCGCCCGCCTCGACCACGGCGCCGTGGCCGATGCCGGCGACGTCGTCCGCGCTCTCGAGACCGGCAGCGCGCAATTGGTGGACGCCCGCTCCGCGCCGCGCTTCCGCGGTGAGGAGGCGGAGCCTCGCCCCGGTGTCCGCCCCGGCCACATGCCGGGCGCCCGCAACGTCCATTACGCCGCGCTTCAATCCGACGGCCGCCTGAAGGACCCGGAGGCCCTGCGCGCGGTCTTCGCCGAGGCCGGCGTCGACGTGAACAAGCCGGTGGTCACCACCTGCGGGTCCGGCGTCACCGCGGCGATCGTCGGTCTGGCCCTGGAGACCCTGGGGCGCCCTCAGCGCGCGCTCTACGATGGCTCCTGGTCGGAATGGGGGGCCGATCCCGCCCGTCCCGTGGCGACCGGTCCGGCGTAAGCGCCGCCTTGCTCGATCCGGACCGTTCGCTCCCGCTCGTCGCGGCGCCCGAGCGCCAGCGCTCGCGCGGGCGCATCCACCTGAGCGTCGACTGCGCGGACGGCCACGACACCCGTATCCGCGATATCGCGGAGGCGGGGCCGGCCCGCATGCGGCTGCCGCGCCGGATGCGCGGCCCCTGTGAAGCCGTCCTCCTCAACACCGCCGGGGGCATCGCCTGTGGCGACACGTTCGACGTGACGGTCGAAGTCGGGGCCGGCGCCGACCTCGTCCTGACGACGACGGCGGCCGAGAAGATCTACCGCTCCGACGGCCCGGTCAGCCGCCTGACGACGTGCGCCACCCTCGCGGCCGGGGGTCGCCTCGCCTTCCTGCCGCAGGAGACGATCCTGTTCGATCAGGCCGCCCTGGAGCGGCGATTCTCGGCGGATCTGGCGCCGGATGCGCGGCTCCTCGCCTTCGAAGCCGTCACGTTCGGGCGCACGGCGCGCCAGGAGCCGATTACGCGGGGGCACCTCACCGACATCTGGCGCATCCGGCGCGGAGGGCGTCTGGTCTACGCGGATTCCGTGCGCCTCGACGGCGATCTCTCGGCGCAACTCGCGCGCGCGGCGATCGGCGGAGGCGCCCGGGCCATGGCGACCCTGCTCGACGTCTCCCCCGAGGCGGAGGGCCGCCTGGAGCAGGCCCGCGCGATCCTCGACGACGTCGCGATGGCCGGCGTCACGGCGGCGGCCTCCGCCTGGAACGGTCACCTCGTCGTGCGGTGCCTCGGCGCCGATCCGGATGCGCTCCGGACGCTGGCGCAGCGTCTCCTGGCCGCCTATCGCGGGCAGCCGCTTCCGCGGGTCTGGCAGGTCTGAGGGTGTCGCGAACCCCCGCCACTGCCCGTTCAACCGCCGCGTCGGCACGGAGGATGCAACCTCGGCCGCAAGGGCGCCCCCACCCGTACCCGGACCATTGAAACCCGCCACCGCGGGCCGCACGCGGCACGGCGAAAATCCCGCCGCGCCGATCGAGGAGACCCGTACCGATGCTGCCCACCATCCTCGATGCCGCGACCCTGCGCGCGGCCTACGCGTCCGGGGCCCTCGATCCCGTTGCCGTGGCCGGCATCGTCGCGGAGCGCATGGCGACCTCCGCCGATCCGGCGATCTTCATCACGATGGTTTGCCGGGACGACCTCGTCGCGGCCGCCCGCGACCTCATGGAACGCCATCCGGTCCCGAACTCGCTGCCGCTGTGGGGCCTTCCCTTCGCGGTCAAGGACAACATCGACGTGGCGGGCTTGCCCACGACCGCCGCCTGCCCGGCCTTCGCCTACACCCCCGAGGCGGACGCCGTCGTGGTGGCGCGCCTGAAGGCGGCCGGTGCCTTCGTGACGGGCAAGACCAACCTCGACCAGTTCGCCACCGGTCTCAACGGGACGCGCTCGCCCTACGGTGCGCCGCGCAGCGTGTTCAGCGCCGAGCACGTCTCCGGTGGGTCGAGCTCCGGTTCGGCCGTGGCGGTGGCGGCCGGGCTCGTCTGCTTCAGTCTCGGCACCGATACGGCCGGATCCGGCCGCGTGCCGGCGGCCTTCAACAACATCGTGGGCATCAAGCCGACCCCCGGGGCGCTCAGCACCACCGGCCTCGTCCCCGCCTGCCGCAGCCTCGACTGCATCACGGTATTTTCCGCCACCGTGGGCGATGGCATCGCGGTGCGCCGCGTGGCGGAGGGGTTCGATCCCGCCGATCCCTATTCCCGGATGGCGGTTCCGCTGGCGCTGCCGGCCACCCGTCTGCGCTTCGGCGTGCTGGCACCCGACGAACGCGAGTTCTACGGCGATGCCGGGACCGAGGCGCTCTATGACGCCGCCATCGCCCGGCTGGAAGGGCTTGGCGGCGTGGCTGTGCCGTTCGACTATGCCCCGTTCCGCGAGATCGCTGCCTTGCTCTACGACGGCCCCTGGGTGGCCGAGCGGCTGGCGGCCATCGAGACGTTCCACGCCGATCATGCGGCCGCCATGGACCCGAGCGTCCGCGCCATCGCCGAATCCGCCAGGGGCTACAGCGCCGTCGACGCGTTCAGGGGGCGCTACGCCTTCGAGGCCTGCAAGCGCCGCACGGACATGATCCTGGGCGAACTCGACATCCTGTTGTTGCCCACCTCGCCCACCACCTATTCGGTGGCCGAGATGCAGGCGGAGCCCGTCCTCCGCAACAGTCATTTCGGGCGCTACACGAACTTCGCCAACCTGCTCGGCATGGCCGCCATCGCGGTTCCGGCGGGATTTCGCCAAGATGGGCTGCCGGCGGGCGTGATGCTGGTGGCGCCGGGCTTCACGGACGAGGCCCTGGCCCCTTGGGCCGATGCCCTGCATCGCGCGCTCGGCGGCGGCATGGGGCTCGACCGGGCAGCCGCCCTACCGGAGGCGAGCCGTGTGCCGGCGGCCGAGTCCGACGCGATCCCCCTCGTGGTTGTGGGCGCCCACCTCACGGGCCTCGCCCTCAACCATCAGCTCCAGGATCTCGGCGCGCGTTTTCTGCGGGCCACCCGAACGGCGGCTGATTACCGCCTCTTCGCCCTGCCCGGCACGGTGCCGGCCAAACCCGGTCTCGTGCGAGAGCCCGGCCATGCCGGGCCGGGCCTCGAGGTCGAGGTCTGGAGCCTCGATCCGGCGAGCTTCGGGCGCTTCGCTGCCGCAATCCCCGCCCCCCTCGGCATCGGCAAGATCACCCTGGCCGATGGCGAGACGGCCTCCGGCTTCCTGTGCGAGGCGCACGCGGTGGCGGGCGCCCCGGAGATCACGCATCACGGGGGCTGGCGCGCCTATCTTGCCGCCAACCAGCCCTGATCTGCTGCGACCTTGCGGGGGGAAGCGGGCTTGCCCTAAACCTCGCCTCGGCAGGTCGGGCGATCTGCCGATGAGCCGCGCGCCGCGCGCGCCGGCCCCCGAGAGGATCCGGGTTTGCGTCGTACCCTTCGCTGCCGTCTCGACCCCGCCACCCAGATCGAGGCGGATGGGGCCCCCGATGCGTGGCGCGCGACGGGCACCGACCCGAACTTCCGCCTGTGGCCGCCGCAGGGCCGCAAGCGCCATCGCGGCGGCTGGGTGCGCCTGCGGGCCGACCTCGCGGCCGTCGACCGGGCGAAGCTGACGCCCCTGCTCTACGTCGATGACGGCAAGGGCTTTCGCGAGACCTTGACCGTTCCCCTCGAACTCGACGCGAACGGCATCGACAACCTCGTGCGGCTGCCGCGCCGCGTCCGGGGCCTGCGCCTCGATCCCCTGAGCGGCGTCGGCCGGTTCCGCCTCGGCCATGTCGAGTTGACTTACCTGGGCCGCACCGGCGCGGTGGCGGAAATCGCGCGCCGGCTCCTCGCTCGCCTGCCGGAGCCCGAACGCCGGCCGGGCCCGCTCCTCGCTCGCATCAAGGCGCTCGCCCGCGAGCGGGGGCTCGCCGCACTCTGGCAGGACTTCTTCGCGAGCGCCCGGCCGCGGCCGGTGCCGGCGTCCTACATGGCCTGGATCGAGACCGTGGAGACGCCCGCCCGCCTCACGGTCGCGGCGATGGGCGCCGAGATCGCCGGTTATCCGTTCCGGCCGCGCATCTCCATCGTCATGCCGGTCTACGATACGCCGAAGCGCTGGCTCGAGGCGGCCATCGCCTCGGTGCAAGCGCAGGCCTACGAGGATTGGGAACTCTGCCTCTGCGACGACAACTCGTCGGCGCCGCATGTCTGGCCGATGCTTCAAGCCTACGCGGCGGCCGATTCCCGGATCAAGCTCCACCGCCGCCGGAGCAACGGCCGGATCTCGGCGGCCTCGAACGACGCCATGGCGCTGGCCACCGGCCGCTACATGACCCTGATGGACCACGACGACGCGATCCCCGACAACGCGCTCTACGAGTTCGTCCGCATTCTGAACGCCGACCAGAGCGTCGACTTCATCTATTCGGACGAGGACAAGATCTCGATCGACGGGGTGCGCTACGAGCCGTTCTTCAAGCCGGACTGGTCGCCCGAGGCCCTCGAGGCCTGCATGTACACGGCGCACCTCGCGCTCTACCGCATGGACATCGTGGAGCGGATCGGCGGGTTTCGCGACGAATGCAACGGCGCGCAGGATTACGATTTCGCCCTTCGCTACACCGAGCACGTCCGCAACGTCGTCCACGTGCCGAAGGTGCTCTACCACTGGCGCGCCATTCCCGGCTCCACCGCCCAGACGATGGACAACAAGGACTACGTCATCGCGGCGGCGATCCGCGGCCTGGAGGACCGGGCCCGGCGCACGGGCGAACTCGACTTCGCCCGCTCCACCGCCTTCAAGGGCTGCTTCGCGCTGCGGCGCAAGCTGACCGACCGCCCCCTCGTCTCCATTGTGATCCCGAGTGCCGGCCGCGACAGCACCGTCGGGGGCCGCACGGTCGATCTCCTGGCCGCCTGCCTCGACAGCGTCGCAGCTCTCAGCACCTATCCGCGCATCGGGTTCGTGGTGGTCGACAACGGCGACCTGCGGCCGGGGACCCTGGCGGCCCTGGAGCGCCACGGCGCCGAGCGCGTGACCTGGTCCGAGCCGGTCTTCAACGTGGCCGCCAAGATGAACCTCGGCGCGCGGGCCGCGCGCGGCGAAGTCCTGGTCTTCCTCAACGACGACATCGCGGTGATCAGCCCCGACTGGATCGAGGCGCTGCTGGCGCAACTCCAGATTCCCGGCGTCGGTGCGGTCGCGCCGAAACTTCTCTTCGAGACCGGCGAGATCCAGCATGCCGGCGTCTCGATCGTCGACGCGACGCCCGACCATGTCCGGCGCGGTTATCCCGGCGACGACCCGGGGCACTATTTTTCCACCGTCGGCAATCGCAACTACCTCGCGGTGACCGGCGCCTGCCTGATGGTGCGGCGAGCTGAGTTCGAGGCCGTGGGCGGGTTCGACGAGGGCTTCGCCGTTAATTACAACGACGTCGATCTCTGCCTGAGGCTGCGCGAGCGGGGCCTGCGCAGCGTCTACTGCGCCCAGGCGAGCCTCTATCACTACGAGAGCCGCAACCGCGCCCGCACCGTCGACCCGGACGAGCATCAGCGTTTTCGCGATCGCTGGGCGGCGACGATACCCCGCGATCCCTATTACGGCGAATGGTTCGAAGCCCTGCCGCCGACCTTCGAACTCGACCCGGCCCGTTTCTGAGCCTTCGTCGACGGCGAAGGCTCCCACTGAAAAGTCCGAATTGCGAACGGCTCCAAGGTAGGACCATTGTCCCGGCGAACCAGCGGGATGGAATCACGCGATGCCGGCAGGGGCGTTGATGGGCGGGGAGGCGACGGTCGTGGTGACCGCGCTCCTGCTCGTGCTCTGCATGGGCCTTTGGGCGAGCGGGCTGATCGCCGAGATTGTCACCGCGATGCTGTTCTTCGCGGGCGCGATGCTGTTTCGCCTTGCCCCCCCCGCGACTGTGTTCTCGGGCTTCGCCTCCTCGGCTTTCTGGCTGGTGCTCAGCGGCATGGTGGTGGGCCTTGCCATGACGCGCTCGGGCCTCGGCGACCGTCTGGCGCGAAGTCTCTCGGGCCACCTCTCGGCCTCCTACCCGGCCTTCATCGCCGGCATCGTCGCCTTGTCCTTCGCCGTCGCCTTTGTGATGCCGTCGAACCTCGGCCGCATCGCCCTGCTGGTTCCGGTGGTGCTCGCCCTCTGCGACGCCTTCGGCCTCGGCTTAGGCCGGCCGGGCCGGCACGGGGCGGTGCTGGCGGTGGGGCTCGCCACGCCGATCCTCTCGGCCGCGATCCTGCCCGCCAACGTGCCGAACCTCGTCATGGCCGGCACCGCGGAGACGCAGTACGGCCTCCACATCGCCTACCTGCCCTACCTATTGCTCCACGCGCCGGTGCTGGCCCTGGTGAAGGGCGTCCTCCTCGTCCTGGCGATCGTCCGTCTGTTCCCGGATCGGCTCGACCATGGTGAGAACGGGGCTTCCCTTCCAAAGGAGCCCCTGCGGCCGGAGGCGCGCCGCCTCGCGGTGATCCTGGCCGGAACCCTCGCCTTCTGGGTCACCGACAGCCTGCACGGCATTGCCCCGGCCTGGGTCGGCCTCGTCGCCGCGATCCTCTGTCTGATGCCCCGCATCGGCGTGCTCCCGGCCGAAGCCTTCGGGGCGGTGAACCTGCGCACCTGCTTCTACGTCGCCGCCCTGCTGGGCCTCGTCGCCACCGTGAACGAAACCGGACTCGGCGCCCGCCTCGGCCACGCCCTGCTCCAGGTCGCGCCGCTGACGCCGGATGCGCCAGGCTACAATTTTGCGATTTTGACAGGGCTGGCGGCGATCCTCACGGTCGCCGTCACCGCGAACGGCGCCCCGGCGCTCTATACGGCGCTCGCCGGTGAGATGGCGCGAGCGAGCGGCCTCGACCTCACGGCGGTGGTGAT
>NZ_BPQL01000103.1 GCF_022179225.1 Methylobacterium goesingense
TGGTGAGCGCGGTGCCCAGCGGATGCCGGAACGCGAGGACGATCGCCACCGCCGCCAGGGACTTGCCGATGAGGATGACGCCCAACACCGCCAGCACCGAGAGCGGCTCGCGGATCAGGATGCCGGGGTCGAACAGCATGCCGACGGAGACGAAGAACAGCACCGCGAAGGCGTCCTGCAGGGGCAGGGAATCGGCCGCCGCCTGATGGCTGAGGTCGGATTCGGCCAGCACCATGCCGGCGAAGAAGGCGCCGAGCGCGAAGGAGACGCCGAAGAGTTCCGCCGAGCCGAAGGCGATGCCGAGGGCCAGCGCCAGCACCGCCAGGGTGAAGAGCTCCCGCGAGCCCGTGCGCGCCGCCTGATCGAGGAGCCAGGGCACGAACCGGCGCCCGCCCACCAGCATCACGGCGGCGAAGACGCCGACCTTGGCCAGCGTCAGGCCGAGGGTGAGCCAGATGTTGCCGTCCCCGGCATGGTGCGCGGCGCCCGCGCCGTCGCCGCCGAGCGAGGGGGCCAGCGCCGGCAGCAGCACCAGGGCCAGCACCATCGCCAGGTCCTCGACGATGAGCCAACCCACCGCGATGCGGCCCTTGTCGCTGTCGAGGAGCCGGCGCTCCTCCAGAGCCCGCAGCAGCACCACGGTGCTCGCCACCGACAGGGCGAGGCCGAAGACGAGGCCCGCCCCGAGGCCCCAGCCCCAGATCAGCGCCAGGGCACCGCCCATGGCGGTGGCCGCCACGATCTGCACGATCGCACCGGGCAGCGCGATGGTGCGTACCGCCATCAGGTCCTTGATCGAGAAGTGCAGGCCGACGCCGAACATCAGCAGGATGACGCCGATCTCGGCGAGCTGGCCCGCGAGCTGGCTGTTGCCGACGAAGCCCGGCGTGTAGGGGCCGACGAGGACGCCCGCGAGGAGGTAGCCGACGAGGGGCGGCAGGCGCAGGCGCTGCGCCAGCATTCCGCAGACGAAGGCGAGCACGAGGCCGAGGGCGATGATGGCGATCAGCTCTGTCGCGTGCGGCACGGGTCGGTGGTCTCCGGGTCGAGGGAAAGGGCTCCCAGGGCCGTGCCGCGTGCCGCCCGCGGGAGCAAGCCGCGATCGGCCCTCACGTCCACGATGGGCCCGAAAATCCGCCCCGCGCGTCGCTTCGGGTGCCGCGACGCACAACGCCGGCCTTCGGTCCGAGGTTTCGCGGAATAAGTTCGCGGGGCCCGGTACGGACCAACCGCTCGCTTTTCCGTGAGCGGGCAGGAAACACTTTACCGCCGGGGCTTGTTGCTCAAGCAACGCGTGTTGCGTCGAGACATGCCGGCGTCACGCGCCGGCATCACCGCGCGATGACGACATCCTGCGGCGGAACGGACGATCGATGACACCACGCAACGAGCGCTCGACGGGTTCCGACGCCGTCGAGACCAGGAACGAGACCAGAAATTCGACCCTCTGGACCGTCGCCCTGGCCACCGCGCTCCTCGGCCTCGTCGCGCTCCCACGCCGGAGTGGCGGATCGACGCCGGCCCGGCCGATGCCGGGAGACCCGACGCGCCAGCCCTCCCCGTCCCATGCCGGGTCCGAGGCCCGCCGGGTCGCCGCGAACGAGCCCGAGCGGGGCCGCGGCGCGCGCAAGCCCTCCGACATTCCGGCCAAGGGCTGGAAAGACATCGGGCTGCGGGTGTTCCATGACATCTCGGAGAACAACATCGTCTCGGTCGCCGCCGGGGTGACCTTCTACGTGCTCCTGGCGATCTTCCCCGCCATCGCCGCCCTGGTCTCGTGCTACGGGCTCGTGGCGGATGTCGCCACCATCAACGACCAGCTGGCGAGCCTCCAGGGTGTCGTGCCCTCGGGGGCGCTGGAGATCATCGGCGAGCAGGTCAAGCGCATCGCCGCCAAGGGCGACACCACCCTGGGCCTGACCTTCTTCACCGGCATCGTTCTGTCGGTGTGGAGCGCCAATGGCGGCATGAAGGCGGTCTTCTCCGCCCTCAACATCGTCTACGAGGAGCGCGAGCGGCGCAGCTTCGTCTGGCTCAACCTGCGCTCGCTGGCCTTCACCGCCGGTGCGCTCCTGTTCATCATCCTGGCGCTGATCGGCATCGTGGTGGTGCCGGCCGCGATCAACATCCTCGGGCTGAGCGCGGAGGCCTGGTACATCGCCCTGCTGCGCTGGCCGGTGCTGCTCGTGGCCGTGCTCGGCGGCCTCGCCCTGCTCTACCGCTACGGCCCGAGCCGCGACGCGCCGCGCTGGCGTTGGGTGACCTGGGGCAGCACCATCGCGGCTGTGGGCTGGGTCGCCACCTCGCTGGGCTTCTCCTGGTACGTCGCCAATTTCGGCAAGTACAACGAGACCTACGGCTCCCTGGGCGCCGTGATCGGCTTCATGACCTGGATCTGGATCTCGACCACGATCGTGCTCCTCGGCGCCGAGATCAACGCCGAGATGGAGCACCAGACCGAGGCCGACACCACCCGCGGCCCCGAGCAGCCGCTCGGCACCCGCGACGCCCGGATGGCCGATACGGTGGCGGCTGCGACGTGAGGGGCCTGGAAGAGAGCCGCTCTCATCCACGACGGGCGTAGCACTTCTCGGAGGGGCGCTTTAGACAGGAGCCCCGTTTCCCAAGGATCCGTGATCCCCGCATGACCGCCGAGACGACCTCCGAGCAGAAGCCCGTCGGCCCCGGCGATCAGATCATCCTGGTCGACGGCTCGTCGTTTATCTTCCGGGCCTACTTCCAGTCGATCAATCAGGACCAGAAGTACAACACCCGGCCCTCGGACGGATTGCCCACCGGCGCGGTGCGGCTGTTCTGCACCAAGATCGCCCAGTTCGTTCAGGAGGGGGCGGCGGGCGTGATGCCGACCCATCTGGCCATCGTGTTCGACAAGTCCGAGGGCTCGTTCCGCAAGGAGCTGTTTCCCGACTACAAGGGCCACCGGCCGGACGCGCCGGACGACCTCAAGCGGCAGATGCCGCTGATGCGCGACGCCGTGCGGGCCTTCGGCCTGCAGCCGATCGAGCTCATCCGCTACGAGGCCGACGACCTCATCGCCACCTATTCGCGCCAGGCCGAGGCGCGGGGCGCGGGCGTCATCATCGTCTCCTCCGACAAGGACCTGATGCAGCTCGTCGGGCCCCTGGTGCGGTTCTACGACTTCGAATCCGGCTCCAAGGGCAAGCCCGGCTACCGCCCCGAGCGCAACCTCGACCGCGACGCGATCATCGCCAAGTGGGAGGGCCTGAACCCGGAGCAGATCGGCGACGCCCTGGCGCTCATCGGCGACACCTCGGACAACGTGCCGGGCGTGCCGGGCATCGGCCTGAAGACCGCGGCCGCCCTGATCAAGGAATACGGGAGCCTCGACGCCCTCCTGGAGCGCGCCGCCGAGATCAAGCAGCCCAAGCGCCGCGAGACCCTGCTCGCCAGCATCGACCAAGCCCGGCTCTCGCGGAAGCTGGTGGCGCTGGAGGAGAACGTGCCGGTTCCGGTGCCGCTCGACGACCTGCGCCTGCCGAAGCCCGACCCGCAGAAGCTGGTGGGCTTCCTGAAGGCGATGGAGTTCAACACGCTGACCCGGCGCATCGCGCAGATGCTCCATGTCGACCCGGAGGCGGTGCAGCCCGACCCGGCCCTGCTGCCGAACCGCGAGCCCGCGCCCGACGCGCCGTTCTCCCTCGACGCCCCGGTTCTTCCGGGAGCATTGGGCGACCCCGTGCCCCTCGATCCCGAGACCGCGTCCGGCGCACCGGGCGGCGAGGTCGACCCCTTCGCCGATCTCGGCCTGCCCGACGCGGCGCCCAAGCCGCGCGGCCCCTCCGAGCCGACGCCGGCCAATCTGGTGGCGGCCCGCGCCGCCGAATCCGTCAAGCCGTTCGATACCGCCGCCTACGAGACGATCGGGTCGGTGGAGCAGCTCGACGCCTGGATCGCGGAAGCGGAGGAAGCCGGGGTGATCGCCGTCGACACCGAGACGGACTCCCTGGACGCCAACAACGCCAACCTCGTCGGCGTCTCCCTCTGCGTGGCACCGGGGCGCGCCGCCTACATCCCGCTCCGGCACGTCGAGCCCGTGAAGGGCGCCGACGGCGACCTGTTCGGCGATGCCAAGGCGGCGACGGATGCGGTCCAGCCGGCCGCGGGCCAGATCGACGCGGCAGTGGCGATCGCCCGGCTGAAGCCGCTCCTGGAGAATCCGGGCGTGCTCAAGGTCGGCCAGAACCTGAAATACGACTTCGCCGTCCTGTCGCGCCACGGCATCCGGGTGGCGCCCTTCGACGACACCATGCTGATCTCCTACGTGCTCGATGCCGGCAAGGGCGGCCACGGCATGGACGAACTCGCGCGGCGCCACCTTGGCCACCAGCCCATCACCTTCTCGGATGTCGCCGGCACCGGCCGGGCCAAGATCACCTTCGACCGGGTGGCCCTCGACAAGGCCACCGCCTACGCCGCAGAGGACGCCGACGTCACCCTGCGCCTGTGGCGGATGATGAAGCCGCGCCTCGTGGCGGAGCACCGCGTCGCGGTCTACGAGACGCTTGAGCGCCCGCTGGTTCCGGTGATCGCCCGGATGGAAGCCGAGGGCATCCGCGTCGACCGCAACATGCTGAGCCGCCTGTCCGGCGACTTCTCGCAGATCCTCGTGCGCCTGGAAGAAGAGATCCAGGAGGATGCGGGCGAAAAATTCCAGGTCTCCTCCCCGAAGCAGATCGGCGACATCCTGTTCGGCAAGATGGGCCTGCCCGGCGCCAAGAAGACGCCGTCCGGCCAGTGGGCCACCCCCGCGACCCTGCTCGAAGAGCTGGCGCAAGCTGGCCACCCCCTCCCGAAAAAAATCCTCGAATGGCGCCAGCTCGCCAAGCTGAAGTCCACCTACACGGATTCGCTTCAAGCGCATGCCGACCGCGAGACCGACCGGGTCCACACCTCGTTCTCGCTCGCCGCCACCACCACCGGCCGGCTCTCCTCCTCAGAGCCGAACCTGCAGAACATCCCGATCCGCACGGAAGAGGGCCGGCGCATCCGCCGCGCCTTCGTGGCCCAGGAGGGCAACCGCCTGATCTCGGCCGATTACAGCCAGATCGAACTGCGGCTGCTGGCCCACATCGCCGACATCCCGCAGCTGCGCCAGGCTTTCGCGGACGGCATCGACATCCACGCGGCCACCGCGAGCGCGATGTTCGGGGTGCCGCTCGCCGAGATGACCTCGGACCTGAGGCGCCGCGCCAAGACCATCAATTTCGGCATCATCTATGGCATCTCGGCCTTCGGTCTGGCCGACCGCCTCGGCATCGGCCGCGAGGAGGCCGGCGCCTTCATCAAGCAGTATTTCGAGCGCTTCCCCGGCATCCGCGCCTATATCGACGACACCCGGCGCCGCTGCCGGGACCTCGGCTACGTCACCACCCTGTTCGGCCGGGTCTGCCACTATCCCCAGATCCGCTCGAACAACCCCAACGAGCGCGCGAGCGTCGAGCGCCAGGCCATCAACGCCCCGATCCAGGGCTCGGCGGCCGACATCATCCGCCGGGCGATGATCCGCATGGAGGACGCCTTGAAGGCCGAGCGGCTCAACGTGCGCATGCTGCTGCAGGTGCACGACGAACTCGTGTTCGAGGCACCCGAGGACGAGGTCGAGAAGGCCCTGCCGGTGATCACCCGCATCATGGTCGACGCCCCCGCCCCCGCCCTGACCCTGAAGGTGCCTCTGGTGGTCGAGGCGCGTGCGGCGTTGAACTGGGAGGAGGCGCATTGAGGTGCGCTGTGAGGCGCCCTCAGCCCTCGAAATTGAGGTCGTCGCCGATCAGGACATCTCGCGCATTCCCGGGAACGGGAAATCCATAACCTGCACCCTTCTCACCCCAAGAAAGGCGACCACTCGCGTGGTATTCACTCATGTAGAGATCGATGCCGATTTTCTGCAGGGTCAAATGAAGGGCCTGAACGGCATCGAAACCGGCAGCGAAGCCTGACCTGACACCGGACGGCCAATCAATTGTATATTTACATAGCCATGACGATTCATCGTGCTCGGGCGCAAACATTGTTATTTGGACGGGCAGGTTGCCGCCGCTGATTTCATAGCTGAGGATTCGCTCCGCAATGATCATATCTTTCTCCTGATAATTTCAAGATACAATCGGGCGTACTCTCTCGCATGCGATAAAACTTACAATCGCTTGCGCATTGCATCTCCTTAAAAAGGCCGTTCTACAAATTTATACATCTCCCCATATTGAATATTGCATCCCTCTTGAGCTCATTGCGAACGCCACCCCCCTGGTGATACGGCTCAGCATCGGCACCACTTGAATTAACAGATCCTTGTTCGCACATATATCTAACTAATTATTTTCCTCTAACTTCAATATAAACCGCAAACGAAATATAAATGGAATATTATATCAGAACATACAGAATCTATGAGATGCAGCGCGACAGGAAAAAGTACCGAGCCGTAATTGTATTCAAAGGAAATTTCTAAAATTCAATTGTCTATATTCTAATAATAGAAATATTACCTTAAATTAGATCAAACTTATTTCAAAAAAGCTCGTAAAGCCGCCAAATCTTGGTTCGGCTGAAAATCCAACTGGTTTACCGGTGATGATCGCACGGGGCCTTACCTGACGCCTGCCCCCACCGAGCCATGACGCCCGAGAGACCGGTGCGGAGATGCCCCGGAACGATCGGGAAGCCCGTCCCGATGAAGCAGGCACCCCGAGGGTCGGACCGCATTGATCATGTGCAGGGCACCACACGGACCGAACACGCCTTGGAGTCGGCGAGGCGGAATAACACCCCCCGAAACGCAAGGCTCCAATGCGACGCAGGGTGGAACACCCCGCCGGACCACGTGTTGCCGCACCGCAAACGATTCACCAGAACGGCGCCGTCCGAGCGCCCCGGAAAGAGAACCCGCCATGACCAAGTCCCTCCTCGCCGCCTTCGGCCTGTCGGTCGCCGCCCTCGCCACCCCGGCGCTCGCGCAGGAGCCCCTGTCCTTCCGCGTCGCGCCGCAGTTCGACGGCAACCAGCCGGCCGTGACCGACACCTCCGATTTCCGCGCCGCGGCCCTGCGCTCGGATGCGGTGAGCATCGAGTCGAGCCGCATCGCCCTGGAGCGCTCGCGCAACCCGCGCGTCCGCCAGTACGCCCACAACGTCCTCGTGGAGCGTAAGGCCACCACCCAGGCGCTGCTGCCCGAGGGCACCTCGCTGACCGCCGGCGGCACCGTCGTCTCCGACACCCAGCCTTTCGAGACCCGTCTCGACAACCCGGTCGGCGTGGTGCTCGCCCCGGTGACGATCTCGGCCACGATCGCCCAGCGGGTCGTCGGCGGCGTCCTCGGCGGCGTCGGCCTCGTGGACAACAGCCCCTCCGAGCCGGGCCGTCGCGTTGCAATCGGCGCCGAGGGCCAGGGCCGCATCGACCGCCTGAAGTCCGCCCGCGCGGGCCGCGACTTCGACCGGACCTACGTGGACCAGCAGGCCAACTCGGACGCCCGGACCCTCGGTCTCTACGCCTCCTACGCCCGCAACGGCGACAACGCGCAGGGCCGTGAGTTCGCCAACCAGGCGCTGCCCTACATCGCCGGCGAGCACGCCCACTCGGCCAACCTCGCCGACCGCATCAACTGATCTCTGTCTCTCAGACCCAGAACGACGAAGGGCCGCCCTATGGGGCGGCCCTCTTTCGTGGCGCGGGGCCGACCCACCCGTCAGGCGGCCGGGACGAGAGCGTCCACGGCGGCGGCGAGTTCGTCGAAATGGGCGATGACCCGATCCGGGCCGAGTTCCGTTACCGGCAGGTCGGTGTAGCCGAAGGGCACGGCCACCACGGGGATGCCGGCGGCCTTGGCGGCGTCGATGTCGGCGCGGGAATCGCCCACCATCACGGCGCGGGCCGGATCGCCGCCGGCGCGCTCCACCGTCAGGGTGATGTGGCGCGGATCGGGCTTGAAGTACGGGAAGGTCTCGCGGCCGCAGATCGTCGCGAAGCGGTCGGCGATGCCCAGGAGCCCGAGCAGGCGCACTGCCTGCCCCTCGTACTTGTTGGTGCAGACGGCGAGGAGGAAGCCGCGAGCCCGGAGGGCGTCGAGCGCCTCGACCACGCCGGGAAACAGGTAGGACTGCTCGCAGAGATGGTCGCCGTAATGGGCGATGAAGTCCGAGAACAGCACGTCCAGGCGCTCGGTCGACAGCGGCTCGCCGGCCGTGGTGAAGCCGCGCTGGATCAGAGCCTTGGCACCCGCCCCGATCATGTCCCGGGCTTGTTCGAGGGGCAGCGTCTGGAGTCCCTCGCGGCGCAAGATCACGTTCAGGGTACCGATGAGGTCGCCTGCGGTCTCGGCCAGGGTTCCGTCGAGGTCGAATACGGCGATCGGGGGTCGAGCAGTCATGGGGTCTCGCGGTCAGGACGGGGGCCAATCGCCCTCGGCGCGGGCACGGTCGCGGGGCGGGTTCGCCCGGCTCTAGACCATCGCGTCCGATCCGGCGAGGCGTGCCGGCCGCCGCCGGCCGATCCTTTGCCGGTGGACAGGCCCCGCATCCCCCGCACGTGCCGGTCGGGGCACACTTGCCTCCGCGTCACGGCCTCCTGTACGGTTTGCACCGTCGACGGCCGGGGGGTCGGTTCGGCCATCATCCGAAGGTTCCTGCCGTGTCGGCACGGCGCCCGCGCCTCGCGAGGGAGCGGCGACGCGGAACGGTCGGGTGCGACGATTTCGGAGGGGGCGATGGTGGATACGGTCCCGAGTTGGTCGGATGAGCGCGTCGACCATCTGCGCAAGCTGTGGGAGGAGGGCCTGAGCGCCAGCCAGATCGCCACGCAACTCGGCGGGGTCACCCGCAACGCAGTCATCGGCAAGATCCACCGTCTCGGCCTCTCGGGCCGGGTCAAGTCGGCCGAGATGGCGGCCGGCATGCCGCGTCCCAATCCCGGCGATGCCGTGTTGGATGCCGAGGACGCGATCCCGATGGGCGCGATGCCGATCGAGACGCTCTCGGCGTCGACGGTCGCCCCGGTGGCGCTCTCGATCACCCGCCGCGTGACCATCATGGACCTGCGCGAATCCATGTGCCGCTGGCCGATCGGGGATCCGACCGCGCCGGACTTCCACTATTGTGGCGACCGGTCCATCACCGGCCTGCCCTACTGCACCACCCACGCCCAAATCGCCTATCAGCCGGCTGCCGAGCGCAAGCGCGACCGCCGCATCGGCGGCTTCCGCTGATCCCGCATCGCGGAGGAATGGCACGGTTTCGCCACGTCGCGCGTTGGGTCTCGTCGCCGGTTCCCGACCGGCGCGGGAAGGTGATCAACCGTGACGGAGACATCGAGCACCACTGACGCGGCCGAGGCCGCCTTCCTCGACCTCCACGCGCAGCGTGAGGATCTCGAGCGGCAATTGTCGATGGCCCGGATGCGACAGCAGTTCGGCACCGGCCCGGACGAAATCGAGCGCGCCGGCGATGAGGAAAAGACGCTCCTGCTCAGCCTGGACCGGGTCCTGACGCAGATCCGGGCGGCGGAATACAAGCGCCGACCGAACTCGCGTCGCTGGTAAGCGGGTCAGTCCATCCGGCGCCGGTCACGCTCCTTGTGCCGGAGGCGAAGGAGCAGATCGATCTGGCTATCCGGGATCGGCTGGGTGTCGCAGGTTTCTTCATAGATCGAGCGTAGAGCTGTCCCGAGCCGGTAGCGCGTGTCGTCGGGCAGATTGGGCTGGCACGCACTCTCGAGCGCGGCCTCCCTTTCGCGGTCGCAAATCCTCTGGTCCAACGTCTCTGTCCCTCGTTCGAGCGATCCAACGCCGGCGCCGAATCGGAGCGCACTCGCCGTTTATCGAGTGTCACCGAACGTAGTTAAGAAAACCTTAACGCCGAGCCGACCCTGTGCTCAGGCGTCGGCCGCCTGGAGAAGGCGCGCGGCTGCGGCCCGGGCCTCATCCGTGACCGTGGCGCCGGCCAGCATCCTGGCGATCTCCTCGCGGCGGGCCGGGGCCTCCAGGGAGGCGACCCGCGTCGCGACCCGGTCGCTGCCCTTGACCGGATCCTTGGCGATGAGGAAGTGCGTGCCGGCCCGCGCCGCCACCTGGGGGGCATGCGTGACGGCCACCACCTGGACCTGGGTGGAGAGCCGCCCGAGCCGCGCCCCGATGGCATCCGCCACGGCGCCGCCGACGCCAGTATCGATCTCGTCGAAGATCAGGGTCGGCGCCGAACCCTTATCGGCCAGCACCACCTTGAGGGCGAGCATGAAGCGGGAAAGCTCGCCGCCGGAGGCGACCTTCATCATCGGGCCCGGCCGCGTCCCCGGATTGGTCTGGGCCCAGAACTCGACCCGGTCCATGCCGGCGGGATCGCGCGATTCCGGATCGGTGGCGATCTCTGTGATGAAGCGGGCGCGCTCCAGCTTGAGCGGAGGCAGCTCGGCCTTCACCGCCGCGTCGAGGGCCTTGGCCGCACGCTTGCGCCCCTCCGTCAGCCGCGTGGCGGCCTTGGCATAGGCGGCCTCCGCGTCGGCCAGGGTCCGTTCCAGGCCCGCCATGGCTTCCTCGCCCGCGTCGATGGCGGCCACATCCGCCGCGTAGCGCTCGCGCAGGGCGGCCAGATCGTCGACCGGAACCTGGTACTTCCGCGAAGCGGCGCGGAGCGCGAACAGCCGCTCTTCCACCCGCTCCAGCTCGCGCGGATCGAACTCCGCCTCGCGCAGGGCGACGTCGAGGATGGTGTGGGCCTCGTCGAGGGCGGTCAGGGCGGTATCGAGGGCGGCGACGCAGGGCTCGACCAGGGCGGGCAGCTGCGCGGACCGCCGCTCCAGCTTGCGCAGGGCCGAGGAGAGGTGGGACACGATGGCGCCGCCGGAGGCCTCGATGGCCTCGTTGAGCTCCCGCGCGACCTTCTCGCTCTGCTGCATCACCGTGCGGCGCTCGGCCAGGATGGTCTCTTCCCCCGCCTCGGGCGCCAGGATCTCCAGTTCGGCGACCGCATGGCGCAGGAAATCGGCTTCCTTGGCGGCAGCATCCACGCGGGCGCGGTGCTCCGACAGGGCGCTGCGCGCGACCTTTACGCGCCGGGCCGCCGCCGTCACCTGTCCGAGCGGCCCCTGCAGGCCGCCGAAGGCGTCGAGGATGGCGCGGTGGGTGGTGGGATCGGCAAGCGCCCGGTCGTCGTGCTGCCCGTGGATCTCCACGAGGGCCGCGCCGATGGCCCGCAGGGCCTGTACGCCGACAGCCTGGTCGTTGACGAAGGCGCGGGTGCGCCCGTCGGCCATCTGCACGCGGCGCAGGATGAGGTCGCCCTCGGTGTCGATCTCGGCCTCCGCCGCGAGCGCCCGCGCCGGATGGTCGAGGGGCACGTCGAACACCGCGGTGACGGCGCCCTGACCTTCCCCGTGGCGCACGAGGCGGCCGTCGCCGCGCCCGCCCAGCGCCAGGGCGAAGGCATCGAGCAGGATCGATTTGCCCGCGCCCGTCTCGCCGGTCAGGACGCTGAGTCCATCGCGAAAATTCAGGACGAGCTTGTCGATGAGAACGATGTCGCGGATCGCGAGCTGGCTCAGCATGCCGCGTCTGGGGTCCCGTTGTGAACGCTGGCGCCGTGTTTACGGCGAAGTGCCGCCGGCTTCACGCAAAAAGATGCCGCCCCCCTCGGGGAGCGGCAAAGCGGCACTCGACGGGCTTGGAACGCGGAGACCTACTGAGCCTCGGCGGTGCGCCCGATGACGCCGCGATAGACCTTGCTGAGCCAGGAGGTCTTCTCCTCACGCGGCTCCAGGCCACCGTTCTGAAGGAGCGCGTGGGCGTCCTTGTACCAGGGGCTGTCGGGGAAGTTGTGGCCGAGCACGGCGGCGGCGGTCTGCGCCTCCTGGGTCAGGCCCAGTGCCATGTAGGCCTCAGTCAGGCGCTCCAGGGCCTCCTCGGCGTGGCGAGTCGTCTGGTACTTGCTGACCACGTCGCGGAAGCGGTTGATCGCGGCGGGGAAGTTGCGGCGCTCGAGGTAGAAGCGCCCGACCTCCATCTCCTTGCCGGCGAGCTGGTCGCGGGTGATCTGGATCTTGGCCTTGGCGTCGGCGGCGTATTCGGAGGTCGGATACTTCTGCACGAGCTCCTGCAGGCCGGCGAGCGCCTTCTCGGAGCGGTCCTGGTCGCGGGTCACGTCCGGGATCTGCTTATAGTGCGACATCGCCATGAGGTACTGGGCGTAGGCCGCATCCTTGCTCGCCGGATGGCGCTGCAGGTAGCGCTTCGAGGCGTTGATCGCGTCGTCGTACTTCGCGCCCTCGTAATTTGAGTAGGCGGTCATCAGCAGCGCTTTGCGCGACCAGTCGGAGTAGCTGTAGGCCTTGTCGAGTTCGCCGAACTTCTTCGAAGCGCCCTCGTAGTCCTTGTCCTCCATGCGCGCCAAGCCCTCGCTGTAGAGCTTGTCGGCGGGAACGTCCGGGATGACTTCGGGCTTGTACTTCTCGGCGAAGGGATTGATCGAGTCGAGGGCGTCGCAGCCACCCAGGCCGAGGCCGCACAGGGTCACCAGCACGGCCGCCATCGCACCGCTTTTGGGTTGGTTCAGGCGCATTCCGGTCTTCCCCCCAACAGACGGGTCCGTTTCGGACGCGCGTCGTCAAGCCATCACAGTCAGGTCGGTCGCGTGGCTGACGGCCTCATGCCACGATCCGGGTGCGTTGCACACCGGACGGACGTCCCGTTTCACGCTGGATTCACCGTGGCGGGCGATTTGGGCGCGAAAGCGGCGGGCGGGCCACGCCCTTAACAGAAAGGAGAGGTGTGTGTCGGTGGCGCTACAGATCGCCGACGAAGGCGGCGATGCCGAGGCTGGCGCCGAACTCGGTCAGGCTGGTCTCGCGGCGGGTGCTGGCGCTCTCGACGATGGCGTAGTTGGCGCGATCGGAGAACAGGGCCGTGAGGACGCCGACATTCATGCGGTGGCCGCCGCAATAGGACCGGTAGCCACCCTGGAGCGGCAGGCCCGCGAGGGCGAGGTCACCCACCGCGTCGAGGAACTTGTGCCGGACGAACTCGTCGGCATAGCGCAGGCCCTCGGGGTTGACGACCGCGGTCTCGCCGACCGCGACGGTGTTCTCGAGGGAGGCGCCGAGGGCGAAGCCCGCCTTCCAGTAGCGCTCCACGTCGCGCATCATGCCGAAGGTGCGGGCGCCGGCGATCTCGCGGCGGTAGGCGGCGGGGGTGAGGTCCATCGCCTTGCGGCTGCGGCCGATCACCGGGTTCTCGAAATCGATCTCGACGTCGAGACGGAAGCCCCGGTCGATGGGGCGGAGTTCGGCGAAGGCGCGGCCGACCTCGATGCGGACGGCGCGGAGCACCTTGATCCAGCGGCGGGGCGCGCCGCACGACGCGATCCCGACGGCGTCGATGGCCTGTACGTAGGGAAGCGCGCTGCCGTCGAGGATCGGCATCTCGGGGCCGTCGATCTCGACGAGGACGTTGTCGATCCCCAGGCCGTAGAGCGCCGACATCAGGTGCTCGATGGTGGCGACCGCGCCGCTCTCGACGTCACCGATCACGGTGCAGAGCTCGGTGGCGGAGACGCAGGCGTGGTGGGCCTTGATGAGACGGTCGTTGCCGGTGGGCATTCCGGTGCGGAGGAAGGCGATACCGTGGTTGGGGGGCGCCGGATGCAGCGTGATCTCGACCGGGTTTCCGGAATGGACGCCGATGCCGCTCAGGGTCGCGGGGGCTTTGAGAGTTGTCTGTTGGTTCGTTCGCATTCCATAGCCCTCGGCCGTGATCGGGCGTGCCCATCCCGTCGGGATAGGCATTCAGCCCCTGGCGATCCGTCCGCTGCTTGAAGCCCCTGCCGGCGCTTGACGGTCTGAAACCGCCGCGCCTGTCGTTCCAAAATTCGTATAGCTGCGCCGCAAAGCGAGGCCAAATCACGGATTCTTACGTACTGTTACAGCCGCGGTTTCGTCAGGCGATTCCGAAAGCCTTTCTAGAACAGCGACTTGAGAACAAGCATGGCCCGGAGCCGTGGGGCTCCGGGCCTGTGACTGAAATACCTCAGCCGGTGGGTCGTGGGGCGTCGGACGTCCGGCTTCAGTTGGCCTGGCGGCGCAGGAAAGCCGGGATTTCGAGCTGGTCGTCGTCCATCATCCGGGGCTGGGGCGCGACGCGGCCCTGGGGATCCAGGTTGCCCTGGGCCGGGCGATAGGCCGGCGGTGCCTGCACCGGCGCACGCCGGGGCGCTTCCACGGGGGCGGCGGCCTGGGGCATCGGGGCGGGGGCGCGCATCGGCGGAAGCGGTGCGGCCTCGGCCTCCTCACGGCGACCGCCGAACCCCACGGTGGCCAGGCGGCGCAGCAGGGTCATGCGCTTGGAATCCCCGGCCGGCTCGGCCGGCTGCTCCTCGCGGGCCCGAAGCTGGGCCTGGGCGGGAAGCGGCAGGTCCTGGATCTGCGGCATGCGAGGAGCGCGGGCGACGGCCACGGCCGGACGCGGCGGCACGAACGGACCGGCGGCCAGCTGCGGGGCGGGCTCGGGGGCGGCGACCGGGGCGGGCTCGTACGCCATGGCGGCGCGGGGCTGCGTCTGGGTCAGCATCACCTCGTCGCGCATCACGGGCGCCTGCGGCAGGTCCACCCGCATCGGCTCGGGCGCGAAGGCGACCGGCTCCGGCGCGCGGGGCGCCTGCATCGGCGCCGGGGCCTGGACCGGAGCGGCCTGGACCGGAGCCGCAGCAGGGGCTGCCGGGGCGGCTACGGGCTGCTCCTGTCCGACGGGGCGAAAGGTCGGCGCGGGCTGTGCCGCCCGCGCCCTCGCTTCCG
>NZ_BPQL01000104.1 GCF_022179225.1 Methylobacterium goesingense
GAGGCCGTGACGCCGGAGGCGTTCATGGGCAGGGCGGCCGAGGGCAGGCTGAAGGCGCAAAGGCCGAGGCCGGCCAAGAGCGCCGAGGCGAGAAGGGTGTGCTTCATGATTGGGTCTCCTTTGTCTACGGGGATCACATCTTCTTCTTGGAATACTCGAACTTCGGCGCGTTCTTCAGGGTGTCCTTATCGGTATCGGCGTGGACCATCCACTTACCGTCCTTGTTGCTGATGGCGAGCGAGGACGGGTCGAGCACGACGTAGCTTTCGCCGAGGCCCAGGAAGCCGCCGACGCTGACTACGACGCCTGTGAGGGTCTTGCCGTTCTCGATCACGAGATCCTCGACCTCGCCCACCGTCTCCTTCTTGTTGTTGTAGACGGTGGTGCCGACGAGCTTGGACGACATCACATCGGCTGGCTTCACGGTCATGAACTTCAGCTTCACCGTCGCCGTGTCGGCCATCTTCATCCCCATGTCTGAGGACGCCGGCATCGCGGTGCCGGGGGTGGGCGCAGCTGGGGCCGGAGTGGTCTGGGCCACGGCGGGCATCGACAGGTAGGTAAGCGCGAGGGCAGCGGCGAGGGCGCGATGTGTCAAGGGGATCTCCTGGAAAGGGGCCTGAATGGGCGGGACTGCCCGCAAAGCCCGGACGGCGATTGACCGACGCTCGATCAACCAGTTCGCAGGTCCAACGCGCCCGTTCAGGAAACGTTCATCTCAATCGCCAGGCGTAAGGCATAGAATAAGCTAGGCCGCCGACCCTTCAAATGCGTCAACGGGACGAATGAGCCTGATATCAGGGGTGTCATCCACGTGCATTTTACGGAACCATCACCCTATCTGCCGGAGATGACCTGTAGCTGCGCCTTGGAATTCATGAACTTATCGTGATCGGTGTTTTGAAACTTGCGGATAAGTCAGTGCGTAGGGGTAGCATGAGCCTCGGTTTCCGAAGCTTCATCTCACTTATAGGATTTGCCATGATACGCTCGACCCTGAACGCCGTCTTCCTCGCCGTCGGCCTTACCGTGGCCGCTCCCGCCCTCGCCGAGACCTCCCCAATGGTCGGCGGCGCGCCGATGCTGGCCGACAAGACTATCGTCGAGAACGCATCCAAGGCCAGCAACCTCACGACCCTCGTCGCCGCCGTGAAGGCTGCGGGCCTCGCCGACACCCTGAGCGGCAAGGGTCCGTTCACGGTCTTCGCCCCAACCAACGACGCCTTCAAGAAGCTGCCGGCCGGAACCGTGGATTCCCTGCTGAAGCCCGAGATGAAGAAGACCCTGACGGGCGTGCTCACCTACCACGTCGTCCCGGGTAAGCTCGATGCGAAGGAGCTGATGGCCAAGGCGAAGATGGGCGGCGCCGATGCCAATCTGAAGACGGTCGAAGGTCAGGTTCTGACCGTGAAGATGGACGGCAACCGGCTGGCGCTGATCGACCAGAAGGGCGGCGGCGCCATCGTTGAACAGGCCGACGTGAACCAGTCGAACGGCGTCGTGCACGTCATCGACAGCGTGCTGATGCCGAAGTAACCCGAAAGAATGCCACCCTATCTCCGCCAACGGGGGTGGGGTGGCCCTGCAAGCGATCCGCCATCTTGGCGTGAACGCCTCGGGCAGGAACTTAAGTCGGCGGGCAACACTTCGGTTCGACAATCCCGACGCCCAGGCGTCCGACCGGAACCCCGCCGATGCACGCCTTGGACCTTTCCCACCCTGCCAAAGGCCGCTCCGCCTTGCGCCTCGCCGGCGCGGTTGCCGTCATCGTCGGGCTCGCCCTCGCCGGGCCAGCCTTTGCGCAGTCCGTAGGCAGCTCCATCGACCAACCCACGCCCGGTACGCTCCCATCGGGAACGTCGACCACGAAGGGATCAGGCGCCGCGCGCCACCAGGGCACCGGCGGGGTCGCGCCGCCGAGCGCGATCCAGTCCTCGACGGACGTCATGCAGTCCGAAGGCTCGGTCCAGGGCCAGGGCCAGGGCGGTCGAACCAACCCTATCCAGCACCTCCCGAAGGACATGCGCTGAGGCGCGCGCCAGCGGGCGGGATGACAAGCCCCGGCTCGATGGACCGATTGCCCGGACACCTGCCACCCATCGGCGGGTGTCGCGACAAGGACTTCCGCGATGTTCTTCGATAGCTGGTCCGGCCTGCTCAGGGTCGTGGTCGTCGCCCCCCTGGCGTACGTCGCCCTGATCCTGTTCCTTAGGATCTCGGGCAAGCGCACCCTAACGAAACTGAACGCCTTCGACCTCGTGGTCACGGTCGCACTTGGCTCGACGTTGTCCTCCATCGTCCTGACGAAGTCGGTCGCGCTGTTGGAGGGCGTCCTCGCCCTGGCGACCCTCATCGGCCTGCAATACGCGATTACGTGGTCGAGCGTCCGCTCTGCCCGGGTCCGGTCGCTGATCAAGGCCGAGCCGACCCTCCTCGCGCACAAGGGGCATCTGGTCGAGAGCGCGATGCGCCGGCAGCGCCTGACCCGCGACGACGTTCTATCGGCCCTGCGCTCGGAGGGGCTGGATGACCTCTCCCAAGTCGCGGCGGTGGTTCTGGAGACCGATGGCTCGATCAGCGTGCTCAAGTCGCTCTCCGGCCGCGAAGACGGCTTGGACGGGGTGCCGCCGCGCGAGAGTGACCAACCCGATCCTAGCCTCCCGTGAGATCTCTCGTCCGCTACGCGCTCTTCCTCCTCGCGCTGGTCCTCTCGGCCGCGAGCCTGATCCCACTGGTGCCCACCGAGTGGTGGTGGGTGCGCCTGCTCGACTTCCCGCGCCTACCCTTCGCCCTGGGATTGCTTGCGGTCGGCCTCGGCCTCCTGCTCTTTCTCCGGGAATCCGCGAGATCAAGAACGTCAACGCTGGCCCTTGTGGCGGCCGCCCTCACCGTCGATGCGTGGGTGCTTCGGCCCTACCTGCCGACCGCGGGCGTGAACATCGATGCCTGTCCCACCGAGGGCCGACTTTCCGTGATGGTTGCCAACGTTCAGCTTGGGAACAGAAAGGCCGCCGCCCTGGTCGAGGCCGTCGGGCGGGTCGAGCCGGACCTTTTCCTCGCAATGGAGACCGACGCCTGGTGGGACGAGGCCCTGAAGCCCGTTCTCGCGGCGATGCCCCATGCCCTTCAGCGGATCACGGGGTCGTATTATGGCATCCACCTGTACTCCCGGCTGCCGCTGGTAAACGGGAGCATCCGGCACCTCGCGGGTCAGGACACCCCGGCCATCGTCACCGGCGTCACCCTGCGCAGCGGCGAGACCGTCGATTTTGTCGGCATCCACCCGAAGCCCCCGCAAGCCTGGCAATCCGCACGCGGACGGGATGCCCAGCTCTACGCGGCGGCGGACGTGCTGCGGACGCAGGTCGAGCCTGGCATCCTCGCCGGTGACCTCAATGCCACGCCCTGGGAGATCGCGGTCGAGCGCATGGCGCGACTGTCCGGTTTGATCGATCCACGGCAGGGTTTCGGCTACGTCGCGACCTGGAACGCCGATGCGTGGTGGATGCGCTGGCCCCTCGACCACGTCTTTCACGGAGGCGGGTTCGCGACGGTGTCCGTCGAGCGCCTCGACGCGTTCGGATCGGACCACTTCCCCTACCTCGTCCGCCTCTGCCGTCAGGCCGTGGAAGGTGCGAAGGCTCCCCCCGAGCGGGATGCGGACGATGTCGCTACGGCCAACGCGGTGCTTGCTTCGGCGGGCGCGACAGAACGGCTGGGCTCGCGTTGACGACCATCACCCATCGACAGGTCCCGGCAGTCTCTCGCTGCGCGGGCGGGGAGCGCCCGTGATCTCCATCTTCGACCTCGCCGCGATGCTGCTGACCCTCTCGGCCCTATTCGGCTGGCTGAACCGGCGGTTCCTGAGGATGCCGCACACCATCGGCCTCCTCGTCATGGGCCTTGCCGCCTCGCTGGCCCTCGTCGGCCTCGACCTCGCCTTCCCGGCCCAGCACCTCTACGAGGACCTCACGAAGGTGCTGCGCCAGGTCGACTTCACCGATGTGGTGATGAACGGCATGCTGGCCTTTCTGCTGTTCGCCGGCGCCATGAGCCTCGACCTTCGAACGCTGCGCGACCGGGCCTGGGCCGTGGCGACGCTGGCGCTCCTCGGCACCCTGATCTCCACTGCCCTCGTCGGCGGCGCGTTCTGGCTGGCGGCCGACCTCATCGGCCGGCCCATCCCGCTCGCGTGGGCGCTCGTCTTCGGCGCTCTGATCAGCCCGACCGACCCAGTCGCGGTCCTTGCGACGCTGAAGAACGTCAAGGTCCCCGAGACGCTGGAGGTCGAGATGCAGGGCGAGGCCCTGTTCAACGACGGCGTCGGCATCGTGCTGTTCACTGTCCTCGTCGCCTTCGCGGCCGGCACGGGCGGCGAGGCCACCAGCGCCACCGGCATTTCCTGGCTCCTGCTCCAGGAGGCGGGCGGCGGCCTGCTCCTCGGGATCGTCACCGGCTACGTTGCCTACCGGGCTATGAGAACCATCGACGACTTCCCCGTCGAGGTGCTGATCACCCTGGCGCTCGTGGCTGGGACCTACGCACTTGCCCAGAAGATCCATGCCAGTGGGCCCCTCGCGGTGGTCGCCGCCGGGCTGCTGGTCGGGGATCGCGCTCCGCGCGACGCGATGAGCGAGCGGACCCAAGGCTACGTCTCCGCCCTTTGGACCCTCATCGACGAGGTGTTGAATTCGGTGCTGTTCCTACTGATCGGCCTAGAAGTGCTGGTTCTGCGCTTCGAGGCGAACGGCCTGCTCCTCGCCGCCTGCGCGGTGCCCATCGTCCTACTGGCCCGGCTGGTGGCGGTGTCGACGCCCCTCCTCGTCTTCCGCTGGGGTGGCCACCTCTCCCCCCGCAACGTGCCGTTCCTGACATGGGCAGGGGTGCGCGGGGGCATCTCGGTGGCGCTGGCACTCTCCATTCCCGAGAGCGACGCCAAGCCCGTAATCCTGGCGGCGACATACGCGGTCGTGCTCTTCACCATCATCGTCCAGGGCTCGACCCTCGGCATGGTGGCTCGGCGCACGCTGCGGGAAGGCTGAGAACGAGGTACGGATGTCTGATGGCCGAGACGAGACTTCGATGCCAATGCCTTCCGCACGCCTATCCGGCATGGCGATTTCGATGAGGCTTCCGCGCCGCATGGCTAAGGTCGCACGTAGCCCCTCGACGGCCTCCTGACGCCGCATGTCGCTGACCTACCGTATCCTCCTGCTTGTCCTGCTTGCGCTGGCGCCGGCTCTCGCAATCCAAGGATACAACGAGTATGCACTGCGCGCCTCGCGCGACGCGGTCATCCGCGCCGACACGATGGCCACCGCCCGTACCGTCGCCGAGGATGTCGAGCAGGTCGCCGAGAACGTGCGCCAAGCCCTCGACTACGTCGCCCAGGACCCCTCTGTGCGCAGCCTCGATTCCTCCGGCTGCACGGAGTACTTGCGCCGCGCGGCCGCGAACTCGGCACATCTCGCGCTCGTCGCGCTCACCCGGCCGGACGGAACCGTAGTCTGCAACAGCGTCGGCTCGGCACCGGGCGCCTACACGAATGCCGAACGCGCCTATCACAGGCGCGCCATCGCCCGGGACGGGTTCGCCATGGGCAACTACGTCAGGGGCACCGCGACGGGACGGCCGTCTCTGCACTTCGCCAAGCCCCTCAAGGACGCCGATGGGCGAACCGTCGGCGTGCTGGTCGCGGCCATCGACCTCGACTGGTTCTCGCGCCACCTGCAGCGAAACCTGCGCCTGCCGAGTACCTCCGTCACGGTGGCCGACGAGGATAGGACCATCATAGTCCGCTACCCGGACGGCGAGCCCTGGATCGGCAGACCCATACCCGAGGAACGTCAGCGTATCCTGATGGAACGTGGTGAGGGCGTCCGGGTCGGCCCGGGCATCGACGGGCGCGAGCGCGTGCTCGCCAGCGCGCATCCTACGGGACCGGCCGCCGCGGCCTGGATCACGGTCGGGCGGGACCGCAAGACTGCCTATGCCGACATCGAGGCGGCAACCCGCAGGGGAATCGTGCTGATCGCGCTCGGGGCCGTCCTCGCCATCGCCGCGGCGCTGGTGGCCGGCCGGATCTTCATCCGGCGGCCCGTCGACCGCCTGCTGCGGACTGCCGCCGCTTGGCAGTCCGGCGACCTGTGCGCGAGGACCGGTCTCCGGGGATCGAACGAGTTCGGCCGGCTCGGGACGAAGCTGGATGGCATGGCGGCCAGCCTGCAGCGCAACGAGACGGAGCTCCGCGAGGAGGTCCGCAACGGCCGGGAAATGCAGGAGCGGCAGGTGACGATGCTCCACGAGTTGAACCATCGCGTGAAGAACACGCTCGCCACGGTTCAGGCGCTCGCCCGGCAATCGACGCTTGGCGGAGAAGCCCCTGGCGAACGGCTTGAGGCACGCATCCTGGCCCTGTCGAAGACCCACGACCTGCTGACGCGGGACGACTGGTCGGGCGCCCCGTTGCGGGCCGTGTTGGAGAACGAGCTCGGCCCCTATCGCGGCGGCGACAACGCCTTCGTGTTCGATGGTCCCAACGTCGACCTGCCGCCGCGGCATGTCCTCTCCCTCGGCATGACGCTGCACGAGCTCGTGACGAACGCGGTCAAGCACGGGGCGCTGTCGGTGGCGGGCGGCGGGATCCAGGTGCGCTGGTCGGTCGTGGCCGCTGCCGGGGGCGTGGGTCGCCTGAGGCTCGATTGGACCGAGACCGGCGGCCCGCCGACGTCGCCTCCTGCCCGGCGAGGGTTCGGCACGCGCCTCATCGCGGTGAGCGTGGAGCGCGAACTCGACGGCACGGTCTCCATGGACTTCGCAGCGACTGGCCTTCGCTTCTCCTTCGAAGTGCCGCTGGGACCGTTGGGGGCGGCGCATCTCAGCCCTCTCGTGATCGTCCATTGAAGTGTATACGGATGCTTTCGCGGGGCTACGCGCGACACCATCTGGCCGCTAATAAAGCCTTACGAAGACAATGGATGCTATGAGGGGCAAGATCGACGGTGGCGAGCAGGTCAAGGCGCGCAGGGACGTCGTACTGGCCGCTTACGATATCCTCGATACGCCCGGGGAGGCCGAGTTCGACGACATCGTGAGGGTGGCGTCAGAGACCTGCGGCATGCCCGTGTCCCTAATCTCGCTTCTTGATCGGGACCGCGACCGTCAGTGGTTCAAGGCAGAGACCGGCTTCGGGCAGAGCGAGACGCCCCTCTCCCAGTCGATTTGCGCCTACACCGTACGGCAGGACGACGTGTTCGAGATTGAGGACCTGCGCCTCGACACCCGAACGGCGAACAACCCCCTAGTGACAGGCGGACCGCAGGTCCGCTTCTACGCCGGCGCCCCGCTCCGGACCGCGGACGGCGTCGCCCTCGGGGCGCTGTGCGTCCTCGACACGAAGCCGAACAAGCTGACGGCCTCGCAAGCGTTCGTTCTGCGTACGCTGGCACATCAGGTCATGACGACACTTGAACTGCGCCGCTCTCTTCGGATGCGTCGCGAGGGCGACCGGCGCAACAAGGCGATCCTGGAGAGTGCGGTCGACTACGCCATTGTTTCCCTGGACCTCGACGGCATGGTGACGAGCTGGTCCCCGGGTGCGGAGCAAATCCTCGGATGGGACGAGGCGGAGATGTGCGGCAAGCCCGCACACGTGTTCTTCACCGAGGAGGACGTCGCCTGTGGCGTACCCGAAAGAGAGATGGGGGCGGCGCTTCTGCACGGGCGTGGGGCCGACGAGCGCTGGCACGTGCGCAAGGACGGCAGCCGCTTCTGGGCCAACGGTGAGATGATGCCGCTGCGCGACGAGGACGGCCGGCACGAGGGCTTCATCAAGGTCCTGCGCGACCGCACGGCGCAACGTAACGCCGCCGCCAAGGAGCAGGCCGACGCCGCCTTCATGCGCGGGGTGCTGTCGTCCTCGGCCGATTGCATCAAAGTGCTCGACCCCGACGCCCGGCTGACCTTCATGAACGAGGGAGGCTTGGCCGTGATGGAGGCCGACGACTTTAATCAGGTGAAGGGCTGCGACTGGATCCGGTTCTGGCAGGGACAGGCCCAGGCGGACGCTAAGGCGGCGTTCTGGACGGCGCTGGCCGGCGGCACCGGGCACTTTCAGGGACCGGCGGAGACCCTGAAGGGTAAGGCGAAGTGGTGGGACGTACAGGTAACGCCCATCCGCGGACCGGACGGCCGGCCCGAGCGGCTGCTGGTGGTCTCGCGCGACGTGACGGCCCAGCGCGCCTCCGAGCAACGCATCGTCGAGAGCGAGCAGCGCTGGCGCGGCCTGTTCGAGGGCATGCAGGAGGGGTTCTTCAGCGGCGAGATCATCCGGGATGCGGATGGACGGGTATTCGACTACCGGTTCGTCGAGATCAACCCGGCCTTCGCCGCGCAGTCGGGGCTGAAGGTGGAGACCGTGGGACGCACCGTGCGCGAGGTGATCCCGGGCATTCCAGGCTGGGTCATCGAGACCTACGCACGTGTGGTCGACACCGGCGTCCCGGAGGTCTTCGAGATCACGGTGCCCGAACTAATGCGGACGTTCGAGGTCCGCGCCTATCGCGAATCCGAAAACCGCTTCGCCGCGATGTTCATCGACGTCTCCGAGCGGCGGCGCGCCGATGCGAGGCGAGCGGCCCTCGCGGAACTTGGTGACCGCCTGCGCAACACCGGCGACCGCACGGAGATCGCCCGGGTGGCGGCGGAGATCCTCGGCCGTACGCTTGGACTGTCGCATGCCGGATACGGCGACGTTGACCATGACCGTGAGACCATCGCCGTCGGGGAAGGTTGGTCCGCCCCAGGCATCCCGGGCATCGGAGGGCTGCATGGCTTCCGGGATTACGGCACCTACATCGACGGCCTTAAGAACGGCCACGCCGTGATCATCGACGACGTCACCGAGGATCCGCGCACGGCCAGGGACGCCGAAGCCCTAGCGGGCATCCACGTGCGCTCTCTGCTCAACCTGCCCCTGATGGAGCACGGGCGGTTCGTGGCGCTGCTGTTCGCGCTCAAGGCCGAGCCGTACGCCTGGAAGCCCGAGGAAGTCAGCTTCGCCAGCAACATCGCGGACCGGACCCGCGCCGCGCTGGCCCGGATCGAGGCGGAGGAACGCCAGCGCACACTCAACCTCGAACTTGGCCACCGTATGAAGAACATGCTGGCGATGGTGCAGGCCATCGCCACGCAGACCATGCGCAACGCCACGGACGTCAACACCGCCAAGGACGTCCTCGCTGGCCGCCTGATCGCCCTCGGCAACTCGCACGACCTGCTTCTCGGCGGCGAGGTCTGCGCGGCCCCGATCGGGTCCGTGATCCGGGGGGCGCTCAGGACCCACCAGGACAACCCCGGGCGCTTCGTCGTCGAAGGGCCGACCTTCACCGTCGGACCGAAGGCGGCGATGTCGCTGTCGCTGATCCTGCACGAGCTCGCGACGAACGCGGCCAAGTACGGCGCGCTCTCCACGGCCGAGGGGAAGATCTCCGTGGCCTGGGAGGTGCGGCAGGAGGCGGATGAGCCCTACTGCGCTCTGCGCTGGTCGGAGGAAGGCGGCCCGTCCGTCGAACCGCCGAAACGAACCGGGTTCGGCACGCGTCTCATCGGACGGGGTTTGGCCGGCAGCTTCGGGGGCGAGGTCGATCTGTCCTACCCTGTCACCGGCGTGGTCTGCACCATCGACGCTCCGCTGCGCGGCCTGCAGGCGGAGGACACGCCTCCGCCATAGCATCAAGGCGCGGGGACCTAGCGTGACGTTCCCACAAAGGCCTTATGGAGACGATGCAGCAGCTCTCCGAGCCTCCGGGACGGCGGTTGCGACGGCACGGCGTCGTACATCGCGCGCAAAGTCCTGCCGAGGTTCTTCTCGCTGGCGTTCGCCGGGGACGCGTAAACCCGGTTGATCTCTACGAAGGGCATGGATTTTTCGGTCTCGCCGTCCGACATGTGATGGCCCAGATCGCTTCCGTGGCGCGGTGCGCCTGCCCCTCCGGTCTCACACCGAGCCATACCGGCTCCGTCCAAGCGTGCAGGGAGCTTTTAGTTCCCTACGATAAGACTACTTTGGCCGCAGCATGCCGGAGCATTCGAAAGGGTCCAGTGTTTCGAATGCGTTTCCGATGGACAAACATGGCGCGGTCGCCGAGAGACGTTAGCCGGTCCCGGGATCGGTCGGTCCAATTACGATACCCCCGATCCGACCCGTTCGCTCTGGCAGCGTCGCCTTCGCAACCTTCCCCATCCCCTCCCGGCCGGGACGAACCCGGCTCATGTTTTCCGAGGAAGCAGCCATGAGCGAGCCGATGGCATCTCCCACGGCCGCTCCGGACGCGGCCGACTTCATCAACCTGGCGGATACCCTGCCGCAGATGGCCTGGATCGCGGACGCGAACGGGGACATCTTCTGGTACAATCAGCGTTGGTACGAGTACACCGGAACAACCATCGATTCCATGAAGGGTTGGGGCTGGAAGGCCGTGCACCACCCCGACCATGTCGACCGGGTCGTCGAGCGGATCTCGCGCGCCTTCAAATCCGGCGAAGCCTGGAACGACACCTTCCCCTTGCGCGCCGCCACCGGCGAGTACCGCTGGTTCCTCTCGATGGCCAACCCCTTTCGCGACGCGGAGGGAGAGGTCATCCGCTGGTACGGGACCAACACGGACATTACCGACCGCAAGCGCATGGAGGCGCGGCTGGCCAGCAAGGCCCGCGACCTACGCCGCACTAACGAGGAACTAGAGCAGTTCGCCTACGTCGCCTCGCACGACCTGAAGGCGCCCCTTCGCGGCATCGAGAACCTCGTCGGCTGGATCGAGGAAGACCTCGAAGATTCGCTGACCGGCGACGTCCAGACCAACATGGAGCTCCTTAAGAGCCGGGTCCGGCGCCTGGAGAGCCTGCTCGACGACCTTCTGGCCTACTCAAGGGCCGGACGCGCGGACGTGGCCTTCACCCAAGTCAACACCAAGGCCCTCGTCGAGGAGCTCGCCGTCCTGGTGAGCCCGCAAGAGGGGTTCGAGATCGCAGCCGCGGATGACCTGCCGACGCTGAACGCGGCGAAGGCCCCGCTCACCCAGGCGCTCCAGAACCTGATCGGCAACGCGATCAAGCATCACGACCATCCGGGGGACGGTCGCGTCCGGGTCGATGCGCACTCCGTGGGCGATATGGTAGAGTTCGTCGTGACGGACGACGGTGCCGGCATCCCCGAGCAGTTCCGCGAACGCGTGTTCGGCATGTTTCAGACCCTGAGGCCACGCGACGAGGTCGAGGGGAGCGGCATGGGACTGGCCATCGTCAGGAAGCTCGTCGAGCGTCAGGGTGGCAAGGTCTGGCTGACCGAGGGCCGGGAGGGGCGTGGCCTCTCGGTCCATTTCACGTGGCCGAAGGACGGCGCGAAGGGGGGAACTGATGGGTTCGACGGTTAACCTGCTGCTGGTCGACGACGACGAGGTTGACGTCCAGGGACTGAAGCGTGCCTTCAAGAAAAGCAAGATCGGCAACCCGATCACGGTCGCCCGCGACGGCATCGAGGCGCTGGAGTACCTGCGAGGCCAGAACGGCAAGGAGAAGCTGCCGAAGCCTCACCTCATCCTGCTTGACCTCAACATGCCGCGCATGAACGGCATTGAGTTCCTGGAGGAGATCCGGGCCGACGAGGATTTGCGCACCGCCGTGGTGTTCATGATCACCACCTCGAAGGCGGACGAGGACCGCATGCGGGCCTACGGGCACAACGTCGCCGGCTACATCGTCAAGCGGGACCCGGCCAACACCTTCATGGAGGCGGTCTCCATGCTGGAGCACTTCTGGAAGGTGGTCGAGTTCCCGCAATAGGGTTCGGCAGACACGTGGAATCCCCCACCCGCATCCTGCTGATCGACGACGACGCCGTCGACCGGACGTCCGTGCGCCGCGCCTTGAAGAAGTCGGGGCTGAAGCACGACCTGACCGAGGCGCCCGACGGCACGACAGGGCTGCGGCTGGCGCGGGAGGGTGCGTTCGATTGCATCCTGCTCGACTACCGCCTGCCGGACGTCGACACCTTCGACCTCCTCGCCTCCCTCCTCGCCCTGCCGGGCGAGGGTCACGCCGTGCTGATGCTGACTGGCGAGGCAGACGAGGACCTGGCGTTCCGGCTCATGCGTGCCGGTGCCCTCGATTACCTCGCCAAGGCGGAGGCGACGCCGTCGAGCCTCGCACGCGCCATCCGGTACGCGGAGGCCCGCCGCGGCTTCCAGGCCAAACTCGACGAGGCCCGGCGCGAAGCCGAGGCGAAATCCTTGGAGCTCGACACACTGAACCGGCAGAAGACCCTGCTGTTCTCGATCATCGCGCATGATCTGCGTAATCCCTTCCAGGCGCTGCTCGGGCTGTCCGAGGTGCTTGGGAAGGCAGTAGCCTCGCGGGACCACGCCTCCATCGAACGTCGGGCCAAAGGCATCAACGACGCCGCCACCCAGGCCTACTCCCTGCTTGAAAGCCTGTTCTCATGGGCTAGCCTGCAGATGGACACGATGGCTGTCACCATCACCGACGTCGATCTCGGCAAAGTCGCCAGCGAGGTGATACAGGGCGGCGCCGAGGCCGCAGCCGACAAGGGACTGACCCTGTCGGTTGCCTGCGACGGGATCAAGGTCCGGGCGCAGCGCGACATGCTCGCCACCGTCCTGCGCAACCTCGTCAGCAACGCGGTCAAGTTTACGCTTCCCAGCGGGACCATCACGGTCACCGGCCGGCACGATGGTGACGCCATCGAGATTTCCGTCACGGACACTGGTGTCGGCATGCCTCCGGGCAAGGTCGACGATCTGTTCCGCCTGGACCGGCGCACGACCACAAACGGCACCGCGGGCGAGCGCGGAAGCGGCCTCGGGCTCCTGCTCTGCCGCGACCTGGTCGAACGCCAGGGAAGCGCGCTCACTGTCGAGAGCGCCGTGGACAAAGGAACGACCTTCCGGTTCCGCTTACCTGCCGTAGACCCAAGCCCAAGGTCCCTGGCGGTTGCCTGAGGCCCGCCCCGATGTGATGCGTATCCAGGCATACCATGCGTTGCCTTGATCATCCCAGTAATCGCCCTTGCCAACGGGCCCTGATCGCGCAGGGTCGGCGAGTAGCGGGTGTCGATGGCGTTCGGCAGATCCTCGATCTCGACTGGAGCGACGGTCTCCGGCACTGAACGTCCGGGACGGGTGGTTTTCGGCCCGTCCGCTTCCGGTGGATGGATGCCTTGAACAAGACATAGCCTTTGGGACCGTTCGTGACCTAACACAGTCCGCTCACCTCACTTTGATAATTAATGAAACGGGCGAAGATTTGCGACCTAAAATCCCGCTTCATCCTGCGTGGTCAGGGTTGCCAATTGCGCTGAGCACTTCGCCCTTCCGAAATCCGTGACAAATTTCTTCGATCATTACCAGCGATAGCGTAGCGTCGCGAGGATCGTCTGTCTGTTTCCGTAGAAGCAGCCGGTCGCAGCGATGCATGTCGTGACGTAGGTTCTGTCGAACAGGTTCGTTGCGTTGAGCGCAAGGTCGACGCCCTTCAAACTCGGATAGCGATACCCGAAATCATAACGCAGCGCTGCGTCGACGAGCGTGACCGCGGGTGTCCGATAGAGGTTAGCGTTGTCGCCGACCGAGACGCCGATGTAGCGCACGCCCCCGCCGAGGCCGAGGCCAGCCCAATCCCCCGTTCGGATCGTGTAGTCGAGCCAGGCTGACGCCTGATGGCGTGGAACGAAGGGCAATTCGTTACCGACGATGCTGACACCCGCCGCGTTGGGGTTGGCCTTCGTGAACCTGCTGTTCATGGCCGCGTAGGAGGCGATGAAGTCGAGGCTGTCCGTGAGGCTGGCCTTGGCCTCCAGTTCAAGCCCACGAACTCGTGCCTCACCAGCCTGGGTGTTGAACCGGAAGTCGAGGGCGTCCGGCGTCAGCACGTTCTGCTGCTTCAGGTCGAACACCGCACCGGTGAGTAGGAGGTTCGAACCGGCCGGCTGGACCTTGATGCCGCCCTCGATCTGGTCGCCGGTGGTCGGAGCGAAGGGCGTGCCGAGCCGGTTGGTGCCGGAGGTCGGCTGAAACGACGTCGCGTAGCTCACGTAAGGGGCGAGGCCCCCCTCGAAGAGGTAGCTGAGGCCGACACGGCCGGTGAAGGCGGCATCGTCCTGCTTCACTTGCGCCAGCGCGCCGGTCGAGGCGGTCCGGGTCCGCGTGATGGCATTGGCCCAATCCTGGCGTCCGCTCAGCGTGAGACTGAAGCCCCCGAAGCGGATCTCGTCCTGCGCGTACACACCGGTCTGATTGCGCCCTTGCGTGATCTGCGTCCCGAGGGGCGGACGCGTGACCGTGCCGGCATAGACCGGGGCGAAGATGTCGACCGAGGGTACGATCCGCAGGTTGGACTCGTCGTAGCGCGCATCCTCGCGCAGGTAATCGGCACCGAAAAGGAGCGTATGTGCGAAAGGTCCGGTGAGGAAACGCGCCTCCGCCTGGTTGTCGACGTTGAAGAGGTTCGACCGTTCCGGGAAGGCCCAGGCATAACGCGACAACGTCCGTCCATCGGCGGCGAGACCGATCGCCTGGACGCGTTGGGTGTCGGCTTCGACATGCGCGAAGCGAAGGTTCTGGCGCACGGTCCAGACGTCGTTAAAGCGGTGCTCGAACGCGTAGCCGATGAAGCTCTGGTCGAGCTTGAACCGGTCGTAGTTCGGTTCGCCGATGAAGCGGCGCGTGGGGATGCGCCCGCGCGGGTTCGTGTACAGGGTCCCGAGGGTCGGCAGGCCTTGCGGCGCGCCGCCGCCGGGCGAGTTGATGTGCAGGTACTGAGACAGGATCGTGAAGGACGTGTCGGCGTCCGGCCGGAACGTGACGCTCGGTGCGATGAAGACCCGGTCTTCCTCCAGGTAATCCAGCTGGGTTCCGGTGGTGCGCGCGAGCCCGGTAAGCCGGTAGAGGATCCGGCCGTCCGGATCGACGGGGCCGGACAGGTCGAAGGCGGCCTGGGCACGTCCGTAACTGCCGGTTTGAAGCTGGATCTCGTGCAGGGGCACCGCGGTCGGACGCTTGCTGACGAGGTTGAGCAGGCCGCCTGGCGAGTTCTGCCCGTAGAGTCCCGAGGAAGGGCCCTTCAGCAGTTCGACGCGCTCCAGGCCGTACGTCTCGATGAGCGGCTGCGAGTAGCCCCGCGCGCCGAACGGCAGGCGCAGACCGTCCAGGTAACGTCCGGGCACGAAGCCGCGGACGTAGAGCCAGTCGTAGCGCAGGTCCGTGCCGTACTGGGTGAGCACGCCCGGGGTGTAGAGTAAGGCCTGGCGAACGTTCTGCGCCTGACGATCCTCGATCTCCTTCCGGCCGACCACATTGATGGCCTGCGGCGTTTCGAGAATCGACATACCGGTCTTCGTTGCCGTCGCGCTGCGTCTGGCAACGTAGCCGTTGACCGGTCCGAGGGCCGTGTCACCGGTCACCTCCAGGGCGTCGAGGGTGACGGCGCCGTCATGCTGGCCGGCGATTTCTGCCTGAGCGACTACACCGACGATGGTGGCCGACCGCTTGGCCGTGAAGTGCGGCACCAGGCCGGTGCCTGCAAGCAGTTGCCGCAAGGCTTCCATCCGGTCGTAGCGTCCGGAGAGTGGCTTCGAGCGCAGGCGGCGGCTGGCGTTGCTGTCGTAGATCAGCTGCACGCCGCTAATGGCGCCATAGGTTGCTAGAGCCTCGTCGAGGGGCTGCTCGGCAATCGCGAAGTCTAGGGTTTCGTCCGCATCCGGGTTGGGTGACGTCACGCGGATGATCCGCGCCTCGAACATCGGTCCCGTCAGGTCCGCGGGGGCGATGGCTGCCGAAGTCTGCGTCGGTAGGGCCAGCACGAGTGCTGCGACCCCACTCAATCCCGTCACCATCCGATAGCCGTCCCCTGCCCGATTCCGCCTGTGTCCGCGCGCCATCATCGTGCCCCACGCCATACTGCGGCTTGTCACCGCTGACCGACGGGTCGTGATCGCCCGTCTGATTCCTCAGACGCGCGCCGGGTGGCGAGCCCGCAAAAAAACTTTTTGCCTTTTCGCTGTCCGACGCCATTGCGCGGCGCTCAGCGCAGGACGACGAGGCGGTCGCCGAACCTGACCTCCGATAGGGCGAGGGCGGTGCGGATGCTGCCGAGGGCCTCCTCCGGCCGCGCGAGGTGGAACACGCCCGTCACCCGCCGGGCGGCCGCAGCCGAACTGGCGACGACGATCCGGCCCGGCCGGTATCGGTTGAGATCGTCCACGACCTGCGCCAGGGGCGTGCCGCGGAAGACAAGCAGGCCCCGCCTCCACGCCGCCGTGGCGGCGACGTCGATGGCGTGGAGGCCGCGCGCATCCGGTCCGATCCCGACCTCCTGTCCGGCCACGAGGCGCGTCGCAGGAACGCCCGGTGCGGGAACGACGGTAACGCGGCCGGACAGGCAGGCCACGTCGGCATCCTGGCCGCCGACCCAGCCGGACAGGCCTCCGCGCGGCCTGCAGCGGACGACGACCTCAGCCGGCTCGCTCGGCTCGGTGACGAGGCGCGCCTCACCCACGACCACGGCGAGGGCAGTGCGGTTGGCCGGAACGGTGACGGCCACCGAGCCCGCATGCAGAACGATGTCCTGCCGCATGTCGTCGAGATCGGCGTCCAGCGCGGTCTCGGCATCCAGCTCGATGCGGATGCCGCCCGGCAGGGTCACCGTCCGGATCTGGCCGGTTCCCGTCCGGTAGGGGGCACGCAGGGTCGGCCACCGCAACACAAGCGTCGCGCCCGCGGCGGCTATGGAAGCAGATGCGACCCCGCCGGCGGCCACTCGGCCGAGCATGCGCCGCCGGGTCATCCCGCGCGGTGCCTCCCGGGCGACTGTCGGCCTGGACGTGCCCGCGAGGGCGTCGCCCGTCCGCTGCCAAAGTCCGGCGGCAGCCCGGAACGCGGCGTCGTGCTCAGGCACGGAGCGCCAGAGGGCGAGGGCCCGGGCGTCATCCTGCGTCGCCGTTCCGGAGGTCAGGTGAACGACCCAGGCATGCGCCTGCTGCCGGACGCCGCCATCGTCGCCGCTTGTCGGCCCGTGCTGATGGTTCGGCGCCTTCATACTTCTCCCGCCGGTCTGCGGACGCGTTTCGCGTCATCGCACGGAAAGCGCGCCCGGTAGTAAAACGTTTCGATGCGTCGCATCCCGCAATCAATCCGGGATTCCGCTTGATCGGAGACGGTCCGCACAATGGTCGAGCGCCATCCTGACCTCGGCTTCCACGGTCCGGAGCGATACGCCGAGGCGCGCTGCGATGTATGCGTGACTCACGCCCTCGATCCGGCTCAGGCGAAAGGCCTCGGCGCGCCGGGGCGGAAGTTCGCGTAGAGCGGCAGCGAGGTTTTGGAGGTCCAGGCGACCCTGCGCCTGCCGATCCGGCCCCGGCGCCTCGTCTGTGACCGCCAGCAAATCGTCGATCTCGACGGGCGAGAGAAGCCGAGACTGGCGCACCTGCGCGCGGTTGTGATCCACGGCTAGGTTCGCCGCGACCTGAAACAGGAAGGCGCGCTCGTTGTGCAGTACGGTCCGTCCCTGCTCGGCCCGCGCAACTCGGATGAACGTTTCATGCATCAGATCGGACGCTTCGTGTCGGCCAACCTTTCGGCTCAGAAACCGCAGCAAAGCCTCGCAATGGCTGCGATAGAGAATCGCCAATCGGCTCGCAGGCCCATCATGGGCGGGATCGACGGCAGGCATTGACCTCTGCCTGTGCGAGAGGGCTGGGGTGGCTTGGTTATGCCGTGGCGTATAGCGACGATGGTCCATGGAGCAATAACATAAAAGTCACGCCCAAGAAACAATTCCCTAGTTTTTAATTGTTATATTTAGAACGAATGTTGTCTTCTTATATTTTCTACACGACGGGCGATGTAACTCGATGCGGCAATGTGATCTTGTGCGCAAATGCGCCGATGGTCTTTATTGCGGCTAGGTCTAAGATAGAACTGCAGGAGAACTGGGCACAGGGGCGGATGTCTGGTTGCGGCCGTGGTGATAAAGGTCGCATCCCGACCCCTGGTCGCAGTTGCCAGACAGCCGACGAATGTCCGCTATCGAGAAACGCCGATGTTGATCTGAGCGACTGGCTTGGGTCGAGACCCGTCCGTCTGCCCTACGGCAGGGTTGGGTGGATAGTTGCCTGTCTGCTATTGGGAGGTAGCTTAAGAAAGCGGACGCTTGCTCCGGAAACATCGGGGGCTGGCTCGCATCATACCGGAAGCTTCCTTGCTCCTCACGACGCGGCCGGGAAGGCCTGCGGCGTCCCCCGCCGGAAGCCCGCGCCGGGATGGCTCGCTCCGAGGTGCGGGCCGCTGCCTGGGAACAGCTTCTCGCGCAGCGTGCCCTCCGCGTAGCGGGTCTTGAAGACACCGCGCGATTGAAGTTCCGGGACGACGAGGTCGACGAAGGCTTCCAGGGTTTCCGGCGCCACTGCGCGGGTCAGGTTGAAGCCGTCGGCGTCGGTAGCCTCGGCCCAGGCGACGAGTTCGTCGGCGACCTCGGAGGGTGCGCCGACGATGAAGGGCGCGCGGGCCCCGCGCGGGCCGAACTCGGCAAAGTCCGCCCGGGTAAAGGGCCGCTCGCCGCCTTGCGTCAGGTTCTCCACCAGGGACTGCATGGCGTTCGTCTTGACGTAGGCCAGGGCCTCGTCGGGTCCCAGGGCTGACAGGTCGATGCCCGTCCAGCCCGAGACCAGGGCGAGCTGGCCCTCGACGTCGATGTAGCGCGCATACTCGTCGCGTAAGGACAGGGCCTCGGCGCGGGTCGGCGCCACGATGACGGTGGCGCCGAGGAACATGCGGATATCGTAAGGGTCGCGCCCGGCGGCGCGGGCCGCCTCGCGCAGGTCCCGCACGGCCTTGGCGGCCAGCGGCTTCGTCTGGCCGTTGAGGAACACGGCCTCGGCGTGGCGCCCTGCGAAGATCTTGCCCCGACTCGACGTGCCGGCTTGGTAGAGCACCGGCGTGCGCTGGGGCGAGGGCTCGGCGAGGTGCCGGCCGTCGATGCGATAGTACGGACCGTCGTGCCGGATGCGGTGGACCCGTGCCGGATCGGTGAAGACGCCGCCGGCCCGGTCGCGCCGGACGGCGCCCGCCTCCCAGCTGCCCTCCCAGAGCTTGTAGGCGGCCTCCAGGAAGTCGTCCCCAGCCTCGTAGCGTGTGTCGTGTGCCCGGGTCGTGTCCTGGCCCATGCCGCGGGCGCCGCTCTCGAGGTAGCCGGTGACGATGTTCCAGCCGACCCGGCCGCCGGTGAGGTGGTCGAGGGTCGTGATGCGCCGGGCGAAGGGATAGGGGTACTCGTAGGTCAGGTTGGCGGTGACGCCGAAGCCGAGATGGCGGGTCGCCTGCGCCATGGCGGGCACCACCAGGAACGGGTCGAGGTTCGGGGCCTGGGCGGCCCGCGACAGGGCCGCGTCGGCGGTGCCGGCGTAGACGTCGTACTGACCGAGTACGTCGGCGAGGAAGATTCCGTCGAAGAGGCCGCGCTCGGCGGTGCGCGCGAGGTCCACCCAGTAGTCGAGGCTGTTGTAGGCGCTCCCCGTGTCGCGTGGGTGCCGCCACAGGCCGGCCCAGGTGTGGCCCGGCGAGGCCATCTGGAAGGCGTTCAGCCGCAATTCTCGGCGCGTCGTCATCGAAGGATCCGTCTGCAGCGGGCGTGGCCTCGCCGGGTCTCGCCCAGGCAGGCGGGAAGCACGGGCAGGCGAGAGACCAGGAAGCTCAGGGTATTGCTAGCGAACGTCCGGTCAACAAGAACCTTCTTTTTTGGATCGCATCATCCAAAGGGGGTTTGTTCTTGCAAAGATGTTACTGTAGATATGTGTCCCAAATGCATGCGAACGTACGTCATTTTCCCGACGAAGACTTGATTTTCGAACGGTAATCCCGGATTTCAACAACGGCTGCCCGAGGGTTCAGCCGGCTCAGGACGGGATTGCAGGATCATGTCGCAAACGGATGCGGGTTGGGGGGCCGGCCCGAGCGCCCGCTACGAAGACCTCGCCGCGCGCTTTCGCCCGGCCTTCGCCGAGATCCGCGCCACCGCCGTGGCGCGGGACGGCGCGCGCCGGCTGCCGCATTCCGAGATCGCCTGGCTCAAGGAGGTGGGCTTCACCACCCTTCGGCTGCCGGAAGCGGCGGGCGGGCACGGGGCGAGCCTGCCCGAACTGTTCAATCTGCTGATCGAGCTGTCGCAGGGGGATTCGAACGTCACCAACGCGCTGCGTGCGCATTTCGGCTTCACCGAAGACGTGCTTTGCTCGACCTCGCCCGAATGGCGGGCGCGCTGGACCGGGCGGATCGCCGCCGGGGAGACCATCGGCAGCGGCGTCTCCGAGACCGGGGAGGCCAAGGTCGGCCAGTTCGACACCATCCTCCGCCGGCGCGGGGCCGAGCGGGTCGTCGACGGGCGGAAATTCTACACCACCGGCTCATTGTTCGCCGACTGGATCCACCTCTCGGCACAGGACGAGGACGGCGCGCCCGTGGTCGCGGCGGTCTCGACCCGGGCCCCTGGCGTGGCGATCGTCGACGACTGGGACGGATTCGGGCAGGCGCTGACCGCGAGCGGCACCGCGCATTTCACCGGGGTCGTGGTCGAGCTCGACTGGATCAAGCCGGACCCGGCGCGCTTTCCCTACGCCATGGCGTTCTTCCAGCTCGTGCACCTCGCCACGCTGGCCGGCATCGGCCGGGCCGCGGCCGAGGACGTCGCCCGGCTGGTGGCCGAGCGCCGGCGCGTCTACAGCCACGGCAATGCGGCCCGCACCGGCGACGACCCGCAGATCCAGGCGGTGGTCGGCCGCGTGCGGGGCAACGCCTACGCGGCCGGCGCCATCGTGCTGAAGGCGGCCGAGGCCCTGCAGCGGGTGTTCGAGGTCCGCCGCGACGGGGCCGATCCGACGGGACCGGCGGCGCTTGCCGACGTCGAGGTCAACCAGGCGGTCACGGTGGTGACGAACCTCGTGCTGGAGGCCACCACCGGCCTGTTCGACGCGCTCGGCGCCTCGGCGGTGAAGGAGGGCCTGGGCCTCGACCGCTACTGGCGCAACGCCCGCACCATCGCCTCGCACAATCCACGGATCTACCGCGACCGCATCGTCGGGGCCTTCGCGGTCAACGGCACCGCGCCGCCGCGCGAGTACCGCGTCGGTTCGGCCTGAGGTCAGCCCGCGATGCCGGCCCGCTCCGACCGCATGCGCCTCGGCGCCTTCCTTTATCCCGGCGGACACCACGTCGCGGCTTGGCGCCACCCGTCCGCCCAGGCCGATGCCGGCGTCAACGCCGCCCACTACCGGCGGATCGCCAGGACGGCGGAGGCGGCGAAGTTCGACCTGATCTTCCTCGCCGATGGCGTCGCGGTCCGGGGCGAGGACATCGACGCCCTCAGCCGCACGGCGATCCGCTATGTCGGGCAGTTCGAGCCCCTGACCCTGCTCTCCCACCTCGCGGCGGTGACCGAGCGGATCGGCCTCGTGGCCACGGCCTCCACCACCTACAATGAGCCCTTCCACGTCGCCCGCAAGTTCGCCTCCCTCGATCACCTCAGTGAGGGTCGGGCCGGCTGGAACCTCGTGACCTCCGCCGACCCCCGCGAAGCCTGGAACTTCAGCCGCGAGAGCCACCTCGCCCATGCCCACCGCTACACCCGGGCGGAGGAGTTCGTCGACGTGGTCCGGGGCCTGTGGGATTCCTACGCGGACGACGCCTTCGTGCGCGACCGGGAGTCGGGCCGGTTCTTCGACCCGGACCGGCTGCATCTCCTCGCCCACGAGGGTGCGCACTTCTCGGTGCGCGGTCCCCTCAACGTGCCGCGCCCGCCGCAGGGCCACCCGGTTGTGGTGCAGGCCGGCTCCTCCGAAGCCGGCAAGGCGCTGGCCGCCCGCACCGCCGAGATCGTCTTCACGGCCCAGACGAGCCTGGAGGACGCGACAGCCTTCTACGCCGACGTGAAGGGCCGCATGGCCGGCTTCGGGCGTGACCCGGATCACCTCAAGATCATGCCCGGCGCCTTCCCGGTCGTCGGACGCACGGAGAGCGAGGCCCAGGACCGCTACGGGGAATTGCAGGACCTGATCCACCCCGTGGTCGGCCGCTCGCTCCTCGAACAACTCGCCGGCGCCGACCTGTCGGCCTATCCGGACGACGCCCTGGTGCCTGACCTGCCTGAGACCGAGGGCGGCAAGAGCCGGCAGGCCCTGATGCTGACTCTGGCCCGGCGCGAGAAGCTGACCATCCGCGAGCTCTATCTGCGCATCGCCGGCGCCCGCGGGCACTGGACCCTGGTCGGCACGCCGAGCCGGATCGCCGACGCGCTTCAGGAGCGCTTCGAGGCCCACGGGGCGGACGGCTTCAACATCATGCCGCCGACCCTGCCCGGCGGCCTCGACGACTTCGCCACCCTGGTGATCCCCGAGCTCCAGCGCCGCGGCCTGTTCCGCAGGGACTACGAGGGCCGCACCCTGCGCGAAAACCTCGGCTTGCCGCGGCCGCCCCATCGCCACCCCGCCGCCGCGATCCGGGCGCCGGCCGCCCCATGACCCGTCCCTCCTTCCCGCACCAGGACCCTGAAGCCATGACGATCCGCCGGCAGCGCCGCCGCGCCTCTCCCACCCGCCGCACCCTCCTCGCCCTCGCCTGCGCGGCCCTGCTGCCGCTGGGCACGGCCCGGCGAAGCGAGGCCGCCGAGGTGACGGAGGTTCGTCTCGACTGGGCGACCTACAACCCGGTCAGCCTCGTCCTGAAGGAGAAGGGCTTCCTCGAATCCGCCCTGAAGGCGCGGGGCATCGCCGTGCGCTGGACGCAGTCGCTCGGCTCGAACAAGGCGCTGGAATACCTGAACGGCGGGGCCATCGACTTCGGCTCCTCGGCCGGGGCGGCCGCCCTGCTGGCGCGCATCAACGGCAATCCGGTCAAGGCGATCTACGCCTACTCGCAGCCGGAATGGACAGCCCTGGTGACCACGAAGGACAGCGGTATTCGGACGCCCGCGGACCTCAAGGGCAAGCGGATCGCGGTGACGCGGGGCACCGATCCGCACATCTTCCTCATCCGGGCGCTTCAGGGCGCCGGGCTCACCGAGAAGGACGCCAAGCTCGTCCTGCTCCAGCATGCCGACGGGCGCACCGCCCTGGAGCGCGGCGACGTCGACGCCTGGGCCGGCCTCGACCCGATGATGGCGGCCTCCGAGCTCGAGGGCGGCACCCGCCTGTTCTTCCGAGACCCGGCCGCCAACACCTGGGGCGTCCTCGACGTGCGCGAGGATTTCGCCAAAGCCCATCCGGACCTCGTCCGGATCGTCATCGCCGCTTACGAGCAGGCGCGCACCTACGCGATCGCCAACCCGGAGGCCGTAACGCGGGCGCTCGTCGCCGCGACCAAGCTGCCCGAAGCCGTGATCGCCCGCCAGCTCGCCCGCACCGATCTGAGCCGGCCCGAGATCGGCCGGGTCCAGGCCGAGAGCATCCGGGCGGCGGGCCTCGCATTGCAGCAGGCCGGCGTGATCCCAGCGGAGACCGACGTGGCCGCGGCCGTCGATGCGCTGATCGACCCCCGGTTCACCGCCGGGTCCGAGCGGTGAGCGCGGCAACCGCATCCCCGCTCCTCGCATCCGGCACGGGAGACGATGGCACCGCTCCAGCAACGGTCGTGCTGAACCGATCCTGGCGACGGGGTGCCGGTCGCACGGGCGGGCGCCTCGTCCTCGGCATCCTGATCCCCCTGGCCCTCGCCCTGGGCTGGGAGCTCGCCATCCGGTCGGGCCTCGCCCAGGGGCGGCTGCTGCCGCCGCCGAGCCGGGTCCTCGGGACGCTGCTGGCGCTGGCCCAGTCCGGGGACCTCTGGCTGCACGTCCAGGCGACGCTGCTGCGCGTCGCCCTCGGCTTCGTGGCCGGCGCCGGGGCTGGCATCCTCGTCGGCGCCCTCACCGGCACGCTGCCGCTCGCCCGGCACCTTCTCGATCCCAGTCTTCAGGCCCTGCGGGCGGTGCCCTCGCTCGCCTGGGTGCCCCTCTTCATCCTCTGGCTCGGCATCCTCGAGACGCCGAAGGTCGTGCTCATCGCCGTCGGGGTGTTCTTCCCGGTCTATGTCGGGGTCTCCGGCGCGATCGCGTCGGTGGATCGCAAGCTCGTGGAGGTCGGACGCATCTTCCGCCTGTCGCGCCTCGCGCTCGCCCGCCGCATCCTCCTGCCGGCGGTTCTGCCCGGCACCCTGGTGGCGCTCCGCACCGGCCTCGGGCTCGGCTTCCTGTTCGTGGTGGCGGCCGAGCTGATGGGCGCCTCGGAGGGGCTCGGCTACCTCCTGGTGGACGGCCAGCAATTCGGGAAGCCGGACCAGATCCTGGCGGCCATCCTGGCCTTCGCAGGTCTGGGCAAGCTCGCCGACGGCCTCCTCGTCCTGGCGACCCGTCCGCTCCTGCGCTGGCAGGATGTCAGCCGCGGCGTGCTTTAGGACTGGCCCCACCACGGACATGGCTTCGGACACACGGCGATGCTGACGATCCAGGACCTCTCGAAGACCTACGCGGACGGGACGCGGGCGCTCTCCGGCCTGACCCTCTCCCTCGCGCCCGGCGAGATCGTCGCCGTGGTGGGTGGCTCGGGCTGCGGGAAGACCACCCTCCTGCGCCTCGTGGCCGGCCTCGACGTGGCGACGGCGGGTTCCATCCGGCTCGACGGCGCCACCATCGACGGCCCGCATCCCGGCCTCGGCCTGGTCTTCCAGGAGCCGCGCCTGCTGCCCTGGCTCAGCATCGCCGAGAATGTCGGGTTCGGCCTCGCCGACCGGCCGGCGGCCGAGCGCCGGGCCCAGGTGGCCCGCGCCCTCGACCGCGTCGGTCTCGCCGACCATGCGGGGCGCTGGCCGCGCGAGCTCTCCGGCGGCCAGCAGCAGCGCGTCGCCATCGCCCGGGCCTTCGTGGCCGACCCCCGGGTTCTCCTGCTCGACGAGCCCTTCTCGGCCCTCGATGCCGTCACGCGCGAGGACCTGCACCGCCACCTGCTGGCGCTCTGGGCAGAGACCCGCCCGACCATCCTCCTCGTCACCCACGACGTCGCCGAGGCCGCGTCCCTCGCGGACCGGGTCGTGGTCATGCGCCCCCATCCCGGCCGCATTCACGAGACGGTCGCACTCGATGCGCCTCGCTCCTGGGACGCGGCGGCCCAGGATCGGAATGCGCGCACCCTGCGGGCCCTGCTGGACCAGTCCCTCGCCGCGCCCCCGCGTCCGGTAGCGCAGACCGCCTGACCGGCGCGGCCTACCAGCTCGTGAGCACCGCCCCGCCGAAGGTCGTCTCCACGAAGGCCTTGGTCTCGGGCGTGCGGTAGCTCTCCACCAGTGCCTTGACCCAGGGCTTGTCCTGGTCGGCCTCGCGGACCGCCAGCATGTTCACGTAGGGTCCTTTCGGTTCCTCCTTCAGGAGCGCGTCGGAAGGCTTGAGGCCGGCGGGCGTCGCGTAGTTGGTGTTGACCGCCGCGGCGTCCACGTCGTCGAGGGCGCGGGGCGTCTGGGCCGCGTCCACCTCGATGAAGCGGAGCCTGCGCGGATTCTCGACGATGTCGGCCACCGTCGGCTTGAACCCGGTGCCGGGGGCCAGCTTGATCACGCCCTTGTCCTGCAGGAGCAGCAGCGAGCGCCCGCCATTGGTCGGGTCGTTCTGGATCGCCACGGTGCCGCCGTTCGGCACCGCGTCGAAGCTCCTGTGCCGCTTCGAATAGATGCCGAGGGGGAAGTTCACCGTGAGGCCGACGCCGGTGATCCGGTAGCCCCGGTCGGCCTTCTGGTTGTCGAGGAAGGGCTGGTTCTGGAACGAGTTCGCCTCGATCTCGCCGGCCGAGAGGGCCTCGTTCGGTACGACGTAGTCGGAGAACTCGATGATCTGGAGGTCGAGCCCCCGCTTCGCCGCGATCGGCTTCACCGCCTCGAGGATCTGCGCGTGCGGCCCCGGGGTCGCCCCGATGCGGACCCGCGTCAGGGGTTCGGCCCACACTGGAGCGGGAACAGCCGAGCCGGACACGGCGAGGAGGGCGGCGAGGGTCAGGGCGCGCAGCATGGCGGATCGTCCGGGTTGGAGGCGGGAGGGGTGCGAAGGGGCGCGTTAGGCCTGCCGGATGCGCCGGTTCAGGCGCCGCGCCAGGCTCTCGCCGACGGTCTGCACCGCTTGGACGAGGACAACGAGGACGACGACCACGGCCAGCATCATCTCGGGCCTAAAGCGCTGGTAGCCGTAGCGGATGCCGAGATCGCCGAGGCCGCCGCCGCCGACGGCGCCGACCATGGCGGAGAAGCCGAGGAGCGAGACCACCGCCAGGGTCAGGCCCGACACGATGCCGGGCAGCGCCTCGGGGATTAGCACCTTGGCGATGATCTGCCCCGGGCTCGCCCCGAAGGCGCGGGCCGCCTCCACGAGGCCCGGATCGACCTCCCGAATCGCCGCCTCGATCAGGCGCGCCAGGAAGGGCGTCGCCGCCACCGTGAGCGGTACCGTCGCGGCGAGGGTCCCGATGGAAGTGCCGGCGATGAGCCGGGTGAAGGGGATGATCGCCACCACCAGGATGATGAAGGGCGTCGAGCGGGTTGCGTTGACGACGAAGCCGAGCACCGTGTTCGCGATCGGCGCGGCGAGGAGCTCGCCGCGTCGGCTCGTCGCCAGGAAGACCCCCAACGGCAGGCCGAACAGGGTGCCGAGGGAGGCGGCGAGCGCCACCATCGTGAGGGTGTCGCCGGTGGCCTGGACGAGGAGGCGGATCAGTTCAGGCGACACGGGACGCCTCCTGGGCCAGCGGCAGGTATCCGAGTACCTGACTCGCGATGCCGTGCTGCGCGAGATAGGTTTGTGCGCGTGCCGTCACGTCGGGCGCCGGCGGCAGCCCGATCGCCAGGGAGCCGAACGGACGACCGCCGATCTCGTCCACGGTGCCGGCAAGGATCGCGGCCTCGATGCCGGTGTCTCGGGCGAGCCGCGCCAGGATCGCGCTGCCGTCGGGCGCGTCCTCGAAGGCGATGCGCAGCACCACGGTCGCGCCCGGCCGTGCGCCGGGGCCGATCCGCGCCGCCAGCGCCGGGGGCAGCTCATGGCCCATTTCTCCCGCGAGGAGGGAGCGCGTGATCTCGGCCTGCGGCCGGGTGAAGACGTCGAAGGCCGAGCCCTGCTCGACGATGGCGCCGTGCTCGATCACCGCGACGCGGTCGACCACGGCGCGGATCACCGACATCTCGTGGGTGATGAGCACGATGGTGAGGCCGAGCTCCCGGTTGATGCGCGCGAGGAGCGCCAGGATCGACCGGGTGGTCTCGGGGTCCAGGGCAGAGGTCGCCTCGTCGGAGAGCAGCACGTCCGGTCGCGTCGCCAGGGCCCGGGCGATGCCGACGCGCTGCTTCTGCCCGCCCGACAGCTCGGCGGGATAGCGCCCCGCCTGATCGGCGAGCCCCACGAGATCGAGCAACTCGGCGACCCGCGCCCGGATCGCGGCCGGCGCCCAGCCGGCGATCTCCAGGGGTAGCGCCACGTTGCCGGCGGCGTCCCGCGACGCGAGCAGGTTGAAGTGCTGGAAGATCATCCCGACCCGGGCCCGCAGGGCGCGCAGCTCCGGCGCGC
>NZ_BPQL01000105.1 GCF_022179225.1 Methylobacterium goesingense
AGCGTCCGTCGATCCCGTCGCCCCTCCCGACGCGGGTGACGGGATCGACGGACGCTCCGATGCGTCGGCACAGGCGGGCTAAATACGGGAAGTGGTCGGACCCGAAGGCGTCGAGCCGGTCGATGGACACCGTCTCGAAGCCCCCCTCGTGGAAGATCTGATCGAGGGGCCAGCGCAGCCAGGACGATCCCGCGTTCCAGGTCGCGACGTAGCCGTAGCCGCGGCGCGGGTCGACGAGGCCCGAGAGCCGTCGCATGCGCTCGACCGCGATCTCCCACGGGGTGGCGTTGAGGTCGCCCACCAGGATGCCGGGCTCGACGCGCTCGTTCAGGATGGTCGCGGCCGCGTAGAGCTCGGCGTCCCTGCCGAGGGACGACTGCCACGGGAGCGGAGGCTTCGGGTGGAGCCCGATTAAGTCTATGGTCTCGCCGGTCCGCATGGTCACGCCGGTGACGATGGCTGGCGTCTCCCGCTTCGCGAGATGGCGGATCTCGCCGTTGACCAGAGGCAGGCGCGAGTAGAGCTCGATGCCGTAGTAGGACCCGGTGATCCGCTTCAGGACGTTCGGCATCCGCTCTCTGAGGGGATCGAGCGCCTCGTCCCACCACGCATCCGTCTCCATCGCGAGGAACAGGTCGGGGTCGGCTTTTCGAACGGTGTCGAGCAACACTGGAGCGTTGCGGTTCCCAAGCTGGACGTTCGCTATCAGCACGGACAGGCTGCGGTCCGCCGGGCATGACTCCACGTGGCCACCCCCGTCCGGCCGGTACGGCCACAGGATTGCGACGTTGACCACCAGGGCCATAAGGACCGCTGCCAGGACGAGGCCAGTTAGCCACCGTGCCTTCGACGGGTAGAGTAGGACGCCGATGCCGACCACCATGAGGCCGATGGCCCAATGCAGGCGCGGGAAGTCGAGCAGCCGGATCGCCCACCACTCGGTCGGGACCAGGGGCAGGAGCGTGCAGGCGACCAACGCCGTGGCCGCGCAGAGTGTCACGACGTGGAGGATGCGCCGGATCACGGTACCGGCGCCATCGCCGCTCAGCGCATGTCCTTCGGGAGATGCTGGATCGGGTTCGTCCGTGACGGCGAGCCGTCACCCTGCACGGCCCCGCCCTTCATGACGTCGGTGGAGGACTGGATGGCGCTCGGCGGCGCGACGCGACCGTCGCTGCCGTCATTTGAAGAGCCCGACGGCAAGGTCCCCGGGGTGGGCTGGTCGATCCGGCTGGACGCGGACTGGGCGAACGCGGGGGCCGCAACACCGAGGCTGGCCACCACGGCCACGAGGGCGACCGCCCGGGGGATTCTGTTCGTCATTGCAGGGTGATGTCCGTTCCGGCTGCTACTGGGGCTGCGATCTTCCAGGCCCCAATGCCTCCGGATGGTCGGTGTTCCCGCCCCGACAGACACCCATTCGCGAGCGCCGGGAGGCATCGGCGCCATCTCCGCATCGTGAGTCGGAAAATTCGAATGTGTCTGAAACGTTTCCGAGAAGCGTACGTTGAGCCTCCCGATACGACCGGGGCGACGATGTCGAGGCATCGAAATGATCGTCTTCCTCAGACTATCGCCCACATATTCCCAAATGGAGAAAAGCTTTGTCGTTCCGTAATCTTGCCGCCGCGTTCGCCCTGACCTGCGTTGCCGTTCCCGCCCTGGCCCAGACGCCCGCTCCGGCCACCACCGCGCACTCCGCGTCCGACATGGGCTTGAAGATGGCCGACACGGCGACGGTGAAGCTCAAGTTCGTCACCGTGAAGCCGGCCGACATCACCTCGTCGAAGCTGATCGGCACGAACGTCTACAACAACAACAAGGAGACGGTCGGCGAGATCGAGGACCTCGTCATCGAGAACGGCAAGACCGTCACCGGCGTCATCGTCAGCGTCGGCGGCTTCCTCGGCCTCGGCGAGCGCTACGTCGTGCTCGATCCGTCGACCATCTCGGTGAGCAACAAGGACAACAAGTGGGCGGCCTACGTCGACACCGACAAGGACACGCTCAACAAGGCGCCGACCTTCGATTACTCCAAGAAGAAGTAATCCCCTGCGGGTCTGACCGGCCCCTTTGAGACCAGCGAAGGCCCGGACGCCCATTTGGTCGGCGGCCGGGCCTTTTCGTATCCCGTGTTCCCGGACCGGCGCGGTCGGAATGCCGGACATGGTCGCGCTCCGAGCTCAGGCCTTGACGCCCGACGGTTCCGGCATCCGGGTCAGCAGGAGGGCCGCGGCTGTCCCGATGGCGCTGGAGACGAGGAACGCCGCGGTGAACCCGCTGAGGTCGACGATGCTGCCGGCAAGCACGTTCGACAGGGCGATGGCAACGCCCTGGACGGTCGCGATGGATCCCGAGGCGAGGTTGTAGCGGCTCTTGTCCTCCATGAAGTCGGCAATCATCAGCGGCTTGATCGCGCTGTAGAGGCCGGTGCTGACCCCCTCCAGGGACTGGACCGCGAACAGCCAGATCGCGTCGTCGGACACCGTGTAGAGCAGAGCCCGGACCGGCAGCATTGCGAACGCGAACAGGATAATGGGCTTGCGCCCCCAGCCGTCTGCGAAACGCCCGACCATGATGGCCATGGGGAGCATCACGACCTGGGCCGCGATGATGGTGGTCGAGGTGATCGCGGCCGACCAGTCCTCGTGCGCCAAGGAGATCTTCTGGGCGACGAGCGAGGCCATCGGCCCGTTCGCCAGCTGAAACAGGAAGATCGACGCGGCGAAGATCAGGAGGGGGCGGTTGGCGAGGAGCACCTTGAGCGCGGAGCCGCTTTTCGCCTTGGGCTTTACCTCCTCGGCGAGCTCCTGACCGACGATGTCGCGCGGGATGGACAGCACCGCCGCGGCAGCGGCGAGTGACAAGGCGGGTACCAGGAAGAACACGGCCCGGTCCGGGAAGCCGTAGCCCACCAGGGCGATCAGGACCGCGATGCAGACGTTGCCGCCCCGGTACCAGGCACTGTTCCGGCCCATCCGGCGGGACAGGCGCGCTTTCGGGAAGATGCCGAGCGTGAGGCCGGCGATGGTCGGGGTGAAGCTGCTGCCCGCGGCGGTCAGGATCGTGAAGGCAACCAGCACAGGCCAGAACTGGGGCCAGATCGCGATCACCGCGGCCCCGGCCGACGCCGCCAGCAGAGCCGCCACGATGGCCATTCGCTTGTCGCGCGCCGCGTCGATGACGGCGCCGAGAGGGGCCTGCAAGCCGACCCCGATGAGACCCGCGATGGTCGTCACCAACCCGACCGTCGTCGCGCTCCATTCCCGATGCACGAGCAGGAAGACGTTGAGGTACGGCCGGAGGCCGCCGTTGACGTCGACAAGGGTCAGGTTGAGGAGGTCGAACTTGCGCGGGTGCAGGTCCCGCGCCTCCCCTGTCCCGTCCGCCGGACCCGGCCGTTCCGCGTTCCCACTCATGCTCTCATGACGCCTGCTTCCTTGCCGATGTGAGGGGGAGTGACGTCCCTGCACCGATTGCGTTCCATCGGGGCCTTTCCCATTCCCCGGTGGGACGGCGAGGGCATCGTCGGGACTCCAATCGGCTGCCGGCCGTCCTTCTGGATTTCAACCGGAATAGAATCGAGCGACAAACATGGCCGGTCGGCTCAAAGCCTTGTCGTCAGGTCCGTTAGCCAAGCCGGCGAAGCGTTCACCAGACCTGTTTCCAGCACCTTGTCGTAGCCGAGCACGATGATCGCCCCGGTGACGACGAGGATGAGCCCCAGGGCGGCCTTCAGCCCTTTGCCCACGCCCATCATCCGGTCGCGCCAACGCATCAGCACCTCGCGCGACAGGGTGCCGAGCAGCAGGAGCGGCAGGGCCGCACCGAGGCCGAACAGGAGCATGGTCAGCGCGACGGCGCCGAGGTCGCGTCCCTGCGATGCGAGCAGCGAGGCCGCCCCGAGGGTGGGGCCGACGCAGGGGCTCCAGACCGCGCCGAGCAGCACGCCGACGCCGAACTGGCCGGGCAGGCCGGCGGTCGAGAAGCCGCCGAACCGGCTCTCGGTCCAGTCGCTCACCGGTCCGGCGGCCACGGCCAGCCGCGTCTGGGCCGCCGGCACCATCAGGACCAACCCGACCAGGATCAGCATGACGGCCGCGACGGTGCGGAAGATCCCGGCGTCGAGCCCCATGGCGAACCCGACGGTGGCCACGAACAGCCCGATGGCGACGAAGGAGAGGGCCAGGCCCGCCGCGAGGGCCGCCGGGCCGAGCCTGTGCTCCGATGCCGCCGCGCCGAGCACCAGCGGCAGCAACGGCAGCACGCAAGGCGACAGCACCGAGAGGATGCCGGCAAGGAAGGCGAGGCCCAGGGCGGCGGCCATGGCGTTGCCCTAGATCGCCTCGTCGAGGAGCGACGAGATCGCCTCGGGCTTGGTCTCGCCGGCCGAGCGCCCGGTTTCCTTCTCGCCCTTGAAGGTAATGAGCGTGCTCTGCATCGTCGCGCCGAACTTCTTGACCACGTCCTTGCGTCTGTCGAAGTCGACGTCGAACACCTGGAGGTCCTTGAACCTCGGATCGGCCTCAAGCTTCGCCAGGATCGGCTTCTGGGCGGCGCAGGTCGTGCACCACGGGGCGGTGATGTGCACCAGGATCGGCTTGCCGGTCTTCTGGGCCGCCTCGAACGCGGCGGGGGTGTAGGCGGTCTCGGCGGCGATGGCGTCGGTGCCGAACAGCATGGGGGCGACGGCGAAGGCGGCGAGCAGGATGCGTCGGGTGGTCGTCATGGGTGCTGTCCTCGGAAGGGCGTATGAAGGGGGCTCAGTCAGCGACCTGGGTGATCGCGCGGTCGACGTTCACGCGGGCCGACCAGTCCTTGGCGCTGTCCTGGCCCTTGAGGGAGACGAGGCGGGCGCCGCTGACGTCGACGTTCTTGAAGTCGGCGCCCGATACGGTCGCACCGGTGAGGTTCGCCCCCGACAGGTCGGAACCCATCAGCACCACGTCGGTGAGGTCGGCATCGGTGAGGTCGGCGTATTCCAGGCGCGAGCGCCCGAGGTTCGCACCCTTCAGGTTGGCGCCCTTGAGGTTCACCGAGACGAACACGGCCCGCATCAGACCCATGGACTGGTTCTTGATGTCGGCGCCGCCCTTGAGGTCGACCAGCGTCGCCCCGGCCATGTTGGCGCCCTTGAAGTCGCCGATGGGCATCGAACGGCTGAGGTCGGCCCCGCTGAGGTTCGCATCCCGGGCGGTGATGCCGAACATCTTGGCCCCGACGAGCTTGGCGCCGCTGAGGTCGGCCTTGATGAACCAGGCCTGCTCCAGGTTCGCGCCGGACAGATCGGCGCCGCGCAGGTTGGCCTTGTTGAGGCGGGCGGTGCGCAGGTTCGCGCCCTTCAGGTTCAGGCCCGACAGGTCGAGGCCGGCGAGCGCCTTGTCGGAGAGGTCAACAGGCTTGCCGTCCGCCTTGGCGATCAGCGCCTCGACGTCGGCCCGGGTCATCTCGGCCTTCGTCATCGCGGCCGAGCCCATGTCGGCGCCCAGGAGCAAGTCCTGCTCGGCATGGGCGGGGGCAGCCAGAAAGATGGAGGCGAACAGCAGGGCGGCGAGGCGGCGCATGGATTCTCCCGTTGTTTCGCCCGGCCCGTAGGAAGCATGCGCTTCCTTATGGTGCTGCCGGAACGGTTTTTGTTCAGTTGCGACAGTGATATGAGGAGACGAGACAACCGTCTGTGACCCAGGTCACCGAAGGCTGTGGATCCAGTGTTCACGATGCATCGTCCGGGTCATGGTGGCGTTCAATGACCGCCAGCCCGGGGAGGACGACCATGCGGAGCGCCCATCAGATCGACCGCTGGATCGAGCGCTTTCCGCTGATCCGGGACTTCAGTGCCAGCCATCTTCAGATCGCACGCGGCACGGTGCATTTCCCCGTTCTTGAGGCCGGTGCGATTGCCTACGAGCTTCAGGACGCGTGTGCGGATTACCTGATGTGCATCGACGGCCGGACCCGGGTGTTCCGGATGTCCGAGGGCGGCCGCGAGATGCTGATCTACAAGGTCGGCGCGGGCGGCACCTGCGTCCTCACCACCCAGTGCCTGCTTTCGGGTGGGGGCTTTCCGGCGCAGAGCGTCGCCGAGGCCCGGACCGAGTTGGCCGCCCTCCCGTCCGACACCTTCCGCCAGTTGATGCGGGAGAGCGATGCCTTCCGGACCTTCGTCCTCGACGACTACACCAAGCTTCTGTCGGGGATGTTCGACCTGGTGGAGGAGATCGCTTGCGCTCCCCTGGAGCAGCGCCTCGCCCGGCGGCTGCTGGTCGACGCCGATGCCGAGGGGATCGTCTGGAAGACCCACCAGCAACTCGCCTCGGACGTCGGGAGTGTGCGCGAGGTCGTCAGCCGCCTCCTGGGCGAGTGGGCGGACGAGGGCCTCGTCGAGGTCCGGCGTGGCCAGGTGCAGGTCATCGACCGCGCGAGCTTGGCGGCCGGAAGATTGAATCCTTCCTGACCGGCCAAGCGAGTTCGGACGCCACCCGACATGGATACCGCCCTGCGCGTCGAACCCCGGAAGATCGAGTTCACGACCTACGGACCGGGGAAGGCCCCGGTCTGGTCGGTGACCTTCGCGATCCATGCGTCCAGCGGTTACGAGCACCTGTGCACGGTCATCGTCCCGGGGCACGGGCACGACGACGTGACCGACATCTGCTGGAGGGCGCGAGCCGAGCTTCGTCGGATCGCCGCCCTGATTTGCGACCCGCCGCCCGATCCACCGGAAGAGCCCGCGCCGGCGGCCGTCGGCAAGCGCACCAGAGGACGTCGTCCCGTACGGCTACCGTGAGGACGTCGTCCCGTACGGCTACCGTGAGGACGTCGGCCGGGTTGCCATGCCAATGACCCCTAACTACCTACTAGATGGTAGGCGCGCCGGTCCGCGTCTGATTGAGGACGGCTCCCGAGAGAGCCGCATTTGGAGGAGATCCGAAATGGAAAATTGGAATGGCTACCGCGGCGAGTTGGTGTCCACCCTGGGCCAGATGGGTCAGATCAGCCCCGAACTCCTAAGCGCGCATGACAAGCTGGCCTCGGCCAAGCCGAAGGAGCCGAAGCTCGATGACAAGACGCGGGAATTGATCGCGCTCGCCGTGGCGGTGACGACCCGGTGCGATGGATGCATCGCCTTCCATACCGACGCCGCGCGCAAGGCCGGCGCGAGCAAGGAGGAGATGGTCGAGGCATTGGGGGTCGCCGTGGCCTTGAATGCCGGCGCGGCGCTTGTCTACAGCGCCCGGGCATTCGACGCCTTCACGCGCGACGTGGGTTAAAAGGCGCGGCCGAAGGACGGCCAATTCACAGGCGGCATACGCGGCCACCTCGGGGAGAGTGGGGCGTATGCGTCTCGCCATTGCTAAGGATGCCAAACCGTCCGACCCTCATCAAAACAGAGCCTCGCCAGGTCGGTCGACTTGGCGAGGCTCTGGCGGAGTGGCGTTCAGTCCGGGATCGAACGAGCCGTCGTCGTCAGCGGCGGCAGCGACCACCCGGACCGCGATAGAGACCGGGCGGGCAACCGCGCGGCGCGCCCGTGACGGCCCGCCTCATGGCGCCGCGCGGTCCGCGGTTCAGGCGGCAGCCCCCGAACGGGCCGCGATGGGCGCCGAAGCCGCAACCGGCGCGGACCTGGACGATTGGGGCGTCGACGCCGATGCCGCCGGCCGGCATGGGAAGGGCCTGGGCTCCGCCTGCCATGAGCAGGGTCGCGAAACCGCCGACGATGAGACCTGTGAGCTTCATTCTGATTCTTTCGTTGTGGCGGGCACAGCGCGTAGGCCGTGCCCTGGGAAAGACCGCTATCCGAACCCCGATCCCGGGCATTCGGTTCACTTGGCGCGGCAGGGTCGCTCCGCGCGGACGACGCGACCGTCGTGGTCGGCGTCGAGCCGTGCGAACCGCTTGCTGGACGTGGCGTCGATCTCCTCGGCGGTGAGGAAGCCGTCGCCGTCCGCGTCGATGGCCCGGAACCGTCCGGCAGGGTCGTAGGGTCCCTTGCCGGGACGAGCGTCCCACCAGGCCGCCCATTCCGCCCGGCTGACGCGCCCGTCGTGATCGGCATCGGCCCGCATGATCCGGGTGCGGTGCCGGGCGAGGAACGTAGAGAGGTCCACGCCCGCGGCTCCCGCACCGTTCGGCGTATCCGTTCCTGCAGGCGTCTGGGCGTGGGCGGCCGTTCCCGCCAAGAACGTGGCCAGTGCCAGGCAGGCGATAGCCTTTGTCATGATCTCACCTCTCGCGTCACCGGGTCGTCCCGGGGCCGCGCCGGATGGCACGACCCCTAGCCTCGGCAGGGTCACCAACGGTGATGCCAGCCGTGGTGGCCCCACCCGCGATGGCCCCAGCCGCGATGGCCCCAGCCGACATGCCGGTAGCCGCCCCAGCGAGGACCGCCCCAACCGAACCGTCGCGGTCCGTAGAAGGCGGGCCGGAAGGCGTAGGGCCGGTAGAACACCCTTGGTCCGAGGTTGGGACGGCAGTAGCCGTAGAACCCGCGGTGGCCCCCGAGCCCGCAGCCGTCGCGGGCCTCGGCCGTGCCGGCGGTGGCCAGCGGCGCCGCCAGGCCGGCTGCCAGCAGGGCCGCGGGCAGAAGCCGCCTCAACAGGGTCGGCGCGCGTACCGCTTCCTTCGTCATCGCTTCGTCTCCCGATGCGGTGTTTCGACTGCCCGCACCTTGCCGCCGGCCTGTCGCAGGAATTTGCCGGGAAACCCCTTTTTCGTCGCGAGCCGTCGCGGGTTCGAAGGTCCCGATACATTTCGCGACAGAATCCCCCGGGGAGGCGGACGCCGCCGCGCGTTAGGGTCCAGTACGAAAGGTTCGGGACATGGACGACGCACACATCCTGGTGGTGGACGACCATCGCGACATCCGCGATCCGCTCGCGGCCTACCTGAGGAAGCACGAGCTCCGGGTCACCGTCGCCGCGGACGCGGCGGCCGCTCGCGTCGTCCTGACGGGAAGTGCCATCGACCTCGTGCTCCTCGACATCATGATGCCGGGAGAGGACGGCCTGTCGCTCTGCCGCCATATCCGGGAGGCCTACGACACGCCCGTCATCCTCCTCACCGCCCTTGCGGAGGGGACCGACCGGATCGTCGGCCTGGAGATCGGGGCCGACGACTACGTCACGAAGCCGTTCGAGCCGCGCGAACTCCTCGCCCGCATCAAGAACCTCCTCCGTCGCACGCGCGCGCTTCCCCGCACCCGGGACGAGGCCGACGGACGCAAGCTGGCGTTCGACCGCTGGACGTTGGACACCGACCGGCGCGAGCTCGTCGACGAAGCCGGCACCCCTGTCACGCTCAGCACGGCGGAGTTCCGACTGCTGTCGGCACTGACCCGGCACCCGAGGGTGGTGCTCTCGCGCGACCAGCTCCTTGACCTGACCAGCGGCCGCACCGCCGACGCCTTCGACCGCAGCATCGACAACCAGGTCAGCCGCCTCCGGCGCAAGCTGGAGCTCGACCCGGCCAATCCGGGTCTCCTCAAGACCGTCTGGGGCGGTGGCTACGTCCTAGCGGCCGAGGTGAGGATTGTGCTTTGAGGCTGGTGCCGCACTCGCTCGGCGGAAGGCTGGCGATCCTGCTGGTGTTCGCCGTCGTGGGCGCCCAGGCCGCGGCCTTCGCGATGTTCGCGCACGAGTCGTCACGGGTCGGCCGGGCGGCGGCCCGGACCCAAGTGGTCGACCGCATCGCCACGTTGGTGCGCCTGCTCGACGCGGTCCAGCCCGACACCGTCCCGGGCGTGGTCGCGGCCTACGGCTCCCCCCGCCACCGTTTCACCATCGATGCCGGCAGCCTTGTCCCGGAAGGCGCGATGGGGCCCGACGAGGCTCGGCTGGCGCGGCGGATCGACCGACGCATGAAGGACGACGCCAGCCAGGCGCGGATAGCCTTGGTCGAGCGCGACGTCGTGGAGAATGCCCCCCCGGGCCACCTGTCGGACAGGACCCAGGCCCTACGGGTCTCCGTCCGGCTCGACGACGGGCGCTGGCTCAACGCCGAGGCCCCGCTTGCACTCCGGACGCCGCCGTGGATGCGCATCGCGCTCATCCAGGTCCTTGCGAGCGTGGTCGCAGTGCTCGCTGTCGTCGCCATCGCCAGGCGCGGGATCGTCGGTCCCGTGGCGGACCTCGCCAGGGCCGCCGAGATGGCCGGTCGCGGTGCCGCCGTCGAACCGCTGCCGGAGCGTGGCCCACGCGAATTACGAACCATGACGGCGGCGTTCAACCGAATGCAGGAGCGCTCACGGGCCTTCGTCGCCGACCGCACCCGGATGCTGGCCGCCATCAGCCACGACCTGCGCACCCCCATCGCCTCGCTCTGGCTCCGGGCCGAGATGGTCGAGGACGGCGAATTGCGCACGGCGATGGTGCGTACGATCTCGGACATGGGGCGGATGGTTGACGCGACCCTGGCGTTCGCCCGTGACGATGCGCTCGCCCAGGGTAGCGGCCCGCTGGACCTCGTCGAGATGGTACGGGCGCTTGCGGACGATCACGTTGTCCTGGGGCGGGACGTGACCGTCGCGTCGCCGGCCGACCTTCTGTTCCATGGCCGGCGGGTGGCGCTGCGTCGGGCCCTCGACAACCTCGTCGAGAACGCGGTGCGCTACGGTGACAAGGCGCGGATCACCCTTGAGCGGGGGGGTGACAGCGTCCGTATCCTCGTCGACGACGACGGGCCGGGCATTCCGTCCGACAGGATCGAGGAAATGTTCGCGCCCTTCGCGCGACTGGAGGGTTCGCGTAACGCGGACACAGGTGGGACCGGTCTCGGTCTCGCCATCGCACGGTCGGCGATCCGCGCGCATGGAGGCGACGTTGCCCTGGCCAACCGGGCCGGCGGCGGCCTGAGGGCGGAGGTGAGCCTACCGGCCTAGGGGCCCGAATGCCGCGTGATGGATGGCGAGGATGTCTTCCGCAATCCCGGTGTTACGCGATCACGCCGCCCTGCAGGCCGCCGTGCTGATCACTGCCGTTTAGTTCACGGGTCGCCAATCCCACTTGCATGAGACATCGCCGGGCACGGTGAGAGGCGTCCAGTACAACCAGCAGCCAAACGGGCAGCCATTGTCGCCGTAACCCGTGCGGTGGTCCCGTGAGGCTCCAGGTGTGCTGGCGTCCAGAAAGTATCAGATCGGCTGGTACGTACGGACTATTGCCCCCCGTGCCGCCGATGCCACCTGACAGCGGGCGGATCTTTGGCCCAGGCACTACGAGGCCAACCATGCTCCGCAAGCTCCTCACGGCATTCCTGCTTCCCAGGATCATCGCCTTCGTCAGCCGGCGCTTCGGCGGCGGACGCCGACCACGATGATCGAAGCCGCGATGCGAACGCAAACAGCGTCGCGGACGTTCGCTATTCGATCCCGTCACACATCCGAACACGAACACGGCAAGGAACCGACGATGAGCAAGGGCTATCCCTCAATGACCGCGCTGCTGGGCCTGCTGGCCGTGGCTGGCTACCAGAACCGCGACAAGCTTGCCGAACTCCTGAAGGGCCACGACACCCCGTCGACCCCTTCCCTGAGCCCGAACCATGGCACCGTCCCTCCGGTCCCGAACACCGTATCGAGCACCGGCTCCACGGGCGGCATCGGCAATCTCGGCAACCTGCTCGGCGGCCTCGGCACGGCCGGCGTGGGCGGCCTGATCGCCAGCGGTCTCACGGAACTCGTCGACCACTTCACCAAGGGTGGCCACGGCGAGACCGCCAACTCCTGGGTCAACCAGGGTGCGAACCGCGATATTCCCGAGGCGGACCTGGAGAAGGCCATCGGCCCCGAAACCCTCGACGGGCTCCAGAAGCAGACCGGCCTGAGCCGTGCGGATATCCTCTCCCGACTCTCGCGCGACCTGCCGTCGGCCATCGAACGTTACGCCCAGGACGGCCGTCAGCCGGCCTGACTGAATGACGATTGGTCGGCGCCTCGGGGGTGCCGACCCTGTTTTGACCTGCCGATACGTCAGCGGAGCCTCTCATGACGGCCGTCAGGACACTGATAAACGCCAGTTCCAACGGCGACCGCTGGTTCCTCTACCACGGCGACGATCCGGTCGACGTCTTCGTCTTCCACGAACCGAACGGCCCCTCCGGCGGTACGCCGAAGCGGATCGGCATTCCGGACTTCCTCTCGACCGATGCCGGCTCCCCCGCGAGCATCGCGACCTCCTTCGGATGATCGGCTCGCTCGTCGAGGCGGGGCATTCCGAGTCGGTCACCCAGGAATCGGGACCGGAGCCCGGTGCTGCAGCCGCCGAGCCGACGCCGGGCGAGGCTGTCTCAGCCTTCTGACCCTACCTGTAAGTGCACCATGGCCATCGACTTGGTCGCCATCGCCCGGGACGTCATGAGCAGCGTGATCCCCTTCCCAACCCCTCGCGGCGCCTGACCTTTGGACCGGCTTTGACGTATCTCTCGACCGCCCTGAAAGTTGTTGCGGCTCTCTTGGCCACGGCGACCTTCCTGCCCCTGATCCCGACGAACCTGGGCTTCGTGCGCAGCCTGGATTTTCCGCGGCTGCAGATCGCCGTCGCCCTCGTCGGATGCATCGTCGCGCTTCTCGCGATATCCCGGGACGCCTCGGCGCTGGTCCTGTCGGCCGCGATGCTGGCCGCGCTGGCGCTTCAGGCCAGCCACATCCTGCCGTTCACGCCGCTGGCCGCGACCCAGGCGAAGGCGGCCGACACCTGCGATGCGGGTGACCGGGGCAGCCTGCTCGTGCTCAACGTGCTGCAATCGAACCGGGACTACGCCGTCGCCCTCGACCTGATCGAGAGGCAGTCGCCGGACATCGTGCTGTTGCTGGAGACCGATGCCGGCTGGCAATCGGCCATGGCACCCCTGCGGGTGCGCTATCCGAACCAGGTCGAGCAGCCCCAGGACAACACCTACGGCCTGCTGTTCTACTCGCGGCTTCCCCTGCGCGATCCAACGATCCGCTTCCTGCTGCAGGAGGATGTCCCGTCGCTACGAACCACCATCGTCCTGCCCGGCGGCGAGGCGGTGACCTTTCACGGCCTGCATCCGCGGCCGCCCCATCCGGGCCACAGCAGCGCGCCGCGCGACGCCGAGCTCGTGATGGTCGCCAAAGAGGTAGCGAAGACCAAAGGTCCGACCATCGTCGCGGGCGACCTCAACGACGTGGCCTGGTCGCGAACGAACCAACTTTTCCAGAATCTCAGCGGCCTGCTCGACCCCCGTCAGGGGCGCGGCCTATTCTCGACCTTCCACGCGCAGTATCCGGTCGCCCGCTGGCCGCTCGATCACGTCTTCTTCAGCGAGCACTTCCTCCTCGCCGACATGCAACGCCTGGGCGATATCGGCTCGGATCATTTCCCGATCTCGGTCAGCCTGTGCCGGGCACCTCATGCCCCTGCGCGACAGGACGCCCCCGAGGCCTCGAAGGAGGACCACCGCGACGCCCGGGAAGCCATCGAGGCGGTGCAGTGATGCGCTAGGTTAAAAGGGCCAGGAACAACCTGCCCGCGAACGACCGGCGGCTTTGCCGTTCCCGTTCGGTTCGATTACGTTGTGCACGCTCAGGGGGCGGGCGGCGATGTCCGCAGCGCGATCCGTCGTATCCGTAGCCCCCCGACAGGAAAACCCGGGATCATGGAACCAGCAGAAGCCTGGAGAATGACCGACAGCCTCCACGCCGAACACGGCAAGGGAGACCCTTTCGCGGCCGCCATCCGGGCGACGCGCATGGCAATGATCATCACCGACCCCCGTCTTCCCGACAATCCCATCGTGTTCGTCAACGATGCGTTCTGTAAGCTCTCTGGCTACGACCGCTCCGAGATCATGGGGACGAACTGCCGTTTCCTTCAGGGGCCGGATACCGACCGGGAAGACGTCCGCCGCATTCGCGAGGCCGTCGCCGAGCGTCGTGACATCGCCGTTGATTTGCTGAACTACCGCAAGGACGGCACCTCGTTCTGGAACGGGCTCTACATGAGCCCGGTCGTGAACGAGGACGGCGAGGTCCTGTACTTCTTCGCCTCCCAGCTCGACATCACCCATCGGGTCGATAACGAGCTTCAGATCCGGAACGAGAAGGCCGCCGTCGAGCGCCAAGTGGTCGAACGGACGCGAGAGCTCACCGAGGCGCTGGCCGCCAAGACGATGCTGGTTCACGAGGTCGACCACCGCGTGAAGAACAACCTGCAGATGATCTCATCGCTGCTTGGGATGCAGGCCCGCACCATCGCCGACCCTGACGCGCGGGAGAAAATGCGGATGATGCTGGACCGCGTCGAGGCGCTCGGCACCGTCCATCGTCAACTCTACGACTCCGGCAACGTCACGCGCTTCGACGTCGCCGATTGCGCCCGCGAGCTCGTCACCGACCTCGTCCACGGAAGCGGGCGTAACGAGATCCGCCTCAGGCTGGAACTCGAATCCGTCGTCATCGCCGTCGACAAGGCCGCTCCGGTGGCGCTGATGCTGAACGAACTCGTGACCAATGCGCTCAAGCACGCCTTTCCGGATGGCCGGGCGGGCAAGCTTGTCGTCAGCGTCGAACCGGACGGGGCCGACGTGCGGCTCGACGTCAGGGACGATGGCGTCGGTATCTCCGGACGCTCCATAGACCCGAAGTCTTTCGGGCAGCGTTTGGTCAAGACCCTGGGGCGCCAACTCGGCGCCACCATCGAATGGCTGCCGGCCGATCCCGGCACCCGCGTCGCCGTGCGGTTCCCGAACGGTGCGGGCAAGGAGCCGGTAAAGCCATGAGCGACCCCCTTCGTATCCTCATCGTCGAGGACGAGGCCCTGATCCTGATGCAGCTGGAAATGCTGTTCGAGGATGCCGGGCACGAGGTCGTGGGCACCGCCGTCTCGGAAGAGGAAGCGGTTGCCCTCGCCATCGAGACGAGGCCTGATATCGCCTTCGTGGACGTGCGTCTGAAGGACGGCACGTCCGGCATGAAAGCCGCACGGGCGATGCGCGACATCGCCGGTCTGACCGTGGTTTTCTTGACCGCCAATGTCCGCATGCTGCCGGACGACCTCGACGGGGCGGCGGCCGTCATCCCGAAGCCTTTCTCCGAGAAGGTGTTCGGGGCGGCGCTCCCGTTCCTTGAGGAATGCGTCCGGCGTCCCCCGCCATCCATGGATCGCCCCCCGGGCGTGCGCTTGGCGCCCTGGTACCTGGAACGGATCGGTCTCCGCGCCGCCCAGGCCGCCGCGGAACTGCCGTGAGCTTGAAGACACCCGCCGTACGGACGGCAACCGACATCGCCTACGACGACCTGTCCACGGAAGCGCTGGAAAGGCTCGCTGAGAGTGTCGTCTGCGTCGACGACGCCGGCATCGTCCTCGCCTGCAACGGCGCTGGTGCGACCCTCGTCGACCTTGCCGCGGAGGCGATACTAGGCAGAGATTTCTTCAAGGACCTGGCGCCGGGTACCAACGTCCCGCGCGGCTACGGACGCTTCCTGGCCGGCGTGCGGGGCGGCGGCGTCGACGCGCGCGGCACGTTCGCCTTCGACCGGCAGCCCCGTCCCGTCCGGGCGGACCTGCGCATGGTCTCGGCCGCCCGACCGGGTCGCCATTGGATCACGATGGCCCCTCTCGCGGACGCGACGCGGATCGAGGGCGTCGCCGTGGTGGAACGGCGTTCGCGCGCCCAGGCGGTCGATCCGACCCAATGCGAGCGCGAACCGATCCACATCCCAGGCTCGATCCAGCCCGAGGCCGTCCTGCTGGTCGCGGACTTGGATCTCCGCATCGTCGCCCACAGCGCGAACGTGGACGACGCGCATCTCCCTTCAGGGGAGCCCCTGATCGGCCTCGGGCTCGATGCCGTTCTGCCGGCCTCGTTCGTCAAGCGGATCGGCGCCGCGCTGGCTGCCGACGGACTGACGGAAGGGAACGCCGTCGACCGGACCATCCGCTTCGCCGGGGAACCCTTCCTGGCCGTCTGCCATGCCCATGCCGGCCGGGTTCTCGTCGAGTTGGAACCGGTCCCCGAGCGGCCCGAGGATTTCGGTCCGGCGCGCCCGGTACGGACCGGGGTCGCGGTCGCACGCCTGCGGGCCGCGGACACCATCGCGAAAATCGCAGCCACCGCCGCGCGCGAGATCCGCGCCATCACCGGCTTCGAGCGCGTGCTGATCTATCGCTTCGATCCCGACTGGAACGGCGAGGCCATCGCCGAGGACAAGTCGGCGGACTGGCCCCGCTCCCTGCTCGGGTTGCACTTCCCGGCCTCGGACATCCCGGCGCAGGCGCGTGCCCTCTATCTCCGGTCGCGCATCCGGTTCGTGACCGACCGTGACGCCGCGCCGGTGCCGATCCTTGCCGACGCCGACCACGACGGCCCCGTCGACCTGACCTTCGTCCAGCATCGCTCGCTGTCGCCGATCCACCTGGAGTACCAGCGCAACCTCGGCGTCAACGGCTCGATGTCCGCGTCCATCATCGTGGGCGGATCGCTCTGGGGCCTGGTGATCGGGCACCATCGGCGGCCACACTACGTCAGGCCAGCCATGCGCGGCGTCACCGCGCTGCTCGCCGACGCCTTCGCGATGCGGCTGCAGGAGATCGAGGGACGCACCCTGTGGGAGGACCAGCAGGCCCACCTCGCCACCCAGGTGCACCTCGTTCGCAAGCTGACCCAGTCGGACGACTTCGTCGATGCCCTCACCTCGGGCGACATCACGATGCTCGACCTGTTCGATACCAAGGGCGCCGCAGTCGTCTCGGACGGCCGGGTGACCCTTATCGGCAAGGCACCCCCGGCCGAGGACGTGCTGGCGTTACGCGACTGGCTGGCCCATGCCCGGCCGCCGGCCGAGACAGGCTTCGTCACCCATCGCCTTTCCTCCGAGTACGCGCCGGCTGCGGCTTACGCCGAGGTGGCCAGCGGGCTGATCTCGGTGTTCGTCGATGAGGCGCGCGACCACTGCCTTATGTGGTTCAAGCCGGAGGCTCCAAGCACCGTCTCGTGGAGCGGCGACCCGCGGAAGTCCGTCGAGCCTGGCAGGGACGCCGCCATCATCCTCCCGCGGCGCTCGTTCGAGCGCTGGGTGGAGGAACGGCGCGGCCAGTCGAACCGGTGGGCCACCTGGAAGGTCTCGTTCGCCGCGTCCCTCGCCCAGGTCGTCGAAGGCGTGGTGCTGAGGCAGCGTCGCCGGATCGACGAGTTGACGGTCCTGCTGGCCGAGAAGGAGCGCCTGCTGGAGCAGAAGGACGTCCTGAGTCGGGAGATCGACCACAGGGTCAAGAACTCCCTCCAGATCGTCTCGGCCTTCCTGCAGATGCAGCAGCGCCAAACCGAGGACCCAGCAGCCAAGCAGGCATTCGCCGAGACGTCGGCGCGCGTCATGAGCGTCGCCCGGGTCCACGACAGCCTCTACCAAGCAGAGAACATGGAGGAGGTCGACCTCGGACAGACCATCGCGGTGCTGTGCCGCGACCTGTCGGGGATGGCAGGCGACGGCCAGACGGTGGGCATCGTCACCGACGAGAAGGTCATGGTGCCCTACCGCAAGGCGGTGGCGCTCTCCCTGATCGCGACCGAGCTCGTGACCAACGCCTTCAAGTACGCCACGACCGAGGCCGGCAAGGCGAAGGTCGAGGTCAGCATCGTCGCCCAGGAAGACGGCGGCGTGCGGATGCGGGTCTGCGACGACGGCGAAGGCCTGCCCGAGGGATGGGCCGACCGGAAGCCCAAGGGCACAGGTCTCGGGATGCGGCTCGTCCGGGCGATGCTCGACCAGATCGACGCCCGGCTAGAGGTGTCGAACGATCCCGGTGCCTGCTTCATCGTCCACGCCTGACGGGCGGTATGCGGGATCGCCCGTGGAGCTAACGGCGGATAGACATGGTCCGCCGCTCCACGGCCACCCTCAGGATGCGCGACAGGTCGGCGACCGAATACGGCTTCCGCAAAAGTTCGAATCCGTGCGTGCCGTGCTCCGCCAGCACGTGGCTGTAGCCGGACGCCAGGACCACAGGCATGTCGGGCATCTGCTGGCGGATTTTCTCCGCGAGCTCGATCCCGTTCATGCCGGGCATGACCACGTCGGAGAAGACGATCTCGAAGCGGTTCGGGGTCACCGCGAGTTCAGTCAGCGCCTTCTCGGCATCGGTCGCCCAGACCGTCTCGTAACCAAGCTCCGTCAGCGCCTGGGCCGCGAACGCGCCCACTTCGTGGTTGTCCTCCACCAGGAGCACGCCGGTGCCGTGACCATCCGCGAGCATCTCAGGCTCCGGCTGCTCGTCGACCGCCGGCGCATTGCCGGTGGCTTGCGGTAGGTACAGGGTGAAGGTGGTGCCGCGCCCGACCTCGCTCTCGGCGACGACCTCGCCGCCCGATTGCTTTGCGAAGCCGAACACCTGGGACAGCCCGAGGCCGGTCCCCTGTCCGACGCCCTTGGTCGTGAAGAACGGCTCGAAGATCCGATCCAGGATGTCCTGGGGGATTCCGGCGCCGGTATCGGTGATCGAGACGGCCACGAAGTCCCCGTACCGCGCCGGATGCGCCCTTGCCGCCGGCACCCTCTCCACCGGCCGGACCCGGATCGTCAGCCGACCCTCACCTTCCATCGCGTCACGGGCGTTGACCACCATGTTGACCAGCGCCGTGTCGAACTGGCTCGGGTCGGCGTCGATCAGGCACGGATGCACCCGGCCCTGCGCATCCCGACACGGTTCGACGACGGTATCGACCTGGATGCGGGCGCCGGTCAGCGTGCGCACCATGTCCGCGACGGAGCCGACGCCACGCCCGACGTCGAACACCTCGGGTTGGAGGGCCTGGCGCCGGGCGAAGGCCAGCAATTGGGCCGTCAGCTTGGCGGCGCGGGCCACCGTGTCCGAGATGGCCCCGATGTAGCGGGTGCGGCGCTCCTCGGCGAGGTTCGGGCGCTTGAGCAGGTCTGTGGACGACTTGATGACCGTCAGCAGGTTGTTGAAGTCATGCGCCACGCCCCCGGTGAGCTGCCCGACCGCCTCCAGCTTCTGCGACTGGCGTAGCTGGTCCTCCAGGGCCTTGCGCTCGGTGATGTCGCGTCCGGCCGCGTAGAAGTGGTCATCGCGCGGGATCGCGTTCCAGGACACCCAGCGGTAGGCTCCATCCTTTGTCTGGACCCGCACGTCGACGTCGTCGAGCACCTCGCCCGCGATGACGCGTTCGAACGCCCGCCGCGCGGCCTCCCTGTCGTCAGGATGGACGAAATGGTCGAACCGCGCCCCGACGATGTCGCTCGGCGCCCACCCCAGCATCGTCGCCCAGGTTTCGTTGCCGGAGCGGAATAGACCGTCCATTCCGCAGACCACGAACAGGTCGCGGCTGGCCCGCAGGAGCATGTCCCGCTCCTCGGTGCGGTCGCGGGCCGATGCCTGGAGATGGTCCTCCAGCCTGCGCCGGTCGGTGATGTCGTTGAACAGGATCGCCACCCGCCGCCGCGCGAGATCGCCGATCCGCAGGGCATGGACGTCGAACCATCGGCCCAAGGAGACCGCGCCGCTCTCGAAGCGTACGGACCGACCGGTCATCGCCACCTCGCCGTAGGTGTCGAACCACTGCCGTTCGAGATCGGGAACGAGGTCGCGGACCCATCGCCCGGTCGCGCCATGGAGGCCGGTGTGGCGCTCGAAGGCCGGGTTGACCTCGACGAAGCGGTAATCGACCGCCCGTCCCTCCGCGTCGTACCGCATCTCGACGATGCAGAATCCGGCATCGACCGCCTCGAAGAGGGCCTGGTAGCGCGCCTCGCTCTCGGCGAGACGCTCCTCCTCCGTCCGGAAACGGGTGACATCCAGCTGGCTGGCGAAGAAGTAGCGCAGGCTCCCGTCCGGGTCGTAGACCGGGCTGACGTAGAGCTCGTTGCGGAACGGCGTGCCGTCCCGGTGGTAGTTCAGGATCTCGACGACCACGTCCCGGCGTGCCGCTATGGCGTCGCGCACCTTGGCGACGTCGGCCGGGTCGGTGTCAGGCCCCTGCAGGAAGCGGCAGTTCTTCCCGATCAGGTCCTCCGCCCCGTAGCCGCAGAGGTCTTGGAAGGCGCGGTTGGCGAAGACGATGGGGTTGTCGGGAAGGTTCGGGTCGGTGACGATCTGCGGCATACGGGTTTTCTCCGCCGCCGTGAACAGAAGGTCGGTCCCGGCCGCCGAGGTGCGCTCGGCGCCGGTCGGAGCATGGACGTGGCTTTCGTTGCGTTCCCGAAGGCGGGCGTTCTCTGCTTTCGCCTCGCGCAGTTCGCGACGCAGCGCCTCGATTTCCGATTCCATGTCCGTCCTGTTCCGGCCAAGCGCCGCACCAAGCCTGGCCGCACCGTCTCCCAACGAGCGGCCGGAGGTTCTGCTCCCGCCCGATACAGGGAAGCTTTCGAAGTCGAAGGCTTTCGGACGCGTGTCCCTTCGTCACCGACGGGGCGGACAGGGAGATCGCGTCTTCCCCTCACTAGGCTGGCGTTGCCGTAATGATTGCCCGAGGTCGCTGCTCGGACGCTTCGAGCACGGAGCGCAGGACGGCTTCCAGGTCCGAAACGCCGAAAGGCTTCCTGAGGAGAACCGCGGACGTTCCGACCGCGGCCTCGATGGCGGCCGTATCCGAATACCCGCTCGCGAAGATGATCGGGAGGTCCGGGCGCCGTTCCCGTACGGCCTTGGCCATCTGTGCCCCGTTCATCCCGGGCATCGCGAAATCGACGAGGACCAAGTCCGGATCGACGGTATCCATCGCCGTGAGCCCGCGCTCTCCATCCTCGGCCACCGTAACGTCGAAGCCGAGCGTCTCCAGGGAGGCGGAAAGGAATAGGCGGACGTCCGGGTCGTCGTCGACCACGAGCACCGTCCTCGCGGCGAAGGTGCCGTGGGATACCTGGATCTCTTTGGTCGCCTCGATCCCGGGAACGACCAGGACGGACGGAAGCAGGAGTACGACGGTCGTCCCGGGCGCAGCTTGCCGTCCGATCCGAGCCGTGCCGCCGGCCTGGCGCGCCATCGCGTAGACTTGGCTCAATCCAAGGCCGGTACCCTGACCGAGTCCCTTTGTGGTGTAGAAAGGCTCGAAGGCGCGCGCGGCGACGGCCTTGGACATTCCAGTTCCCGTATCGGTCACGCGGATCTCGACGAAGCTTCCCGCGTCGAGATCGGTCACGTTCGCCACCGTCGTTTCCGACACCGCGATGGTCAGGTCGCCGCCGTCCGGCATGGCGTCCCGTGCGTTGATGGCCAGGTTCAGCAGCGCCATCTCAAGCTGCGTCGGATCGGCCATCACGCCTAAATCCCGGTGACCGGGCGCGATGGTCACGCGGACGAGGGGGCCCACGGATGCCCGTAGGATGTCGGCCATCCCGGTCACCAGGGCGGTGACATCGGTGGAGCGGAGCTCAAGCTTCTGGGCGCGAGAGAAGGCCAGCAACTGTGCGGTGAGCTTGGCACCGCGCTCCGTCGCCTGCAGGCCGTTCCGGGCCAGCCTCGCGACGCGTTCCGCGTCGGCGGGCTTGCTGAGGATCAGGTCGAAGCTGCCGTGGGCAGCCTGGAGGAGGTTGTTGAAATCATGCGCCAGCCCGCCGGTGAGCTGGCCGACCGCCTCCATCTTGTGACCCTGCCGAAGGACCTCCTCGCGCCGCAGCTCCTCGGTGATGTCCCGACCAACCGTATAGAAGCTGCCGCTGCCCGCATCGGCTTCCGGGACGGCGGACCATGCGAAGGCGATGGGCGTCCCGTCTGCCTTGAGCAGCCGGACGTGGAACTGGTGCACGGCCTTCCCGCTCCGGAGTTTGGCGACGACATCACCGGTCGCTGCCAGGTCGTCCGGGTGGATGATGTCGGAGAACGGACGGGCCAGCAGGTCCTTTTCGGAGCGGTCGAGTTGTCTGGACCAGGCAGGATTGATCGAGGTGAGGTAGCCGTCGAAGGTCGCGACGCCGAAGAGGTCGCGGCTCATCTCGAACAGACGGTCGCGCTCGCGTTTCGCCGCCACCACCTGCCGCCGCTCGTCGTTCACCCGCACGGTCGTCTCGGTGCAGGCGCAGAACAGGCCGCTGATTGACCCGTGCTCGTCGGGGACCGGGGTGTATGAGAATGCGAAGTGCGTTTCCTCGGGATACCCGTTCCGGTGGAGGGTGAGCGTCAGGTCGTCCATGTGGATCGGTTCGCCCGCGAACACGCGATCCATCAGCGACCCGACCGACTCGCGGACCTCGGGCCACGTCTCGAAGAACGGCCGGCCGAACGCGGCCGGGTGGCGTTGCCCGAGCATCTCCGAGTAGCCGTCGTTGTAGAGCAGGATACGCTCCGGTCCCCACGCGATGAACATGGGCTGACCAGAGTTGAGCATCACCCGCACGAGTGTCGAAAGGCCCTGGGGCCAGGCATCGGGGGATCCGAGGGACGCCTCGGCCCACCGATGGTTCCTGAAGAGCCTGCCGGCCGTGCCGCCGGTGGGAAACGTGTCGAGTATCAATGGGGACGGATCGGAACTCAACGGTCGGCACCTGCGGGATCGAGCGGACCACGAGATTGGCTCACCGGGTTCCGCTTCTCATGTCCCAAGCACTGAATCAGTCTCGTCACGCTACCACACCGTCATGCCACATCGATTGCCGATCCCTGTCGCAATCGGGTGTTGCCGTCGCCAGAGATGTCAATCAAATTTGGCCCGGACCGTTCCGGGCGAGCCCAGGTAAAGGTGCCGGACGACCCGTCCATATATGCCATCGACGATGGGTGATCCCCTCGCCCAACGAAGGCACAAGCGTAGCCGCTTGCGCGGAACCCCATTCGCATGTTCTGCTTTTGTTCGTACCTACGGGAGCGACATCATGCAGGTCATCGACGTCATCATCGGTTTGCCCATCCCGATTCCCCTCCTGGCGCGGCCCGTCAGGGCCGGCTTCCCCAGCCCGGCGGACGATTTCGTCGAAGAGGAGATCGACCTCCAGCGCCTGCTGATCGTCAATCGGCCGGCGACCTTCCTAGTGCGGGTGGCCGGCGACAGCATGATCCTGGCACGCCTGTTCGACGGCGACCTCGCCGTGGTCGACCGGTCGCTGACCCCCCGAAACGGCGACATCGTCGTGGTCGACATCGACGGCGAGCGGTCGTTCAAGGTCTGGAAGCGGCAGGGCCCCAAGATCACCCTGCACTTCGCCAACCCGCGCTTCCCCGAGTACCGGCTGGCACCTGACGCGCTCGTCGAGGTCTGGGGTGTCGTGTCCGGTTCCGTCTGTGCCGGGCGCCGCTGCGAATGACCGCCCGGGCCTACGCCCTCTCCGACGGCAACAGCTTCTACTGCTCGTGCGAACGTGTCTTCGACGCGCGGCTGGCCCGGCTGCCGGTGATCGTGCTGTCGAACAACGACGGCTGCGCGATTGCCCGAACCAATGAGGCCAAGGCGCTCGGCATCCGCATGGGCGAGCCCTGGTTCAAGATCCGGGACATGTGCCGCCAGCAGGGCGTCCGGGTCTACTCCTCGAACTACGCCCTCTACGGCGACATGTCGGCCCGGGTGAACGCGGTCTACCGGAGCTTTTCCCCCCGCATCGAGGTCTACTCCATCGACGAGAGTTTTTTGGACATCTCCGACGTGCGCGAGTCGGATCGCGAAGCCCTCGCCCGTGACATGCGGGCGACCGTGCGGGCCTGGACGGGCATTCCAACCTGCGTCGGGATCGGCCCCACTAAGACGCTCGCCAAGCTCGCAAACCACGTCGCCAAGAAGAACCCGGAGCTCGGCGGGGTCTGCGACCTGACCGATCCCGAGCAGTACGACCACTGGATCATCCGTGTGCCGGTGGGCGACATCTGGGGCGTGGGGCCGGCCAACACCCGGCGGCTGGAGGCACTCGGATGCGACAGCGCCGCCGACGTTCGCGACCTCGACACCCGCGTCGCCCGCAAGGCGATGACCGTGGTCGGGGAGCGTCTGGTGCGGGAGCTCCGCGGCGAGGCGTGCCTCGACCTGGAGACGCTCGCCCCGACCCGGAAGGGCTGCGCCGTGACCCGAAGCTTCTCGAACCGGGTCGAGGATCTCGCCACCATGGAGGAGGCGGTCGCCGCCCACGCCGCCAGGCTCGGGGAGAAGCTCCGGGGGGAGCGGCTCGGAACCGATCACGTCACGGTCTTCTTCCACACCTCGGAGCACGACCGTGACCGGCCTCAGCGTTCGGTATCGACGGTGGTGACGTTGCCCGAGGCGTCGAACGACACCCGTGTGCTGGTGAAGGCGTGCCTGCACGGCGTCAGGAAGACCTGGAAGGACGGCTTCCGCTATTCCAAGGCCGGGGTCGTCACCACGGACCTCGTGCCCTTGGCAGCCTCGCAGCGGGCCTTGCCGGGGCTCGGGCAGATCGACCGCGAGCAGGGCGCGGCGCTGATGGCCGCCCTCGACGCCTGCAATCGCCGGTTCGGTCGGGGAGCGGTCGTACCGGGCGCGGCAGGGCTCACACCAAAGAGGGAGTGGTCGACCAAATTCGAGATGCGCTCGCCTCGATACACAACTCGGGCCGATGAACTGCCGGTGGTCGCCGCGGCCTGAGGCAGAGGGGAGAGCATTCATAACTGAGTCTAAGAGTGTGGAGACCGGAGTTAAGCTGTGATTGTGACGCTTCATTGTGTTGCCAGGAAGGGAGCCAAACGGCAGGATATCTCTCTGGAGAAGCAGGATGATTTTACGGTATCCCCGAATTTGGGGCGGCACGGAATGGCAGGACTATGCTTTCAGGCTCGTGCAGCTCCGGCATGGGGCTGTGAACGTTCAGAGAGTGCCGGACAAGGTGCGGGGAGACGGCGGCCTAGAGTTTTTTACAACTGATGGCTGCCTTATTCAGTGCTACGCACCGGAGGAAACTGTCGATACAGCAAAAGCTTCAAGCCGGATGAAGGGGAAGGCGACACGCGATCTTCCTAAACTTCAAACGAATTGTGAATTAATTGAAACGCTTCTGAATGGTGTGAAAGTTAAACGTTGGCTGCTGCTTTGCCCGTTTTTGGACGACAAATCGGTGATAGCGCATGTAAGGAAGAAAGGTAGCGAGGTGGCTGCCAAGGGCTTGTCGTTTCTCGACGCATCGTTCCAGGCGCTGGTTCACAGCCAAGAGGATTTTGCGACGCAGATCGACGTCCTGCGCAACCAGACTGTAGGGCCGCCTATAGTCGTTCCGGAAACCGATCAGGAAATAGTTAAACGAGCGGCCACGTCATCTGCGTCAGAGACTTTGTTGAGGAAATTGTCGCATGCTTTTCCCGGCGCCTCCCCGGAAATACTTGAACAAAAGAAGGTGCAATTCATCCGAAGTTTAATTCATCACGAAAACACCCTTAATGCTTTGCGCCTCGATCACCCTACGATTTGGGAACAGGCGTATCGGACAATAGCGGCCGAGGAAAAACATCTGCTACTTGTCGGCGCTTCTGGAAATGCCCCCCGTGAGCAACTTGTAGGAAGTCTCGACAGGATATCTGAGGGGATCAAACAAGATCTTCCGACCCTTTCCCACGCCATGAAGCAAGACCTCTCCCACGGCGCGCTAAGCGACTGGTTGATGCGCTGCCCACTCGATTTCAATTGATCGCTCACCAATGGCAGATATAGGCACAGCTACAGCATTCTCCTTTCGAGAGAGACCCACGCCGGTTCCTGGAGACCTGCGCATCAGATGGCGTGTTTCTCTGATACTGCTTCTTCTCGCTAGCTCTCGCGGTAAAAGAGCTTCATTGGCCAAGCTTTATGTCTTATCGGATGCCGTGCAGTCGGCGGAGGCGCTGAGGAGCTTAGATGCAATTCTGCATCGGCAGCGTTCGGAACTTACATGGCGAGTGCGCGTCGAACCGGCCCTAGCCCGTGCACTTGATCTCATGGTGGGTGACAAGCTTGCGGACTGGACCACCGTCAGCGACCGGATTGGCGTTCACCTTACGACAAAGGGCGAGACGGCTGCCAAGGCGGTTGGGGAATGCGAAGACGCCCTTGTTGAACAGAAGGCGGCACTGTTGTCCGTTGGATCGGCCATCACGGAGACGCTGGTGACGCGCCTCATTTCGTCGAAGGCCTAAGCGTATGCTCCAGCTGACCAAACTGACGCTTGTCTCTCGAACGGCCGCCGAGACCTTTGCAGCTGAGATTCCATTTTACCCCGGGCTGAACGTCGTGATGGCACCGAACTCGGGAGGGAAATCCACTTGCCTCCAAGCTATCATTTACGCACTCGGACTTGAGCGGATGTTGGGTCCTCGACTCGAAGTCCCACTTCCCTACGCAATGCGGGAAAAAATACATGCGCTGCCGGACACGCCGTACGCGACGGTGATAGAGTCGTTCGTGGAACTCACCATACAGAACGCGACGGCACACGTGCGCATACGCCGAGATATTATCGGCGGGAGTGACCGGAAGCTTGTCCGGGCGACCCTGGTTTCCGGAGCATCCAAAGAATTCGCAGCGGGGCCGGAACGCGATTTCTATCTGCACGATGCGGGCTCAGCCAAGCGGGATGCTGGCTTTCACCGTTTTCTGGCCGAATTCATCGGCTGGAAGCTGCCTATGGTGACACAGTTCGATGGCGGCGAGGTGCCGCTCTACCTTGAGGTCATCTTCCCTATGATGTTCGTGGAACAGAAGCGTGGGTGGTCTGCCATCCAAGGACCGCTTCCAACCATGTTTAGCATCCAAGATGTCAATCGGCGCGTTCTGGAGTTCCTTCTCGACTTACAGGTGGGCCATGTTAGGCGGAAGCATGCCGAACTTCGGACCGTGGTCGCGCAACTTCAACAACGCTGGAAGGACCTTCGAAAGGAAGCCATCGAACGGGCGGGCCCCGGGATGAGGGTAGCTGCATTGCAGGAAGAGCCCACGCGGGAGTTCGTGGACGACCCTAAGCTGAGCATTGAAACATTCTCCGATCAGGAGTGGATACTGCTTGAGGCCGATCTCTCGGAGACCCGCGAAGAGCTCGACCGTCTCGAAGCCCAGGAACTGCCCGAGACCGAAGCGGTCGCTGCGGACATGGAGCGTGAACTGGCTGAGCGGCGAGCCTCTCTGGAAAATCTTACGGCTGGGATGGAGGTACTCCGGCAGGAATGGATGGCGAGCCGCGACGACACCCAGGCGATCACCCTACGCATAGCGACGCTCCAAACCGATCTGTCACGAAATCAGGATGCAAAGAAACTTCGGAAACTCGGATCGGTGCTTGGTTCAGCTTCTGATGATCACAAGTGTCCTACCTGTCATCAAGATCTAGATGCCGAGCTACTTCCAACAGTTCCAGTCAGAGCGATGGCGCTCGAAGAGAATATAAATTTTATTAAATCGCAGCTTGAACTGTATACCGCTAGCTTGTCCGCAAGCCGCAATCAACAAACAGATATCGACAGGCGATATGCGGCCGTCACTTCGGATGCAACCGAAGCGAGGCAGCGCATTAGGGAGTTGAGACAGTCGCTAATTCAACCCTCCTCGTCGAAGTCCCGTACCTTGATCGAGCGGATGGTTCGGCTGCAATCTCGCATCGACCGACTGACCCTCGCGCGCGGCAACGTGGATGCGCTTACGGACGAGGCCCAATCCGTAGCTCGGCACCTACTTCGAGCCCGCGAGGCGCTCTCATCATTAAAGCATCAGGATATTGGTTCTGATGACAAGTCAAAGCTAGAGATGTTTCTGAAGCTTATACAGGTTCAGTGCAAGCAGTACGGATTTAAAAGCTACAGCCCAAGCGAGATCGAGCTGTCAGATGATAATTTTAGACCCATCCGCGAGGTTGAGGAGGACGGCGAGGTTCGTCAGAAAGAGCTCGGCTTCGAACTTTCCGCCAGCGATGGGATCAGGCTCAAGTGGGCTTATTATCTCGCATTGATGGCGGTGGCGGTACCGCCTCGCGGTGAGCACCTGAGCCTAGCTATATTCGACGAGCCGGGACAGCAGGCGATGGAAGCTGAAAGTCTGAGGGAATTCTTCCGTTGCGCAGCTTCGGTCGGTCGGAAGGGACAAGTGATAGCTGCAATCACGACCGAGAAAGCCGCAAGCTTCATTGATGAGCTGGAAGCGGGCGGAGCTTATGTGAAACGGTTCGGTGGCCTGGTTCTCCAACCGATATCGAGTGCTGGACCGCCGGATGCTGGCGTTTTCGCCTAGGTGCGAAACGGGGGATCGAGATGAAATTATCGCCTCATCTCAGCACAGCGCGACCTACGCCATCGATTTGCGTCGAAGCGTCACCCAAAAAGATTCCGCGCCAGGTTATTGCGGCGGTTAGTTTGGATCGGTCTCCTTTGACAAATTCGGGAGTTCTCCTGGACTTGAGGGTATCTTCCACAACAATCCACTGACTTCAAAAATTGAGCTGCGCGATAGCGGCCAGGAACCACGCAGGCCTGTTGACTGACGCGCGTTCCAGCTGCACCTGTTCGCCATCCGTTCACAGGCATCGATGCCCAGGACCCGATCAGTCGTGCCACCCCGTGACCCCATAGCGAAACGCCGCTGCCTGCCCACCGGCAGGACCGTGCCCGTTTCCCGGACCATCCCAGGGGCCTGACCGACGCGATTGCGTCCGGCGGCCCGAGAGGCCGCCATGACCGACGTCATCACCGACCACGCGGACGCCATTGGAGCGTCCGGCCGATCCTCCTTCACGGGGCCCCCGCCGGATAGTGAGGATACGGCACGCCACATCGGGGAGATCTTCCGCAGGCTGGCCCAGGCCGCCGAGACTTTCCCGCCGCAAGCGTATGCCCGGATCGCCGCCGCCGTCCTGGTCGCCCTCGGCAAGGCCGTGTTGATCGAGGCGGAGCAGCAGGCCGAAAGGCTGCGCCAGCGAACGGCCGCGTCCCCGCCTGGCATCAAGGTCTCCGCATCCGCCCGCCGGGTCGACTTTGACGGTTGGGACCCGGGCGACCCCGACACGCAATGAAACAAAATCCCCAGGAGCGGACCATGACCTTTAGCCATCGCCCGGAACGAATAGCGCGCCTTCGGCCAGGCTGCCCTTCTGCAGCCGGCACACCCTTCACCCAATCCGAGACACCCCCCGGGGCCTGACCGGCGCGCATGGATGCGCTCGGCGGCCCTTCGATGGAGGCTGCCACCATGCGCAAGAATAAGACCCCCGCCCAAGCCCTGAAGCGCATCCCCCGCATGACGGGCCAGGAATTCAAGGACGCCTACGACGACGGCTATCCCGTGTACGGCGAGTCCACCAATGACCAAGGCAAGCCGCCCACGCCGGAGGAGGTGTTGGCCTCGGCCAGCGTCTCCACCGTTCTCGCGATCAGCATGTTGCACGCGATGCTGCCGCCGAAGGTCCTCGCCCGCATTCAGGCACCCCCGAGCCTTGCCCTGGTCGTGAGCGTTCCCGGACCGGACTGGATCGGTCCCATCGCCCACGCACTGACTTCGTTAAGGGCCTGGACGGAGGTAATTAAGCGAGATGGATCCAAGAAGATTAGCGACAATGCCTCTGTCGGGGGAGACAGTGTTGCATCGGCTTTGGGGGCAGGACGCAGCGTTGTCGGCGTAACGACCGCACCCGAGCGTTACCTGCCGGCGCCCCTCGTCACTGCTGCCGACCTTCGCATCGAACTGAAGTCACCTACCCCCAAGGCTCTCCGGGCGACAATCCGGCTCGTCACCGGGAGCCCCGCCGGCCGCTTACCCGCCGACATCGTCCAGGGCCTGAGCTTCGACGAGATCACGAGCTGCATCCGCAAGGGGAGCTCGGCTCGGGACTGCGTCCGACGATTGAAGGTAGCTTCGACCTCGAAGCGGGCAGCCTCTTCCGACCTCGCCGACGTTCCCCTCGTCGAGGATACCTGGGGTTATGGGCCAGCAGGAGATCACGCCAGGGCTCTGGTCGAGGCCGTCAAGGCACATCGGCGTGGAGCGCCATGGCCAGCAGCGGGAACGCGGTTCATTTTGGCTGGGCCGCCCGGAACCGGCAAGACATCGCTAGCGCGCAGTATTGCTAAGTCTCTCGGCGTACGTATTACTGCGACAAGCGTGTCCTCGTGGTTCGCTCAGACGAATGGATATCTCAACGATATTTGCAAGAAGATCGACGAGGTATTTTTAGAAGCATCTCAAAACGGGGGAGTCTTGCTCATTGATGAGCTAGATAGCCTACCAAATAGAGAGTCCTGCGATAGTCGTCATCGCGACTACTGGGTAACTGTTGTAAATCGCGTCTTGATGACATTGGATGGTGCAGTATCGAGCCCGGCATCGAAGCTTGTCATCATCGGGGCGACCAACTTCCCGGAAAGGCTTGACCCCGCCCTCGTACGGCCTGGACGCCTCGACCGGGTCGTGAGGATTGATCTGCCGGACGAGCAAGCAATCGAGGGCATTTTGCGCCAGCACCTCGCAGGCGCCCTCGCCGATCAAGACCTCGCGCCCATCGCGGCCATTGGCGCCGGCGCCACCGGAGCCGACATCGCCGGATGGGCTGCCGGCGCCCGTATGGTCGCAACCGCCGGCAAGCGTCCTATGGTTCTGGCGGACCTCATCGGTCGGATCGTACCGCCGGAAACTCGCACGCCAGCGCAGCAACTTGCGGTTGCGAGGCACGAAGCCAGTCATGCGGTGATCTTGGAGACCCAAAATGTCGGAGAGGTCAGAACGGTCTCTCTGGTCGCGCAGGGGGCCTTTGCAGGACGAACCCTGAGCCGACTGAACAACGACACGTCAGTGATGTCGGTGACCAACCTCGACGCCCTCATTGTCAGCGTCCTGGCTGGTCGCGCCGCCGATCAGCAGTGGGATGCCGTCACTGCAGGCTCGGCGGGCGGTTCGGGCTCGGACCTGGCGCACGCTACGGCTCTCGTGGCCGGGAAGCACGCGTCTTGGGGCCTGGGGCAATCGCTGCTCTACCGTGGCGACCAAGCGGACGCGTTGGCGCTACTTCGGGTCGACCCCACGTTCAGGCGTCTGGTCGAGGACGACCTCTCCCGTTTGTACGAGATCAGCCGCGACTTGGTGAGCCGTAACACCGACGTCATCGACCGGATCGCCCGACGCTTGGTCGAACGCCGGGTGATGGGCGGGGATGAGGTCCGCGCGATCATCGCCGGCTCACCGGTCGGGGGCGCCAAGCCGGCTCGCGTGTCCGGCAAGGGAGGTCCCAATGCTTGAGGACCCCGACGAGCGGATCGCCCAGGTCATGCTCGGCCTGTTGAGGGCAAGGCGCGCCCTCAATCACGACCCGCAGACCTTCGACGACCTGATCGGCGCCGTCCTGGTTGAGGTCGACCTGGGCATGCAGGTCGCACAGGAGGCTGCGTTGGAGCGCAAGCACCGAAAGGCCGCTGGCAACGTCGTCTCGTTCCCCGGCCAGGCGCTTCCCGTCTGCACCTCGCCAACCTGATGGATGCGCCGTTGAACCCCGGCGGAAGAGCGACAAGCTTCGCCCGCTGGGGTCGGCAGGGTTGTCCACAGGAAGGTTGGCGGACTGCCGACAAGCGCGCCGAACGCTCAAAGATTACCGCCTGGGGCACCCGAGAACGGCCTGAAGCCGCCCAAAGCCAGGCGTTGGGGCACAAAGCCGGAGAATCGATTTTTTGTCCCCGAGGAATGAACGCTCCCGGACCAACTCATTGATTCCAGCTGCCAACGGATCCGGTCCGCAAACCCGTGCGGCCAAATGGGGACAAGATGACGGAGAATCATTTGTCCCCGCAAAAACATATGGTCTGCATAAGCATAGATCCTTGGCATCTTAACTATTTACAGGGTCTTTCAAGGCGTAACGCGCCCATAAGCCGGCATTATCGGGGCTTCGACAGCTTCAGCCGGCATTGCGGTTCTCAGGATTATCAATCAGAAAAGGGTCAAGCGATGACGGGACTTCGAATTCCCCCACGAGTGGCGGCAAGACCAAGCCAAATCGAGTGGGACGACGACGAATTACTGACTTTGCCCGAGGCAGCGGCGTTGATGTGGCCTAACGGTCCTCTGACGGTGTCTTCTCTTCGGACCGCGGTCCGGGACGGCCAGCTTCAGGTCGTCGTGGTCGCCGGCAAGATCCTGACGAACCGGGCAGCCCTTCGAAAGATGGGTACTTGCGGAGACTTGGCGCCTGCGGGCGTCGGCCGCCGCCAGGCTGTCTCGGATCGTGCCTCGCCGGCCGATCTCGAAGCCCTGCAGGATGCGATGCTCTGGAGCCTCCAGAGAGGCACCTGCAGGGAGTGAGGCACAAAAAACCCTGGCAGCCTTAGGAGGCGACCAGGGTTTAGCGGCCCGAGGGCCGTGAATGAGCCGGCGTTAGGGACCCTCACTTTTTGCGGAGCAGCGGGTCCCTTTCGTCTCCTTCAACCGGTGCCGCAGAAATGCGGGACCGACCAGTTGCGTAAGGTACAACTATGTCGACCGGCACACAAATCACCCCGAGCCCTCTGAGCCATTTTTCTCAGCCGGCTTCGGCGGTGATTCACAACTTCGCCCCTCCCTCGACGGCTACGGCCGACCTCCAGGCCGTGCAGCAGGCTGCGCTTCAGACGGCCCTTCTGGCTGGTAAGCCCAGACACGCCGTCGATCCGAGCTCGGTCCGAATCGAGGTTCGGCCCAGCCGCAGCTCCGATCCAGACGCGCCGGGTACCTGGCGGTACCAATACCGCGGGCGTTGGCACACGCTCTACCTGTCAGGTGACCGGCCCGAGCAGGAAGCCCAGGACGCCGCACGATTGGCCATCATGTGCGAAGAGGCAGGGCGGCGAGGGATGATCGCGCCCCACGAGGTCCCGATCCAGGCAGCCATCGAGTATGCCCGGGGCGAGTGGAAGCCGGACGCCGGTGCCTCGCTCCGCGATTGGCAGACCTTTCAGAACTACGAGCGCAGCCTGTCCCGGATCGAGCAGTATTTCCCCGGGCACCTTCTGGCTCATTTCACCCGTAAGAACGCAGCCCGCTACCTGGATTTCGCCGGGACGATCAGGGACCAGCGTTTCGTAGACGTCGGCGAGGAAAGGATGATTTCGCGGGCCACGGCGCACAAGGACTTGGTGCACCTCAGGATGGCGATCCGACTCTACAGCGAGAACGCTCGCCTGCCTTGGTCACCGGACCCGAAGCTGCCCCCGGCGCCCACCGCAAGGCACGGCTTCTTCACACGCGAAACGGTGGCGCGGATGCTCATGGCATGCCGCGGCTACGTGATCGACCCGCAAACCGGAACGTGGAAGACCGTCACAGTCGTTGATCCGGAAACCGGTCTGACGACGACCCGGCGCTTTCGGCATGACGCCGTAACCATCGCTCAGCGCGAGTGCGTGAGGCGCCTCATCATCATCGGGGTGTACAGCGGCACCCGCATCGATGCCTCCTATGGCTTATCTTGGAGGCTCCATCCCGCTCGCGGCTGCATCGACATCGAGCGCGGGCTGATCCATCGAGCCGGTTACGCGGAGGACGTGAACAAGGGCAAGCCCAGACTGACATCCGCCATGCGAATGCAGTTCCTGGTCCATGCAAAGGGATGGCGGAAGCAGGATCTCGCCCGCGGTATCAAGCACGTGCTGCACCAGCCGCGCGGGGAGAGTCAGGGCAAGCCCTACCGCTCCTTCCCCTATCACTTCTGGTGGGACGTGATGACGGATGCCGGGCTTGATCACCACGCCGATCCGCATGTCCTCTGCCATACAGCCATCACTTGGCTCGGCATCGACGGCTACGACGTGTTCGTGACCGCCGATCTCACTGGCAGGGACCCCCAGACCGTACGCTCGTATTATCGGCAGTGGAACCTGACCGGCCAGAAGCGTGCGGTTACCATCGGGCGTCTCCCCGTGGCGAAGCACGTGGATGTTGAGGACCTTATGTCCGACGACCGGCCAAGGCGCGCCGACCGCTACGAGCCCCGGCGTCTCAACGGCAAGCACAAGCCGTCTCTGCCTCGTGCGCCCAAGCGCCGTTCCCCGCTCAAGCACTAGGAAGGCCACTCAGCGGCCGCCCGACCTTCGCCCCCTCGCTCGTGGTGACCTGGACTTGGTCACCACGAGCGAGGGG
>NZ_BPQL01000106.1 GCF_022179225.1 Methylobacterium goesingense
TCGCGCCCCAGGACGACGCTCGGCTGGCACGGCCGCGACGTCGTCCTGGGGCGCGACGCCCGATGAGCAATCTGGAGGGACGACGCGTTCTCCTGGTGGAGGACGAGAGCCTGGTGGCGATGCTGGGTGAGGACATGCTCCTCGACCTTGGTTGCGAGGTCACCGTCGCCATGCGCCTCGAAAAGGCGCTGGCGCTCGCCCGACACGAGGCCTTCGACATGGCGATCCTCGACGTGAACCTCGGCGAGACGGTGAGCTATCCGATCGCAGACGTGCTCTTCGAGCGCTGCATTCCCTTCATCTTCGCCACGGGCTACGGGACGAGCGGGATCGCTGCCACCTACAATGCGATCCCGGTGATGCAGAAGCCCTATCAGGTCGGCCAGATGGCGGCCCTCCTCAAGCACCTCCTCACCTGCGAGACGCTGGTGCGGAAGGGGGCCGCGCCGGGCAGCGGAATTTCCTGCACCTGCGCCCTGGGTCCTGGTCGCACCGGTCCCACGGTGATCCGGATCGACTGAGGGCGGACCCGCTGCGGCCTTCGGTCCCCGTCGCGGCGCGCTTGCCGGCGGACCTTTCCGACCGATGTCACGTTCCATCGCCACGGACCGTGAACGCCAGACCGCATGCAGATTCATCTCGACGCCCTCGGCGGTGTCGCCGGCGACATGTTCGCCGCCTCCCTCCTCGACGCCTTTCCCGAGCTTGAGGCCGGGGTGCTCGCGAGCATCCGGATGGCCTTGCCGGAGGTCTCCTGCGAGTGCATCCGCCACAACGACGGGATCCTGGCGGGGCGCCGCTTCGTCGTGGCCCGGTCAGGTGCGTCGGATCGGACGGCGCACCATCATGAGCATGATCACGCGCACGATCACGATCACCCGAATACTCACACCCATCGGCACTGGTCGCAGATCCGCGGCGAGTTGGAGCGGGCACCTCTCGCAACCGCCGTCCGGGACCATGCCATCGGCATCTTTACGCACCTCGCCCAAGCCGAGGCCCGCGTCCATGGCATCGCGGTGGACGCGGTGGAGTTCCATGAGGTCGGCGCCTGGGATTCCATCGCCGACATCGTGGCGGCGGCGCACCTGATCGCGCATCTCGAGATTACGGCGGCGAGCGTATCGGCTCTGCCTCTCGGGTCGGGCCGGGTGCGGACGCAGCACGGGCCGCTGCCGGTACCGGCTCCGGCCACGACCCTCCTTCTGGAGGGTTTCACCACCCTCGACGACGGCATCCCGGGGGAGCGCGTGACCCCGACCGGCGCCGCGATCCTGCGCCACCTGCGCGATTGCGCCCCGCCCGCGCCGGCGTCCCCGCGCACGCTTGCGGCCACCGGCATCGGCTTCGGCACCAAGACGCTGCCCGGCATCGCGAACTGTCTGCGTGTGCTGGCCTATGCGGAGGCCCCGGCAACCGGAAAGCAGTCCGAGCACCGCGAACTCGGGATCATCGAATTCGAGGTGGACGATCAGTCCGCCGAGGAACTCTCCATGGGGCTCGACCGCCTGCGTACGCATCCCGACATCTTCGACGTCGTGCAGATGCCCGTCTTCGGCAAGAAGGGCCGCATGATGACCCATGTGCGCGCGCTCGCCCGGGCCAGCGCCCTCGAATCCGCGATCGCGGCCTGCTTCACCGAGACGACCACCATCGGTCTGCGCCACCATGTGGTTTCGGGCGCTGCCCTGCCACGCCGGTCGCTGACCGTCACCGTCGAGGGCCGGCCGGTGCGCGTGAAGGTGGTGGAGCGGCCGGGCGGGGCGACCGCGAAAGCGGAATCCGACGACGCCCTGGCCGGCGAAAGCCACGCCGCGCGCGCCTCCCTGCGCCGGGCGGCCGAGCAGCTAGCCCTGCGTACGCAGGAGGACGAGGCATGAGCGCCGTGTCCCGCGATCAACTCGGGGCTGTACTTGGCGAGATCGGGCCGCTCGCTGTCGCGGTGAGTGGCGGCGTTGACAGCCTCACCCTGGCCGCGATGGCGCACCGCGTCCTCGGCCGCGATGGCGCGCTGATGGTGCACGCAGCCTCGCCCGCCGTGCCGGGGGAGGCGACCGAGCGCGTGCGCGCGGAGGCGGATCGCAGCGGCTGGTCGCTCCGTGTGGTGGAGGCTGGCGAGTTCGCCGATCCGAACTACCGGGCAAACCCGGTGAACCGGTGCTTCTTCTGCAAGACGAACCTCTACGGCACGATCCGGAGCGTGACGGACCGCCCCATGGTCTCTGGCGCGAACCTCGACGACCTCGGCGAGTATCGCCCCGGCCTCGACGCCGCCCGGGAGCACGGCGTCCGCCATCCCTACATCGAGGCTGGGTTCGACAAGGCGTCGGTGCGGGCCCTCGCACGCGATCTCGGCCTCGGCGCGGTTTCGGACCTGCCGGCGGCGCCCTGCCTGTCGAGCCGGGTCGAGACCGGCACCCGGATCGAGCCCGAGACCCTGGCCTTCATCCATCGGGTGGAAACTCTGGTGGGCGCGGCCCTCGGCGCCGCGATTGACCCGAAGCGGGCGGTGCGCTGCCGTGTCCGAGCGGCCGGCATCGTGGTCGAACTCGACCCGAACAGCCTCGAACGGCTTGATGGCGGCGCGCGCGCGGTCCTCGCCGCGCGCATCGGCGCCGAGAACCCGGTGGGTCTGCCGGATGCCCCCGTGCGATTCATGGCCTACCGGACCGGAAGCGCCTTCCTGACGGGGAGCGCGTCATGAGCATCGCGGACGAATTCGTGCTCGACTTCGCGCGCCCGGAACGGATCGGCCTCGAAGAGGCGATCTACGCCGCCGGCAAGTCGGCCGAACAGATCGACGCGATCCTGGATGCCGCGGCGGCGCGGGATGCGTCCCTGCTGCTGACGCGCCTCGATCCGGACAAGCACGCGGCGCTCGCGGCAGCGCATCGGGCGCGGATCGACTACTGCGCCGTCTCGCGCACGGCGATGTTCGGTTCGCGCCGCACGGTCGCCGGCCCCGCCCGCATCGGCATCGTGGCGGCCGGCACCTCGGACATTCCCGTGGCGCGGGAGGCGGAGCGCACGCTGGCCTACCAGGGTGTCGCCAGCACGCTCTTCGCCGATGTCGGCGTGGCGGGGCTGTGGCGGCTGACCCGGCGCCTTGACGAGATCCGCGCGCACCCGATCCTCATCGTGGCCGCCGGCATGGATGCCGCCCTGCCCAGCGTCGTCGGCGGCCTCGTGTCGAGCGCGCTGATCGCGGTGCCCACCTCCGTCGGTTACGGCGTCGCGGAGGGCGGTCGCACGGCCCTCGACGCCATCCTGGCGAGCTGTGCCCCCGGCATCACGGTCGTCAACATCGACAACGGTTACGGCGCGGCCTGCGCCGCCCTGCGCTGGCTCCACGCCGCCCGCATCCTCGCCGCCGGAGAGGTCTAGGATGCCGACCAACTTCGATATCGCCCTCGTTCGACACGGAGACCGACCATGGAACGCCGCAGTTTCCTACAGGGCGCCGCACTCGGCGCCGGCCTCGCCGCAACCTCACCAGCAGGTGCAGCCGTGACCGCGCCCGGCTTGCCCAACACCCGTCCGAAGGACCCGGCCGACCTGCCCCTGGTCACCGATCCCGGCGAACGGCGCGGCGAAATGCTCTACCGCGCCTTCGGCCGCCACGCCGAGAAGATCTCGGCGATCGGCATGGGCGGCTTTCACCTCGGCAAGAACGCGGTTTCGGACGACGAGGCGACACGCCTCATCCACGCCGGCATCGAGCGCGGCATCACCTTCATGGACAATTGTTGGGACTACAACGGCGGTCGCTCGGAGCTGCGTATGGGCGCCGCCCTTTCGCAGGGCGGCTACCGCGACAAGGTCTTCCTGATGTCCAAGATGGACGGGCGCACCAAACAGGAGGCGATGCGTCAGATCGACGAATCCCTGAAGCGCCTGCGCACCGACCGCATCGACCTCGTGCAGCACCACGAGATCCTGCGCTTCGACGACCCCGACCGGGTCTTCGCCGAGGGTGGCGCCATGGAGGCCTTCGTCGAGGCGAAGCAGGCCGGCAAGCTACGCTACATCGGCTTCACCGGGCACAAGGACCCGCGCATCCACCTGCAGATGCTGGAAGTCGCCGAAGAGCGCGGCTTCCACTTCGACTCCGTGCAGATGCCGCTCAACGTCATGGACGCGCATTTCCGCTCGTTCGGGCACCTCGTGCTGCCCTATCTGGTCCAGCACGGCATCGCGGCGCTCGGCATGAAGACCTTCGGCGACGGCGTCATCCTGAAGAGCGACGCGCCGATCAAGCCGCTCGAATATCTGCACTTCTGCCTGAACCTGCCGACCAGCGTGGTGATCACCGGCATCGAGAGCCAGCGCGACCTCGACCAGGCCTTCGAGGCGGTGAAGACCTTTGTGCTCATGGACAAGGCGAAGGTCGCCGCGCTGCTGGAGCGCAGCAAACCCTACGCTCTGGAAGGCAAGTACGAGCTGTTCAAGACCTCCGCCACCTTCGACGGCACGGCCAAGAACGCGGCCTGGCTCGGCGAGGACGTGGAGAGCGTCAAGAAGCTCGCGCCGACGATGGAGTAGGGACCGCACGCGCTCGGCGGCGAGGGGGGCCACCCGATGCCGCCGGGCCCGTGAACCGTCTCGGCGGTTCGAACCGAGGACCCCGCTGGTGCCTCAGCTTCCGGGCTTGCCGTGGACATTGGCGAAAAACAGTTCGCGCCAATCCTTGGCGCCGCGCCGGATCGTCTTCGTGCGGGCCATGAAGTCGACGTAGCGCAGGATCGCCTGGGGCGTCGTCGTGAAGGCGACCTGCGGCGAGGCGAGGATCGACGCGATCAGGCCCACATCCGACCCGTCGCGGGCAAGACGGGCATAGGCCTGGGCGGCCGATTGCGGATCGCCCGCGATGGACTCGACCGCCTCCTCCAGGGCCGCCATGAAGGCGGCGTGGACGGTCGGATTGGCCTCCACGAAAGAAGCGGAGGCCCAGACCACGTTGAAGGTCGAGGGGCCGCCGAGCACGTCGAAGGTGTTCAGGATCGTGCGAATGCCGGGCTTGCGGAGCTCCAGTTCCTGAATCGGCGCGGCGGTGAAATGCGCGCTCACCTCCTGGCCTGACAGAAGGGCCGCCATGCCGTCCGGATGCGACAGGGTCACGGTCAGGCGGTCGAGGTCGTTGCGCCGGGCCTCCCCGAGTTCCTTCTCGGCCGCCATCTGCAGGAACATGGCCTGCACGGAGACCTTCACGGCGGGCAGCGCGATCTTGTCCCGGTCGGTGAAGTTACGCAGCGACCGGATGCGGTCCGCGTTCGTATTCATGAGGAGCGGCATGGCGTTCATCGCCGCCACCCCCTTCACCGCCATGGCGGTCCCATCCGTCTTCGACCAGAGCAGGACGAGGGGCGGCACGCCACCGGCCACGAACTGGATCGAACCGGACAGGAGCGCATCGTTCATCGCCGCGCCGCCCGCGAGTGTGACGAAGCGGGCGCCGAGCCCGGACAGGCCCTTCGCCGCCGCATGCTTTCTGAGCAGGCCCTGCTCTTCCATGATCATCAGCGGCAGGTGCCCGAGGCTCGGCTGGCGGGCGACGACGACCTCCTGCACCTCGGCGCGTGCTGGCCGCAGGCCGCCGAGGAGGGGCAGGCCCGCGCCGAGCAGCCCCCCGGCCAGAACGTCGCGTCGGCGCATGTGAACCTCCCTGGGTCGAAACCGTGGTGGGGATGTGCGGTCAGCCCGCCTTCGGCCGGCGGATGACGGGGGCCGGTACGCTCTCGATCAGTACGTTGAGGCAGGCCGGGAGGCCGCTGGCATGGGCTTCCTCCAGGGCCTGCGGCAGATCCTCGGCCCGGGTGACGAGGGCGCCGTGGCCGCCGAGTGCCGTCACGACACGATCGTAGCGCGAACTCAGCAGGTCGCAGTGGCGCGCCCGTTCCGGCCCGTAGTTGCGGAGCTGGATCTGGTACTCGGCGTTCCAGCGGGCGTCGTTGCCTACCACCGCGATGAAAGGCAGGCCGTAGCGCACGGCGGTGTCGAACTCGGCCATGTGGAAGCCGAAGGTGCCGTCCCCCAGGACCGCCACCACAGGCCCCGCCGGGTCGTGGAGCCGGGCCGCCAGGGCGAACGGCAGCGACGCGCCGATGGTGCCCGAGACACCGTTGATGAGGCGTCGGGGCGCCTTCACAAGGGCCTGGGGCCATTGCCCGATCTCGCCGCCATCGCAGATCAAGGTGCCGCCGGGATGCCGGTCGAAGAAAGCGGCGACGCCGCGGCACAGCTCCACCGGATGGAGGCGCCCCTCCGACCCGCGCCGGTCGTCCCAGTCCGGGGGGCGGTAGGCCACCGCCGCCCGCACGGCAGCCGGCCAGCCGGTCTGGTCGTCGGGCCGGTCGCCGGCGCTGCGCGCGTCCAGGTATCGGGCGAGCGCCGCGAGGGTCGGCAGCGCATCGGCCGTGCCCGAGACGGCGAGGCGGGCCGGATCGACCCGCGCGGCGAGGCCGGGGTCGGGGTCGACGACGACGAAGCGGCAGGCCGGCGCCACCGCAGGCGCCTCGCCGAACTTCAGGGTGAAATCGAGGGGCTTGCCGACGAGCACGAGGCAATCGGCCTGGGCCAGCACCTCGGCGAAGGCGCCGAGGCTCGGATCGTTGAGGCCGCGCGGGCTTTCCATGCCAAGGACAGGCACGCCCGAGGCCGCCTCCAGCGCCGTCATCCGGGCGCGTCCCTCGGCGCCACAGGCGACCGGGCCGCACAAGATCAAGGGCCGCTGCGCCCGGCCGAGTTCCGCCGCCACCGCCGCGACGAGGTCGGTGCTCGGCTCGCCGACTTGGATCGCCGCCTCGGCGGCTGCCGGGGATGCGGTCTCGGCCTGCGCCTCCAGGAGGTCGACCGGCAGGCTGAGATGAACGGGTCCGGGCCGGCCCTCGCGGGCGATCCGCAGGGCTCGGGTGATGTCGTCCGCCAGGGTGTCGACGGAGGCGGACGTCCAGGAGGCCTTGGTCATCGGCCGTGCGATGTCGGCCTGGGCGAGTTCCTGAAAGGCGCCGCGCCCGATCTCCGACAGCCCGGCATGGCCCGAGAGCAGCAGCACGGGGCTCTCCGCCGCGAGGGCCGTGAACAGGGCGGCGGCGCCGTTCGTCTGCCCCTGCCCGCCGGTGACCAGGGCGACCCCGACCTCGCCGGTCAGCCGGCCCCAGGCGTCGGCCATGTGCACGCAGGCGGCCTCCTGGCGGACATGAACCACCGCGATGTCCGTGCCCAGCAGGGCATCGAAGATCGGCATGATGTGGTTGCCCGACAGGGTGAAGATGCGGCGGACGCCGAGGCGCTCCAGCGTCTCGACGACGATATCGGCTCCGCGCGGCCGGCCCCGGGACTGGTCCATGGCGTCTCTCTCCGAGATCGGTCGGGTTGGGGGCGCGGCCTCAGGCCGCCGCGTCGAGGAGGGAGGCGCCGGGGCGCACATGGGTGAAGGCGACGGGCTCCATGCCGACGTCGAGCCCGTCCCCGGCCTGGCGCACCACGGTGTAGTGCGAGGTTGCGAGATCCGAGGCGTCGGGGAAGTCCTCGCGGAAATGCGCCCCGCGGCTGTCGGTGCGGGCCAGCGCCGCGGCCTGGATCGACCGGCTGACGAGGACGAGGTTCTCGAGGTTG
>NZ_BPQL01000107.1 GCF_022179225.1 Methylobacterium goesingense
CTCGTCGAGGATGAGCAGATCCGTCTTGGCCTTCTCGATGTGGTTGGCGGCGCGCCTCAGGAGCTTGGTGGCCGTGCCCTCCTCGAATTCCGGATCTTCGTACTCCTCCAGGATGTCCGAGCCGAGCGTCTTGATCGTCGCCTTGGCGGAGAGGGTGACGTGGACGACGGAACGGATCTCGTCGTCGTTGCCGACGACGTCCAGGTTCTCGATGAAGGTCTTGATGCCGGTGCTCTTGCCGCATCGCGAGGGTCCGATGACGGGCAGGTACATCTGCTCCAGCCGCTTGCCCTTCCTGCCCTTGCCCTCCCAGAGCAGGCGCGATCCCTCCCCGACCTTGCGCAGGACTTCGAGTTCCAGGGCGAGGCGTTCGACCAGGGCATTCGACAGGCGGAAGGTCTGGAACTCGACGCGGGCCCGCGCGATCCGATCCTCGATGGACATCTCACTCATCCCCTGTGGTGCGGCGCTTCTTCCTCGTGTCCATCCGACGGGCCATGTCGGCGAAATAGGCGTCGGCGGCGTCGGGGCTGAGCCCGGCCTCCGCGGGGGCCGCCGCGGCCTTGTCCGCGCTCGCCCTCTCGGTCCTGGCGTCGTTCTCCGCCGCCGCCTCGGCCTGCTTCCGGCGTCGATTGCGTGCCCGGGTCGCATCGGCCTTCCTGCCGCCGCGGCGCGGACCCTTCTCGGGAATGCCGTCGCCCTCCCGGACCTCGGCCAACGGGGCGGTCGGGATGTTGGCGACCTTCGATCCGAGCACGCCCGGACCGACCGTGGCGAACTCGACCGTGTCGCCGACGAGCACGGGCTTGGGGGGATCGAGAAGCCGTCGCTTCCGGCGCATGGCGGCGTACTTGATGTGCGGCGCGGCGTTCTCGATGGACACGCGGAGGCGATTGCGCGCCTCCCAACGCTCGTCGTCGGTCGAGAAGGCGAGGCCCTCGGCCTTGGCCCATTCCTCGATGCGCCGGTGGTGCCACATCCCCAGGCCGCCGGCCGTGTAGCGGGCGTCGGTGTTCGGCAGGCTATCGTAGCCCTTGCGCGGCTCCTTCTCCGGGTTCCAGACCGAGATGCTTCCGACGTCCGCGGGGTTGTACTTGATCTTGACCTTGACGGTCGCGCTGCCCTTGCGCCGGCCACGCACGGGCGCGAGGTAGGCCAGCTGGCTCAGGAGCCTGGTCGTGACCACGGGATCGTGGAACCTCATGCCCTCGAAGCGGATGCCCTCGCGGGTCAGCAGCGCCTCGCCGACCTTCCCGAACGAGGCTTCGAGCAGCTTGGGGTCGTCGACGACCTCGCGCCCGTTCGCGAGCCCGGCCCGCCACAGCGTCTCGGGGGCGGCCTTGATGCCGGCGTGGCGCTCGTACTGGTAGCTGTCCCGGAGCGTCTGGTAGATCAGGCCCTCCACCTCGGACCTGCTGATGACCGCGTCCTTGGCCGGATCGAAGCCCAACCGCGACATGAGGTGGGGCGGGAGGTGCACGGCGCCCGGCACCTTATGGAAAAGCTTGACGTTGAACGTATGGAAGATCCGTTCGACCGGAGCCTTGTACTCGGGGTTCTTGACCGGCGCCCAGCGGACGCTGATCCCGGCGTCCTCGCAGGCGTCCTGGAAGCTGACGCCGATCTGCTCAAGGGCGTTGTCGACGATGATCGTGTCGGGCTTGCCCCACTTGTCGGCCCAGAGGTCGGCGTATTGCGGAAACCGCGCGATCAGGTCCCGCTTGCTTGTCGTGAGCAGGAGGACGCAGCTCATGATCGTGTAGATCGAGGGCGGCTCGTAGGTGAGCAGCATCGCCAGAGGGGTGCGGGAGTACAGGTCCAGCGCGACGGTGAGGGTCGGACGTCCGGCCGGGATCGTGCCGTCGGCGAAGTCGTCCAGCACGCACCAGCCGTCGATGACGGTGCTGTCGATCAGGACGAAGTCGAGGATGCCCTTCGCCTGGATGGTCGTCCGCGTGCCTCGGAAGCGGCGTCGGGCGACGGTGGCGTCGTGCTTCGCGGCAATCGTCTCCTCGTTCTCGGCCTCGGCGATCCGGGTGCGCAGGACCTCGTAGTGCGGGGCACGCAAGGTCTGCCACGCGCCGCCGTGACGGACCCGGCCGATGCCGTTCGCCCGCTTGATGAACCGCGTCAGGAAGGCATAGGCGTCCGTCCTGTCGCGCGAGCGCAGGGAATAATACCAGGCGACCGCCCGTTCGAGCATGGACGAGACGGCCTTCGGCCAGCGCTCGCGCTTTCCCTTGCCGGTCTGGGATTCCATCGCCCGCATCGGGCGGACATGCCTCTCCCCCCGCTTCGTGATCGCCCGGTACAGCGCGGGGCCGCTGGGCACCCACGCGATCCCGCGTGCCGCCGCGGCCACGCGGTTGCGTTCGATGAAGGCTTCGAGCCCCTTGGTCCCGAGGGAACAGGGTCTCTGGTCGTACTGGCGGCAGTAGAACCGCCGCGCCCTCGCCATGTCGCTGGCGCCGTCGGGCCCGACCTCGTCGACCTCGTCGTAGCGTCCGCGGTGGCCGGCATTGTCGGTGGTGCGCCGGATGCGGACCGCCTCGCCGTCCTCGCGCAGGACGTTGAGGCCGTCCTCGGAAAGGATCTTTTCGCGTTGCCCCGTCACGCCCTCCAGCAGGAGGCGGTCCTCGGGGAGGAACCGGGTCAGGAGGAAGGCCCCCTCCCCGGTGAAGTGCCACTCCTCCTGGAGCTTGTGTCGGACCTTCGTGGCCATGTGCCGCCCTCCCCGGTCAGGCGCCGGCGGCCTGGCGCGGGGCCGGGTCGCCCCGGCCGGCGAGCCGGATCGCGGAGTTTCCGCACAGCACCTGCGAGAGGTCGGTCTCGGCGACGCCTTGGACGATTGCGGCGAACAGCTTGGCGCGCCCCCTAGGGCCGCCACCGAGCGTCGTGACGGCCCTGTCTAGGTCGAGAAATCCGCCCGCCGTCTCGATGGCCACGGCGAGCGCGAAGCTCTCGGCCCGGGTCACGCGGGCCGAACGATGGCGCTGGACCGTCCAGGCGTTCTCGATCTCCCGCGTCTTCCCGAGGTCCTCCTCCACGACGATGTGGAAGGCCCAGCCGAGCCCGGCGTAGACCAGGCGCGCCAGTTCGAGCTTCCGCGCGTAGTCCGGCCCGCGACGGAGATCGTCCGCCCGCTTCTTGACCTCGATGATCTCCACGGACCTGTCGACGAGGTCGCGCCGGAGGTCGGGGTAGTACACCATCGACCGGCCGTCGGGCGTGCGGATGGTGAGCTTGTGCGGCTGGGTGAGGTAGTCGGAGACGCGGGCGTCGGCCTCGGACAGCCACAAGACCATCAACTCGCCCTCTGCCTCCCAGGGAAGCGCGCGGCGTGCCTTGCGGCTCGTGTACCGCCCGACCGGCTTGAAATGCCGCCCGTTGATGACGAGCCGGACGGGACCTCCGCGGATTGCGGTCTCGATCCGCGCGGCGACGTCGAGGTCGGCCAGCGTGAGCGTGATGTCGGCCTTGTCTTGGGTTTCGGAAAAGAAGCTTTGGTCCGTCATTGCAGCCACCCAGGCACAGGGGGGCCGTCGCATCGAAACGCGACAGGCATGGATAGGGGAGCGCGTCGCCGGGGCGCGCGATGTCTGGCGGAGGGGCCGCGGGGGCGGCGCGGCTACCTGACGCGAGGTATCGACGTGGCCGCGAGTTGCTGCAGCAACTGGTCCACGGTCGGCCGGCCCGTGAAGAAATCGCCCTGGCGATGGTGCGCGATCAGCTTACCGAGGCGCCGCTCGACGTCGGCCAGCAGATCTCCATCCGTGTCCGACAGGTGCGTGCCTTTCCCGCATTTCAGCAGGTTCGACCATGCGAACCGGAGCTCGGCCTCCTCACGGTCCAGCAATGATATTTGGTAAGCCTTACCGCTACCCTTTACCGTTTGGGTACGGAGACGCGTCACCTCGGGGCGCAGACGCATCCGTCCGGCGTAGCGGAGCGCGACGGCCATGGCCTCACCGGGGACCCTTTTCCGACCCGAGACCAGACGGATAATCGCTTGACCGAAGAAGGGCATGGGCAGGCCGCGTTCGTCGGTGAGGGCGACGGCTCGCGGGTCGGTGGCGATGCCCTGCCACACCATGGCGCCCCGGACCCAGGCGGCGGCGCTCGTCGCTCCGGCCTGGTCCCAGTACGAGGGGCACGGGTCAGCACTCCGACTCCCTGGAGCCGGTTGACGCTCGGATTCACGCATCGTATGTGTCCTTCAGTCCTAGCGGATGACCTGCTCGCCGATGCTTCGAACGTGGAGGCGGACAGGTTTGGTTGCGACGGTATCCAGAGGCCAAGATTTCGACGGTCTGCGGCAACTGGACCGTTTGACGGGCACGGCCTTCCCAGGCCGTGCCCGTCTTCGTTTCCGGAGCCGGGTGGCTTCGGGCCGAAGGCGGAACGGGCTGGTCCCGCACCGGGTGCATGCCGACGTCCTGAAGGGACCAGGTCGAGCGGCACCCTTCCGAAGTAAGACCGGCCAGGGAATGAATCAACGCCTTAGTTGGGGTTGAACTACGGATCCGCACTACGTATCGCGGGCCCGGATCCCGATTCACCCTCAGTGGGTTAGCGTCTGCGGCCCCTGAAACGCCTCCTCGCCGGGCGGATGCTGGCGTCGATGCGCTCCCTGGTGCCACTAGAGGGCCTGGCCCCTCCCCCGGAGCCGTCGTCGGATCGCCGCTCATGATTGATCGTCGCGGTTCGGCAGCCTGGGAAAGGCGACGACGGTGCCCGCCGGCCGACGGGACATCTGGCGTTCGAGGACGATCTCCCACCCGGTGTCGACCTCGACGCCGATGGCGCCGAGCATGTCCTCCATGTCGGCCGGGTCCAGCAGTCGGCCGAGGGACACCAGGGCGGTGACGATCTGGCCGATGCGGGCGTCCTGATCGCAGTCAGACATGGACCCCTCCCGTGCCAGCCTTGCGGGTGCCCTTGGCGGCGGGCATCGGCGAGCCCGCGATGATCGCGCGGACCTCGTCGCCGCCGAGCACGCGCCGTTCGACGAGGCGATGCGCGATCCGGTCGATCCGGTCGGTGTGCCGGCTGACCAGATCCCTGCTGATCTCGTACAAGCGGGAGAGATCGTCCTCACAAAGTCGCCTAAAGACAGGGTCGGTCCGGATGAGCGACACCGCGGTTTCTTGATCTCCTCTGTAAAGTAAAGACGAACCGAGTCCCAAACTCGCATGCTTTGCTGCAACCAGGGCGGTGGCGTGCGCGAGGTCCGAGCCCGATCCACCGGCCGATCCGGAGGTGACGGTGTCCCAGAGATGGTCGGCTGCCCTGCCGGCAAGCACACTGACGACCAGATCGTCGAGCTCGCTCGAATTCATCTTGCTGGTATCCCGAAGGCGGCTCAGCGTCCGTCCTGCGAAGGCTCCCTGGGCGACGATGGACACCATCGAGACCTCTGCACAGCCCTTCACGGTCAGCGCCAGAGCATGCCCGGCCTCGTGCCTTGCAACCGCGAGAAGCTCGGCTGTCGACCGGGTCTCTGGGGGTGCGATCCGACCGATGAGATCTGCCATCACCATCCGGCGCTTGGCCGCCATGGCGACCATGCGGGCGCCGGAAGCCCATCCGGCGATGTCGGCCCCGGTGGCTCCCGCTCCGATGGCCGCGAGCGGCGCCAGGTCCTCGTCGGCGAGGTCGCCGGCCAGGTGCTGGCGGAGGATACCCTCGATGGCGGCTTCGTCGGGCAGATCGATCCGGACGATGCGGTCGAGGCGGCCAGGGCGGGTTAAGGCTGCATCGAGCCGCTCGGGATAGTTGGTCGCGCCGATGATGATCAGCTTGGATGCAGGGCTTGACACTGCGCCGTCAAGCGTCATCAACACATGATTGACGACTGTAACCCAGTAATCACGATGCCGACTATCGCATTGATCTCTGCAAGGAAGACTATCGAGCTCGTCGATCAATAGTACGCCGCCATTTTGCGATGCCTCCAAGAATACCTCGTCGACCTTGCGGCAGATGTCGTTGAGGTACCCATTGGTCTGTGCGAACCATGAAGAGACGCTTGTCACCGTTAGGTTGACGCCCAAAGACTTGGCGACGCTTCTGGCGTAGGTCGTCTTTCCTGTGCCGGGCGGACCTGCCAGCACGATATTCTTGCCTTCGATTGATGCCCACGACCTTTCGCCACGTCGATAAGCCTCGACGGCGTCGATCAGCGCCAGGCCGTGCGTCTGGGCGGCGCCGTAGCCGACCGTGTCCCTCAACAGAGGAACGGCCTTGAGGTCGGGGGCGGATGTCCTTGAGGCCGATGCCGCCTTGAGCCGTCGAACGCAATCGCGCGGCCTGCTGCCCCTGCGAATGCAGGCCGCGATCTCGTTGAAGCCCAAGCCCCGGATTAAGTCGGCAGGCAAGGGCCCCGGACGGCGCCCGGTGACGAGCCGGATGGTTGCCCGGAGAGCCTTCGGGCTCGGCGACTTCAGTTCGATGCGGAGGTCGGCAGTCGCGACGAGGGCCGCAGGCAGGTAGCGGTCAGGGGCTGTCGTTACGCCGACAACGCTCCGTCCTGCCCCCAAAGCCGATGCAACACTGTCTCCCCCGACAGAGGCATTGTCGCTGATCTTCTTGGATCCATCTCGCTTGATGACCTCCGTCCAGGCCCTTAACGACGTTAGTGCGTGGGCGATGGGACCGATCCAGTCCGGTCCGGGAACGCTCACGACCAGGGCAAGGCTCGGGGGTGCCTGGATGCGGGCGATGACCTTCGTCGGCAGCATCGCGTGCAACATGCTGATCGCGAGAACGGTGGAGACGCTCGCCGAGCCCAACACCTCCTCCGGCGTGGGCGGCTTGCCTTGCTCATGGGAGGACTCGCCGTACACGGGATAGCCGTCGTCGTAGGCGTCCTTGAATTCCTGGCCCGTCAGGCGGGTGAGGCGCTTCAGGGCCTGGGCGGGGGTCTTGTTCTTGCGCATGGTGGCAGCCTCCATCGACGGGCCGCCGCGCGCATCCATGCGCGCCGGTCAGGCCCCGGGGGGTGTCTCGGGTCGGGTGTGGGAGAGGGGCCGCCGTTCGGCGGACCGGATCGATATCGGTTTCATCGGTTGGCTCGCTCGTGGTTGGTCGGGGTCAGGATTCGGTCGGATCGCCGGGGTCCCATCCGTCGAAGTCGACCCGGCGGGCGCTTGCGGAAACCTTGATGCCCGGCCGTGCCGGAGCCATCCGCTCGCGCAGCCTCTCGGCCTGGCGCTCGGCCTCGACCAGCACGGCCTTGCCGAGTGCGTTCAGGACGGCGGCGACGATCCGGGCATACGCCTGCGGCGGGAAGGTCTCGGCGGCCTGGGCCAGACGGCGGAAGATCTCGCCGATGTGGCGCGCACCATCGTCGGTCTCCGGCGGTGGCGCGGCGAAGGTGGCTCGGGTGGACGGAGCGATGGCGTCGACGTGATCGGTCATGGCGGCCTCTCGGGCCGCCGGACGCGCAAGCGTCGGTCAGGCCCCTGGGATGGTCCGGGAAGCGGGCGCGGTCCCGCCGGCGGGCGGGCGGCGTCTCGCTATGAGGTCGGGAAGGGGCACGGCTCGATCCGGGTGTGGGGCGGTTGCGCCGGGGAACGGATGGCGAACGGTTGCAGCTGGAATTCGACGGCGTCAACAGGCCTCGGTAGTTCCTGGGCGGTCGCCGGCAGACTTTCTCCGCGGGCGGTGGACCGCTGTGGAAGATACCCCCGAGTTTCGTGGAAATCCGGTCCGGGACCCGTGGCGGGCCAGGCTCGGGGCCGGGGATTCGCGACTCCGAGGGCAGCGGGCACCGGGACGCGCTTCCCCGTGCCTGCGTCCCAACCTTCCGGAATCATTAACCACGTTGGCCTCATCCTCTCGTCGAGAGGGAGTGCGGGCGATGGCGGGCAAGGACGCGATCTACGAGGCGATGATCTACAAGGCGTGCGACAAGCTGCTCGCCGCCCGGAAGCGGGTGAGCCTGCGCAACCTGATCGCCGCGCTGCCGAACGGCGGCACCAACCGGATCGTCGGGCCGATCCTGCGCGATTGGAAGTCGGACCGGGACTACCGGCCGCGCCTGGTGGTGAACGACCTGCCGGAGGCGGTGCAGGGCGAGCTCGTGGCGTTCTCGCGGGCGGTCGTGGAGGCCGCGCAGGCGAGCCAGGCGAAGCACTTCGAGAACGACCGCAGGAAGCTGGAGGCCAGGCTGCGGGCGAACGACGAGCTCCGCGACGACGCCCTGACGGAATGCGACTTCCTACGGGAGGAGAACGTCCGACTGGCGCGGGAGGCGGCCGAGGTGCTGAGGCTGCGGGCCGAGAACGAGCAGATGCGGCGGCGCCTGGACAGGATACGCGCGGAGGAGTTTTGGGATCGGGTCATGGCCGAGGTGGCGGAGATGATGCCGGTCGGCGGAACGCGGCCGCTGGGCGAGATCCTGGCGGGCCTGAAGGACTCGATCCACCGCGGGGCTCGGCTGCACAAGGAGCCGCTCGACGAGGACACGCTGAAGAAGAAGATGATCGGCCGGTGGGAGCACGGAAAGTATTTCGAGAAGGCTCCGGACGGCACCCTCGTGCGCAAGGCCGGGTGACGTCATAGGGGGCTGTCACGGGGGACGATGCCTTCAGGTCTGCGTCAGCCGGGTCCGAAGCGGGAAGCGGTCAACTCGGCTTCGTCTCCAGGCTCGACCCCGTCATCGAGATCGCCGGAGAAGCCGATCAGGAGGCGGACGTCGGCCCCATCGGACCGAAGCACGAAATCGCCGGACTCCCCGGGGTCGCGCGCGACGATCCTGCCCTCGTACGCTTGCCCGGCCACGGTGGTGGCGATGTGGAGGTCGTTCCAGTTGGCTCCCGTCCTGCGCAGGAACCTCACGGCCTTGGCGAGGATCGCGGCCCGTGCCGGATCGGAAATCTCGTCCAGGAGGCGGGAGACGGCCGACCCCTCTCCGTCGTGGCCGGCGATGCTGACCGCGGCCATGCGCTCCCGCGTCACGACGGTGAAATCGAGCCTGTACCCGGCCGCGGATGCGATCCGTTCCAGGAAGAGGCGTTGGGTGCGACCGTTGCCCTCGCGGAATGGGTGGAGACGATTGATCGCGACGAGCAGGTCGGCGGCGGCGGCCACGAAACCTTCCCGGGTCATTCCCCTGAGACAGTACGTTTCGGCGAGGACCGCGTCGATCCTGGACGCCTCCCTGGCCAGAAGGAGATGGGGCGTGAAGATCGAGGCGCCGCGAGCGCCTTTCCCGTCCGTGCGGAGGTCGGTGGTGCGAAACTCGCCCGCCCAGTCATAGACATCCTGGAAGAGGTGACGATGGATGTCCCTGAGGTCCCCAAGGCTGCGTGGTGCACGGGAGGGCGACACGCGCATCTGAACCTCGCGGGCCGCGACGAGCTCGGCCTCGGCGGCGGCCAAGGCGGTTGGGTCCGTAAGCCCTAGCCGGTTCCTCAGGGTCTCGTTCGGGAGGATGTACGGATCAGCCATGGACGCCGTGCAGCGCCAGGACCCGTGCGATCATCTCCCGGTCGTCGATGGTGCCGGACGCGAAATCCTCGAAGACGGCGTTCGCCTGATCGCCGACGACGTATCCCTCGATGCGGGCGGAAGCGATGGCCGCCCGCACCGCTTCGGCAGGCTCGCATCCGTCGAGGACCGTTCCGACGGGAGACGTCTTGCCTGGGGAACCTTCCGTCATCGCGCCGCTCCGATCTCAACGCCACCATGGCACGATCACCGATGTTCTCATATCCGAGGTGATGGTGGATCCACCGCGACCTCCACTAGGCCCTTATCCATGGGACCGGGTCATGGCCGAGGTCGTCGAGATGATGCCGATGGGCGGTACGCCACCGCTGGACGATATCCTGGCGGGCCTGGAGGAGTCGGTGCTTCGCGGGGCGAGGCTGCATAAGGAGCCGCCCGCCGTCGACACGCTGAGGAAGAAGATGATCGGCCGGTGGCAGCACGGGAAGTATTTCGAGGAGGCTCCGGACGGCACCCTCGTGCGCAAGGCCGGGTGAACGTCAGATGGCCTTCCCGGGTTTCGGATCGCGCCTCGTCGTCGAGGTGGGCTGTTTGAGGGGCCTTGCCGCTTTCCTGGCGAGTACCGTGCAGACGAAGCGCTCGCCGTAGGTGGCCGCGGTGTGCCGGACCAAGAGGAACTGCAGCAGCAGGCAGCCGAGATAGACCATCAGGGTCGTGGCGGGCTCGATCATGAACGCCGCGGCCGCGCCCAGCCCGATCAGGCACATCGCGGCGAACCCCGTATAGTCGCGGGTGAAGAGGTACTCGCCATGGCTGTAGAGGACCGCCGGATCGTTCTCGCTGTCCTTGAAGAGCCGGTACCACATCCGGTTCTCGGCCACGGGGTCGGTCGGCCAGTCCTTGCCCAGCAGCTTTCTCAGGCCGTCGAGGTCGATGCGGGGATCGGAGGCGGCGAACACGCTGAAGGCGCGGTGGCCGGGCAATGCATGCTTCCAACGGAGGAAGACCAGCCGGGTCTTGGTGGGGTCGCTCAACAGGCCGTTGGCGACGGTGGTGAGGATGAGGGCCAGCGACAGCGGGACGAGGCTCGTGGCGCCCGCGACCACGCCCTTGAGACCGGCGGTGGAGACGGCGTGGTACTGCGAGAAGGCATAGAGGACGGCGACGTTCGCGGCGATGGTCGTCCAGAGCTTCGGCCGGTTCGCGTCCTTCAGCGCCTTGGACGTGGACCCCTTGCTCACGTGTACTCCTCCACGCGGTCGAAGAACGGCACCTGACCGGCCGCGGAGTATCCGGGTCGGGCCGGGAAGCCGCCCCAGTGCACCTTGGACACGCCCTGCGTGGCGATCACGTAGCCGCCGCGCCGGGTGAAGGCGTTGAGCACGATGTTGCGCGGATGCTTGCTGTCGTCGGCAGGAGCCGAAACGTAGGCGGAGAACCGCGTCGGGCCGTGCTGGGGCTGGATCGGGCCCAGGATGCGGTTCAGCATGGTCGGGCCGGAATTGCGTCGGCTGCCGTGATGGGGAACCTGCACCATCTGGAAGCCCTGGAGAGGAAGCCCCATCCGAACGGCTGCTTCCGCCGCCCATCCCAGCCCGCGATTGCCGGCATCCCCCGTCAGCAGGACCGGGCCGCCGTCGAACGAGCCGTACAGGACGACGCTCGACTCGTTGCTGGCGCTGGTGATGCCGCCGTCCCTGAGACGCTCCCTGTCCCAGGTTTCGGTCGTCCAGCTCTGCAGGGACGCCTTCACCGACTCGAACAGGCGGGTCGCGGGGCTGGACTTGCCGATCCATAGGCCCTGTCGCTCGATGGCAGGCTGGTCGGGGTCCGGCGTCTTGTCGAACTGGGGCAGCAGATGGAGGTAGGTCCATAGGTCCGGCGACAGAACGCGGAAGGGTCCGATGTCACTGCCTGCGAAGGCTGGGCGTATGGCGCACCCCTGTTCGGCGGCGAGGTCGTAGACGCCCGAGACGATGTCGTACTCGCCCTTGATCCGACGGGTGAGGCTTTCGATGGTCGTCGTCTTGTTCGCGAACAACGGGGACGCTTCCTCGGCATGGAGCCAGAGGGCGTGCATCCATAGATTTCGAACCGGGATCTGCTCGAAGACCGTGCGCAAGCCGGAGGCGTGGTCGCCGTCGGCATGGGTCAGGACGACGTGCTCCAGGACCGGGCTGGGACCGAAGAACCGCCTGAGGTGGGCGACGATCTGCTCGCCGGTCTTGGCATGCCCGCCGTCGACCAGCATCAGCTTGTAATCGTAGGGCTCGCCGTACCGGATGACGATGGCGTCGCCGGCCTTCGACGCATCGCCGACCGGCAGGAACTCGATCTCGCACTTCATCGGCTATCCCCGACGACCGTCGACCGCTCGATGCCTCGGCTCGAAAGCACTTCGAATAAAGTCCTCGGCCGATGGCAACCTCAGCCGAATGCTGTCGGTTAAGGTTTCTGAACCCGTTTTGTTCCTCAAGCTTGATCCGTCGGGGTACCATGAAAAAAGCTTTCTGGTGGATCGAGCGGTTCGTGCTCTGGGCGGGCGCCGCGGGTGCGCTCCTCGCCCTGGTCGCCGTCGCGGTGATCGTCGCCCGCCCTGCGGAGAAGGGCGGCACCCAGCCGAACTTCGCCGGCGCGGACCTCCAGCAAAAGCGTCTCGTCTTGTATCTCGACGGCACCTGGAACAGCGTCGACAGCAACACGAACGTCTGGCGCATGCGGGCGCTCACGGCGTCCAAGGGCAAGGACGGCCGACCGCAGCTCGTATACTACGGCCTCGGCGTCAACGGTTTCCTGGGCGGGGTCTTCGGCCATGGCCTCGATGACAACATCCGCCTCGCCTACGAATGGCTGATCGAGAATTACAACGAAGGGGATGAGATCTTCATCTTCGGCTTCAGCCGCGGCGCGTTCACGGCCCGTAGCCTCGCGGGGCTCGTCGCAATCGACGGCATCCTGAAGGCGGGATCGCCCATCGGCACCTCGGAACTCTTCAGGCGCTATCGGAAGGGCGACGAGGAAAGCATCTGGAGGTTGAAGGAGGTCGAGCAGGCGGGGGAAGCAGCCAAGCTCACGGATCAGGAGCGGTGGCTTCTCAAGTATTCCCAGCCGGCCGACGTGAAGATGATCGGGGTCTGGGACACGGTGGGCTCCCTGGGCCTCGCGACGGGCAAGATACCGGGGGTCAGCCGCTCGTCGTTCGACTACCTGCAGACGGGGCTGCGCATCCACATCCTGAACGGGTACCATGCCCTGGCGATTGACGAGCACCGCGAGGATTTCGCGCCGACGCTGTGGGACGTGCGCCGGTCGAACAATCCCAAGGACGTCTTTGCCAAGGAGCGGACGCTGGCCAGCGTCGAGCAACGCTGGTTCGTCGGCGCCCACGCCAACGTCGGCGGCGGTTACGAGACCGACCTCCTGGCGCAGGCCCCCTTGCGCTGGATCATCGAGAAGGCGCAGTCGCACGGCCTCCAGTTCCGATCCGAGGTCGAGTTCGACGGCGACGCCCTCAAGGCTCCGACCGTCGACTCCTACGGCCTGTTCGGACGCGGGTTCTACAAGCTCGTCTCGTCGCCGCTGTACCGCATGATCGGGCGGGACCCGGAGCAGCGCCCGGACGGCAGCCACACCAACGTCAACGAGACCATCGACGTGTCGGTCTTCGACCGCTGGCGGGCCGATCCGGAATACCGCCCGAAGAACCTGGCCGATTGGGCCGAACGGAAGAAGGTGGACCCTTCACAGGTCCGGTCGTCGGTCCGAGCCGACGATCCGAAGGTCGCCGTGCCCGAGTAGGGGCGCCCCAGAGCCTTGCCAGGACGGCCTTCGGGCGTGGGGATTCGCGACTCCGAGGGCAGCGCATAGCGGGACGCGCGTCCCGTTGGCCGCTTCCGGAATCAACGGTCCTTTAACCATGACTGTCTGGCTCGGGATCGTGCGTCGCGATCCGCACGTTCGTCCTGGGCTCTGAAAGGTCGAGTTCCGTGACACCGTCCCTGTCCGGCCGGGGATCGCCTTCGGGCCTTACGGTCCAACCTTCAGCCTGTGTCTGTATCCGGAACGTGCCAGGTTCACCGCGTTGCCTGCCCCCCATCGTCCGGGCCAGTCAGTTCGTCCGTGATCAGTAGGACCGAGGCGATGGCGGAACGCAGCTCCGGGATGGCACTTTCGGCGGGGCCATGACCGGCGTCCACGTCGTCGAAGGCTCCACAGGCGGCGGATAGGCGGGCGAACCCCATCAAGCCCGCTTCCGACTTCAGTCGATGGATCGACGCCAAACCGTCCGGACCGACGAGCGACCCGTCGGCATACCCTGCCAAGCTCGCAACGAGCCCGCGCAGTATAAGGAGCAGTGAACGGGCATGGTTGGCGCCCAGGAGGTTCGTGACCTGATCGTGCGTGGTCCGGTCAAGATCCTTGGGGCTGTCGGCCATCGCGGGCACTCCGTCGTATCGAGCCATGCGTCACCGAGCCTGGTAGGGAGACCGGAGAACGACGCGGACTTCCTTCCGTTCACCGCCGTCACCGGCCGTCATCCCAGCCCGGTCGGGTTCCGCCACGGCGGTCGGCCAGATCACCGGCACTGCCATCAGCGCGATGGCAGGCAGCCGTGCCGGCGGCGAGGCGGGCTTCTCGGGCCAGAAGCCGAAGCCGAGGCCGGCTGCGGCCATGGCGATGGTGGGTGGGATGAGGAGATGGCTCATTGCTTCCGGGCTCGGTGACGGCGACCTTCGCCTTAGGGCACGGACCCGCCGGGGACGTCATCTCGTCCGGATGGGCGGCCCGATAGGCCGGGTGGCCTATCGGGCCGCCGAGAATGCCCGCGCTTGGCGGAGATTGGCACCACCCCACGCCGCCGCGGCGGAGCGGTTCGGGACGCCGAGCACCTTGAGAAGGGTCGCCACGTGGATCTTCACGGTCCCCTCACCGAGGGTGAGCGTCCTTGCGATCTCCTTGTTGGACCGCCCGGCGACGATGAGGTCGAGGACCTGGCGCTGGCGCGGGGTAAGGTCGGCCGTCGGGTCCGCTCGGTCGGAACCGAACTGCACGGGCGAAGCGCGGGCGGGATCCTGTCCCGGCGTCCCCACGTCGTCCGCGCACACCCGGGTGATGAAGGAAGGGACGTAGACGAAACCTGCGAGCACCATGCGGAGGGCCTCGGTCAGGGCCTCGACCGTCGGCCCCTTCGGGACGAAGCCGTGGACGCCGGCGCGCAGGGCCATGAAGACGTCCTCCCGGCGCGTCGAACCGGACACGACGACGGTCAGGACCTCCGGATGGCATTCCCGCACCGCCGAGAGGCTCTGTGCTCCCGCCATGCCGGGCATCGCCAGGTCGAACAGCGCGAACCGGACCGTGGGCTTCTCGGCAAGCGCTTCGAGGGCCTCGTCGAGTGAGCCGGTCTCATGCACCGCCTCGAAGCCGAGCTGCGTCGTCAGGACGGCCGCCAGCGCCATGCGGAAGAACGGGTCGTCATCGGCGATGACCGCTTGGCCTAGGGCAGGCATCGATCCAACGACCTCCGCGCGAGCGCTCCAACGAGCCCGGGGCGAATTTCTACGGAATAGACCATCAGGTCTATCGACAGGGGATGACCCGCTCAACCGGACTAATGGCTATGCCGAGGCTTCCTTTCTAGCATCGAATTCGTGGCCCGGCCCCGTGATGTCTCCGGGCGGTCCCACGCCGAGCCGGAGACGTCCTCCATGACCATGTCGTCCAGAAAACCCGTCGTCGTCGTCGCCGAGGACGATCCGGTCGCCCGCGGGCTCATCGTGGCCGAGATCTCGAAGGCCGGCTTTTTCGCGATGGCACACGGGGACGGCCTGTCGGCCCTCGAATACTTCGCCATGGGAGAGAGGGCCGACGCGCTCGTCACCGACGTCCATATGCCGGGCTCCGTCGACGGCCTGTTCCTGGCGGTCGAGGCCCGGGCGCAGCGCCCCTACCTGCCCGTCGTCTACACGTCGGCCAAATCGATCCGGGCGCAGTCGATGGTGCCGGGCGCACGTTTCGTGTCCAAGCCCTATCCCATGGGACAGGTCGTCGGGACGCTCCGCACCGCGATGAACGCGTCCGCCTCCCGGATGATGGCCGAGACCTGGTCGCTCCACGCGGAGATCGAGCGCAGGTTCCTCGTCACGGATGACGGCTGGATGGGAAGCGTGACCGGTTGGCGTCGGCTCACCGACGGTGTGCTCGGCGAGTTGCGTGGCGTGAAGATCCGGGTCCGCGAGGACGAGGGGCGGGCCTGGCTCACCGTGAAGGGACCCCGCGAGGGGCTGACCCGGACCGAGTTCGAGTACGAGATCCCCCTCTGCCAGGCGCGGGTCATGCTCGACTCCGACGTGATCGACGAGCCCGTCGTCAAGGTGCGTCACCTCGTTCCGTATGCCGGGGTCACATGGGAGGTCGACGTCTATCAGGGACGCCTCGCCGGCATCGTCATCGCGGAGGTCGAGATGCGGCACGAGACGCAGGTTTTCGACCTTCCGCCTTGGATCGGGCGCGAGGTCACCGGCGACGCGCGCTTCGGTCGGAAGGGTCTCCAGGCCCTGTCGTGGCAAAGCGCCTGACCTGGGTGATCCGGCCGGAATGGAAACGTGCCGCTTCGCATGACGGGCCGGTGTACGACTGTGGAAGCGGGTTGGACGCGATCGGCAAAAGCCGACGCGTCGGGGGAGTGGGACCATGGCCGGGTTGGAAGCACGGGGCGCAATCGGCGAACCCACCTTCGGTAGGCATCGGGCTCTCCCCACGCGAACGGCGTACCCGTCGCCGCGCGTCGCATTCGTCGTCCTGGTCGTCCTCGGTCTCGTCCTGGCTTGCGCGACCACGGCCTGGATCGAGGCCCGCAATGCCGGCGTGATGTCCGGGCGACTCGACGCCGCCGCCTCCCGCGTGGCCTCGGCGGTCTCCGACCGCATGGCGAAGTACGAGTACGCGCTTCGGGGCGCCCGGGGGGCCGTCATCGCCGCCGGCCGGGACGGGATCACCCGGGAGCGCTTCAGGGACTATAGCCTGACCCGCGACATCGACCATGAGTTTCCCGGGGCTCGCGGCTTCGGGTTCATCCGGCGCGTCGGGGCGGCCGACGAGGCCGCCTTCCTGAAGGCGGCGCGGCTCGACGGCGCTCCCGACTTGGCGATACGCCAGATCATGCCCCATCCCGGCGAGCGCTACGTGATCCAGTACGTGGAGCCGATGGAACGCAACCGCGAGGCCATCGGCCTCGACGTCGCCTCCGAGGACCATCGCCGCGGTGCCGCGCTCGCCGCCATGGAAACGGGCCGGGCGACGCTCACGGCGCCGATCACCCTCGTCCAGGCTAGCGGAATGCGCGAGCGGGGCTTCCTGCTCTACCTCCCGGTGGCCCGGGTCGACCTGCCGGGCAGGACGGCTGCCGAACGTCGCGCCCGTACGTTCGGATGGGCCTATGCGCCCTTGGTCATCGACGAGGTCCTCACGGGCCTGGAACTCGACCCGAGCGAGCTCGACGTGGCGATCTCGGACGCGACCCCCGAGGCGACCGTGCGGTTCTTCGGCACGGCCGACGCGTCGGGCACGGTCGATCCGTCGCTGGTACGGCGCAGGTCCCTTCCGGTCTTCGGGAGGACCTGGGAGGTCGAGGTCCGCGCCCTGCCTCCGTTCGCGGCGGGCCTGAACCTCACCTCGCCGATCCTTCTCGGGAGCTCCGTGCTCGCGGGGATGCTGATGATCGCGGGCATCGCCTACCTCAGGCTGTCCGGGCGTCGGCGCGAGGTGCTCGCCGGGGTGGAGCGCAGCCGCCTCGCCGCCATCGTCGAGAACGCCGAGGACGCCATCGTCGGCAAGACCCTCGACGGCATCGTCACGGACTGGAATCCCGCGGCCGAGCGGCTTTTCGGATTCATGGCCGCCGAGGCCATCGGAAAGCGGGCCGGTGATCTCGTGGTGCCGTCCCACCTGCGGGCGGAGGAACGCGATAGTCTGGAGCGTGTTGGCCGCGGCGAGCAGGTGCCGCCTTTGTCGACGCTGCGACTGCGTCGCGACGGCGGCGCGGTCCCCGTCCTGGTCACGGTGTCCCCGATCCGGTCCCCGCGCGGCGAGACAGTCGGCGTCTCCACGGTCGTCCGGGACATCGGCGCCCAACTGGCCGCCGAGGAGGAGATCCGTACGCTCAACGCCTCCCTGGAGCGGCAGGTCGTCGAACGCACGGCGCAGTTGACCGCGGCGTCGGCCCTGCAGGACGCGATCCTCCGCCATGCCGGTTACGCCGTGATCGCGACCGGTCTCGACGGGACCATCAGCCTGTTCAATCCGGCGGCCGAGCGGATGCTCGGCTATGCCGCAGGGGAGCTCGTTGGTGCGTCGACACCGGGCGTGTTCCACGACTCGCGGGAGGTCGCCACCCGTGCGGCCGAACTGTCGAGCGAGTTCGGCGAGCGGATCGAGCCGGGCTTCGAGGTGTTCGTGGCCCGGGCCCGGCGAGGTCTGTCCGAGACCGCGGAGTGGACCTACGTCACCAAGGCCGGGGAGCGCCATCCGGTGTTGCTGAACGTCAGCCTCCTGCGCACCGCGGACGGTCGCGACCTCGGCTTTCTCGGCATCGCGATGGACCTGTCCGAGCGGCGCCGGCACGAGGCCGAGATGAAGGCCGCCAAGGCCGGCACCTGGAGTTACGACGTCGCGACCGGACGCGTCCTGCTGTCGGCGGAGTGCGCGCGCCAGCACGGCCTGCCGGACGCCGAGACCGAGATCGACGTCGAAAGCGGGTGGCGCCCGCTGGCCCACCCGGCGGATGTCGGGCACGTCCTCGCCGACCTGGGCGCGGCGGTGAAGACCGGCGGGAGCTACACGACCGAGTTCCGCATCCCGCTGCCCGAAGGCGGCCTGCGCTGGATCTCGGCCATGGGACGGGTGGAGACGGATGCCGACGGCAGGACGTCGAAGGTCCTTGGCCTTACCCTCGACGTCACCGCGCGCAAGCTGGCGGAGATCGCGTTGGGCGAGGCCAAGTCGCAGGCCGAGGCCGCCCGCGCCGAGGCCGAAAGGGCGAACGAGGCCAAGACGGACTTCCTGGCCTCGATGAGCCACGAGATCCGGACGCCCCTGAACGCCATCATCGGCTTCACCGACCTGATGCTGGCCTCGGACCGGCTCGACCCGGACCTGCGCCGGCACGCCGAGCTCGTGGGATCGTCCGGCGCCGCGCTCCTCGCCATCGTCAACGACATCCTCGACTTCTCGAAGGTCGAGGCCGGCGCCGTCGAGCTTTCGCCCCGGCCCTTCGCGCTGTCCTGCCTCCTCGACGCCTGCACCGCCATCGTACGCGGACAGGCGGAGGCGAAGGGGCTGCAGATCAGGACGAACCTTGCCGGCGACCTGCCGGGATGGGTGCTCGGCGACGAAGGCCGAATTCGGCAGATCCTGCTCAACCTGCTCAACAACGCGGTCAAGTTCACCAAGGCAGGCGCCGTCACCCTCGACGTGACGTCCGAGGGGGACGATCCGACGGGTCGGCGCCTGCGCCTGCGCGTGACGGACACCGGCATCGGCATCCCCGAGGAAAAGCGCCGTCGCCTCTTCCAGCGCTTCAGCCAGGTCGACGGCTCCATCGGTCGGGACTACGGCGGCACGGGCCTCGGCCTCGCCATCAGCAAGCGCCTCGTCGAGTTGATGGGCGGCGAGATCGGCGTCGCCTCCGACACGGGTCGCGGATCGAGCTTCTGGTTCCACGTCCGGCTCCCCCTTGCCGAAGCGCCGGACGGATACGTCGCGTCCCCGGCAGCGGCCATCGCCCGAAGGAAGGGTCGTCTGCTCCTCGTGGACGACTCCCCCATCAACCTGGAACTCGCCAAGGCGGTCCTGACCGGAGAGGGCCACGAGGTCGAAGTCGTGGGTGACGGGGCGGCGGCGGTCGCGGCGGTCGCGGCCGGCGGCTTCGACCTGGTGCTGATGGACGTGCAGATGCCGGGCATGGACGGCATGTCGGCGACGCGTGCGATCCGGCATTCGAAATTGCCGACGGCGACGATACCCATCATCGCGATGACGGCGAACGTCCTGCCGGAGCAGGTCCGCGCCTTCCGCGAGGCCGGCATGGACGACCATGTCGGAAAGCCCTTCGAGCGGCGTGCGCTGTTCGAGACCATCGAGCGGTGGCTCGGCGCCGGAACATCGGGGGCCGGCGCTCCGGTTGATCGACGGACGCCGACGCCCTTCGACCGCTCGGTCTACGAGGCGGTCGGACGATGCCTCAAGCCAAGCCGGCTTGAGGAGATCCTTCGGTTGCTGATCATGGAACTCAGGACGAGCTTCCAGGGCGACGCCGCCTTGGCCGACGCCCGCTCGTGGCTACGCCATCGCGCCCATTCCATGTCGTCTGCGACGGGGATGCTGGGGTTTACGGACTTGGCTGGCGCCTGCCACGCCCTGGAGCGTTGCGAGGAGGAACAGATGCAACGGGAGGGGGCGGAGGGGTTCGCATTCCTCCTGGAGCGTGTCCGACTGCTGTCGGACGAGGCGGTGGTCCTCGCCGAGCAACTCCGGCGCACCATCGCCGGAACGGGACGGTCCGAAGCCGTCGATCCGACCTAGCGCTATGCCGGCCCTGCCATCGCCCCGTCATGCTGACGATGCGTAAGTGCCCGTCCCGGTCCGGTCACGAGGGTCGCTTCACGAACCCGATGTCGACCGCCACGGCCTTCAGGCGCTCGGGCTCGCGCTCCTTCCGCTCGGAGTAGCGGTCGACGAGGTAGTCGGCCCGCTCGCGGGTCAGGAGCGTGAACCGGAACAGTTCCTCGCAGACGTCGACCACCCGGTCGTAGAGCGGCCCAGGGTTCATCCGGCCGGCGTCGTCGAACTCCTTGTAGGCCATCGGGACCGAGGACTGGTTGGGGATGGTGATCATCCGCATCCAGCGCCCGAGCACGCGCAGGCCGTTGACCGCGTTGAACGACTGCGAACCGCCCGAGACCTGCATCACGGCCAGGGTCCGCCCTTGCGTCGGGCGCACCGACCCTTCCGACAGGGGGAGCCAGTCGATCTGGCTCTTGATGACCCCGGTCATGGCGCCGTGCCGCTCGGGGCTGACCCAGACATGCCCCTCGGACCAGATCGAGAGGTTCCGGAGCTCCTGGACCTTGGGGTGGTCGGCGGTGCTGTCGTCGGGCAGGGGCAGCCCGTGCGCGTCGTAGATCCGCACCTCGCCGCCCATCGCCTCCAGCAAGCGCGCGGCCTCGTAGGCGAGGAAGCGGCTGAACGAGCGCTCCCGGAGCGACCCGTACAGGATCAGGAAGCGAGGGGCGTGGGTGAACGGCGTCGCAACCTCCAGGTCGGCGGTCGTCGGGACTTTGAAGTGCCCCTCGCTCAGGTTCGGTAGGCCGTCGGCGAAGGGCTGTCGGGACTTGTCCAAGACGTCTCGTTCCTCTACGTTTCAACGATGGTTGAGATGTTGACATCATGATGGACGAACGGCAAGCCGTCGCCGCCTTCGCGGCGCTCGGGCAGGAGCACCGCCTGCGGATCGTCCGCCAGCTCGTCACCGCGGGGCCTGACGGGATGGCGGCCGGAATGCTCGCCGAGGCAGTCGGGGTTTCAGGCACCAACCTGTCGTTCCACCTGAAGGAACTCAGCCATTCCGGGCTGGTCACCTCTCGGCGCGCGGGCCGGTCGATCATCTACAGCGCCGCCTATCCGGACCTGTCGGAGCTGATCCAGTTCCTGATGCGCGATTGCTGCCAGGGCCGCCCCGAGGTCTGCGCCCCGGCCGTCGCCGCCCTATCCGCCTGCTGCGAGGATATCGCCTGATGGACGTCGTGATCTATCACAACCCGGATTGCGGCACGTCCCGCAACACCCTGGCCCTGATCCGTAACGCCGGCATCGAGCCGCACGTGATCGAGTACCTGAAGACGCCGCCGAACCGGATACTGGTCCGCCAGCTCGCCGAGCGCGCCGGCATCACCGTGCGCGACCTCATCCGAGAGAAGGGCACGCCCTACGCCGAGCTCCGCCTCTCGGACCCGAGCCTCACGGACGACCAGCTTCTCGATGCCGTCGCCGAGCATCCGATCCTGTTGAACCGCCCCGTGGTGGTGAGCCCGAAAGGCGTCGCCCTGTGCCGCCCATCGGAGGCTGTCCTCGACCTCCTGCCCGCCCAACAGGGCGAGTTCGTTAAGGAGGACGGCGAGCGCGTCGTCGACGAGCACGGGCGCCGCGTCGCCACCGCCTGATCGCACCCACGCAATCAAAAACAAGAAACGGTCCCGATGCTCGCGCTCGCCATCTTCGTGGTCACCCTGGTCTTCGTCATCTGGCAGCCGAAGGGTTTTGGGATCGGATGGAGCGCCCTGATCGGGGCCGCCGTGGCGCTGGCCACCGGGGTGATCCACCCCGGGGACATCCCGGTGGTCTGGCACATCGTCTGGGACGCCACCTTCACCTTCGTGGCGCTCATCATCATCTCGCTGCTCCTCGACGAGGCCGGCTTCTTCCACTGGGCGGCGCTCCACATCGCCCGCTGGGGCGGAGGCAGGGGCCGGCTGCTGTTCCCGCTGGTGATCCTGCTCGGGGCCGCCATCGCGGCGGTGTTCGCCAACGATGGGGCCGCCCTCCTGCTCACCCCCATCGTCCTCGCCATCCTGCTCCGGCTGAACTTCAAGCCGGCGGCCGCTATGGCCTTCATCGTCGCCTGCGGGTTCGTAGCCGACTCGACCAGCCTGCCGCTGGTGATCTCGAACCTCGTCAACATCGTCTCGGCGAACTTCTTCGACATCTCCTTCGGCCGCTACGCCGCGGTGATGGTGCCGGTGAACCTCGTCTCGCTGGCCGCGACCCTGATGGTGCTGTGGCTGTTCTTCCGGCGCGACCTGCCCACCAGCTACCCGGTGGCCGAGCTTGGAGCGCCGCGCCACGCGATCAAGGACCCGCTGGTCTTCCGGGCGGCCTTCCCGCTCCTCGGCCTGCTGCTGGTCGCCTACTTCGTGACCGCACCGTTCGGCGTGCCGGTCTCGGTCGTCACCTGCGCCGGCGCGGCGGTCCTGTTGGCGCTGGCCAACCGGAGCCACGTCATCCCGATCCGCAAGGTGCTCACGGGCGCGCCCTGGCAGATCGTGCTGTTCAGCCTCGGCATGTACCTCGTGGTCTACGGGCTCAAGAACGCCGGCCTGACGGACTACCTGGCGCAGGGCCTCGTCTGGCTCTCGGGCTTCGGCCCGTTCGTCGCCACCATCGGCACGGGGTTCGCCGCCGCGATCCTGTCCTCGGTGATGAACAACATGCCGAGCGTGCTGGTGGGCGCGCTCTCCATCCAGCAGGCCCCCGACCTGTCGCCGCTGATGCGCGAGCTCATGGTCTACGCCAACGTCATCGGCTGCGACCTCGGCCCGAAATTCACGCCCATCGGCAGCCTCGCGACCCTGCTCTGGCTCCACGTGCTCGACACCAAGGGCCAGCGCATCACCTGGGGCCAGTACATGCGGGTCGGCCTGGTCATCACCCCGCCGGTCCTGCTCGTGACGCTGGCGGCGTTGGCGCTCTGGCTGCCGGTGCTCGGGGCCTGGTAGCGATCCGATGGCCCCGACGCGCCGCTGGACCGTGATATCGGCCCTGGGCGTCGTCCAGATCCTGAACTGGGGCTCGTCGTTCTACCTGCTTTCGGTGTTGGCCGCCCCGATGACCGAGGATACGGGATGGCCCTTGGGCTGGGTCATCGGCGGCCTGTCCCTCGGTCTCCTCGTCGCGGGTTTGGCCTCGCCGCGGGTCGGCACCTACATCGGCGAGCATGGCGGCCGGCCGGTACTGGCCTTCGCGGCCGTCGCCTTCGCCGTTGGCCTTGCCATCCTCGGACTCGCTCCGAACCTGCCGACTTACCTGGCGGGCTGGCTCCTGATCGGCCTAGGCATGGGCACCGGACTGTACGACCCCGCCTTCGCCACGCTCGGACGCCTCTACGGCGCCGAGGCAAGGCCCGCCATTACCACCCTGACGCTGTGGGGTGGGTTCGCCAGTACGGTGTGCTGGCCACTCTCGGCCTTCCTGATCGAGCGGGTGGGCTGGCGCGGGACTTGTCTCGCCTATGCCGGACTGCACCTCTCGGTCACGCTGCCGCTCGTCCTGCTGGTGATCCCCCATCCAACCGTACGTCCGGCAGCGCGGTTCGAAGGCCCAATCCCAGTTGTCCGGCTCGATGGTCCAGAACGTCGTGCCTTCCTCCTCATGGCGGGTGTGCTGACACTCGGGGGCACGATCATGGCCATGGTCTCGGTGCACCTCATCGCCCTGCTCCAGGCCCGTGGCGTCGCGCTGACCTCGGCCGTCGCCTACGGCGCGCTGATCGGCCCATCCCAGGTGGGCGCGCGGATCGTCGAGATGGCCGGGAGGGGGCGGCACCACCCCCTCTGGACCCTCACGGCGGCGATGGTCCTCGTGGCCTTGGGCATGACGATGCTGGCGGCGGGCCTGCCGGTGGTCGGCCTGGCGCTCGTCCTCTACGGGGCCGGCAACGGGATCTACTCAATCGCACGCGGGACGGTGCCTCTCGCCCTGTTCGGCCCCGAGCGATACGCTCCGCTCGTCGGCCGGCTCGCCCGTCCGGGGCTGGTGGCGCAGGCGCTTGCGCCCTCCCTCGGGGCCGTCGTGCTGACGCATGCGGGCGCCGACGCGACCTATGCCCTCCTTGCCGTGCTCGCCCTGGCGAACGTCGCGATTGCCCTATCCCTCTGGCGCGTCAGGTAGTCCCGTCCCTTCCTCGCCGGTCCACGATGTGGCATCTTCCGGCGGTGACCTTCTGGCTCGCCCTTCGCAGGCTGCTACCGCTCCTGGCGGTTCTCAGCCTCACCCTTTCGCCGGTGACCGCCTCCGCGGCCGCCGCGGGCATGCGCGCGCCGATGGCCGTTCAAGGTCACGCCATGGCGATGTCCGACGAGGCCATGGATGACATGGCCGGGATGGCCATGGACGAGATGCCGTGCTGCCCCAAGGAGCGGCCGGACATGCCCGACTGCTCGAAGGGCTGCCCGCTGATGGCGCTTTGCCTGGCGAAGGTCGCCAGCGGACTGCCGGCCGCCCTCGGACTTCCGGGCCGCGTCGCCAGCTTCGTGGGACCCGCCTGGGGCGTCACCGCCTCCTTCGACAGCCTGTCGCAAGGGCCGCCCACCGAGCCTCCCCGAGCCTGAACCCGATGCCGCCGGCGCCTGCGCCGGCCGATCCCGCGCGCCTGAAGGCCCGGGTCCCATCGTTTTCAGGAGATCATCGACCGTGTCCAAGACATCGTTTTCGCGCGCCCTCACGGCTGCGCTGCTCGGCCTCGCCCTGACCACCGCGGCCCGGGCCGACACCAAGGACTACGAGTTCCAACTGGTGAAGGACGAGGCCAAGCAGGGGGAGGCCATCCTCGACGTCCGCCTCGTCGACAAGCGCACGTCCAAGCCCGTGCCGAACGCCGTCATCTTCGCCAAGCGGATCGACATGGCGCCCGACAGCATGGAGGAGATGACCTCCAAGATCGAGCAGATGCCCTCGCCGGAACCCGGCATCTACCGGTTCAAGGCTAAGCTGACGATGGCCGGCGGCTGGCGCCTCTCGCTCGGGGCCAAGGTCCAAGGCGAGACCGGCACCGTCGAGAACAAGCTGGTGTTCAAGGCCACCAAGTGAGCCGGTCGGCTTGGGCAGCCGGGACCCTCGCCGCGCTCGCGGCGGGGGTTTTGGGGTATGGCGCGGGGCATGAGGGCAGCCCCGTGCCGGCGTTCGTCCAGCAGGCGCGGACCGGGTTCGCCCACTGGCTGCCAGGTGGCGAAACAGGGTCCCCTGCGCCCGCTCGGGTCCCGCCCAAGGCCACGGGTCCCGTGGTCTACTACCGGGACCCGGACGGGAAGCCGGACTACGCCTACGAGCCGACACGCACCGCGGATGGTCGCGACTATCGCGCCGTCCGCGCCAGCGAGGACGTGCGCTTCGACGAACCCGACGAGGCGGAGGCGATGCCCGACGCCGGCCACGGCGACATGGCCATGGGTCAAGCCACGACGCCTGCGGGGGGCCGCAAGGTGCGCTTCTACCGCAACCCGATGGGCCTTCCGGACACCTCGCCGATTCCGAAGAAGGACACGATGGGGATGGACTACCTCCCCGTCTACGAGGGCGAGGACACCGACGACGGCACCGTGAGGATCTCGCCGGGCAAGCTCCAGCGCACCGGGGTCCGGACGGCGGTCGTCGAGCGACGCGTCCTGTCGATGCCGGTGCGCGCGCCCGGCGCCATCGAGGAGGACGAACGCCGGATCTCGGTCATCGCGATGCGCACCGACGCCTTCATCGAGAAGGTCGAGGGCGTCACCACCGGCGACCACGTGCACAAGGGCCAGCCGCTCATGCGCCTGTTCTCGCCCGAGATGAACGCGGCCGCCGCGCAGTACCTCACCGGCATCGGCTACGAGGGCGCCCGCCGGCGCCTGGAGAACCTCGGCATCCCGCCCGAGGTCATCGACGAGATCGAGCGCACCCGGAAGGTGCCCTCCACCATCACGTGGTCGGCGCCCCGCGACGGCGTCGTGGTCGAGCGCAACGTCTCCGACGGCATGCGCGCCAAGTCCGGCGACACCCTGTTCAAGCTCGTCGACCATTCCAGGGTCTGGGTCCTGGCCGACGTGACAGAACGCGACTTGGCGGCCGTGGCGGAGGGCCAGACGGCGACCGTGCGCGCCCGGACGTTCCCGGACCGCGTCTTCACCGGCGCTGTGACCCGGATCTACCCGCACCTCGCCATGGCGACCCGGACCGCCCGCTTGCGCATCGAGCTGCCGAACCCGAACGGCGACCTGCGCCCGGGGATGTTCGCCGACGTGACGATCGCCACCGGCAGCGACAGGCCGGTGGTGGCGGTGCCCGACGACGCGGTAATCGACACCGGCACGAAACAAGTCGTCCTGCTCGACAGGGGCGAGGGCCGCTTCGAGCCGAGACCGGTCAGGCTCGGCACCCGCGGCGACGGCTACGTCGAGATCCGCGACGGCATCGTCGCCGGCGACCGGGTGGTGACCTCGGCCAACTTCCTCATCGATGCCGAGAGCAACCTGAAGGCGGCGCTGCAGGGGCTTTCCGAGCCCAAGCCCCATCCCGGCCCCCAGGCCGCCGCCGAGGGGAAGGCGCCATGATCGCCCGCCTCATCGCCTGGTCGGCCCGGAATCTGGTGCTGGTCCTGATCGGGACGGTGTTCGCGGTCGGAGCCGGGCTCTACGCCCTGAGGACCCTGCCGCTCGATGCGATCCCTGACCTCTCGGACGTCCAGACCATCGTCTACACCGAGTACCCCGGGCAGGCGCCCCAGGTCATCGAGGACCAGGTCACCTACCCGCTGACCACCGCGATGCTGACGGTGCCCCGGTCGAAGGTCGTGCGCGGCTTCTCGTTCTTCGGGGTGTCGTTCGTCTACGTCATCTTCGAGGACGGCACCGACCCGTACTGGGCGCGCAGCCGGGTGCTCGAATACCTCAACACCGTGGCCAAGCGCCTGCCGGCCGGCGTCACCCCGACCCTGGGACCGGACGCGACCGGGGTCGGCTGGGTCTACCAGTACGTCGTGGTCGCCAAGGAACGCACGCTGGCGGAGCTCCGCTCGCTCCAGGACTGGGTCGTCCGCTTCGGGGCGTCGCGTGCCGAGGGCGTGGCGGAGGTCGCCGGCGTCGGCGGCTTCGTGAAGCAGTACAACGTCGTGGTCGATCCGAACCGGCTGCGGGCGCAGGGCATCACCCTGTCCAAGCTCCGGGAGGCCATCCGGGCGAGCAACGCCGATGTCGGCGGCCGAACGGTCGAGCTCTCCGAGTTCGAGTTCGTCGTCCGCGGCCGCGGGTACCTCAAGAGCGTCGCCGACATCGAGAGCATCGTCCTGAGGACCGAGGCGGGCGCGCCCCTGCGGGTGAAGGACGTCGCCAAGGTCGAGCTCGGTCCCGACGAGCGCCGCGGCATCACCGAGATGAACGGGGACGGCGAGGTCGCCGGCGGGATCGTCCTGCAACGGTTCGGTGCCAACGCCCTGAACGTCATCGAGAACGTGAAGGCCCGGCTTTCCGAGGTCGCCGCCAGCCTGCCCAAGGGCACGGAGATCCTGCCGGTCTACGACCGCTCGCACCTGATCGGGGCGGCCATCGAGACCCTCAAGGGCACGCTGATCGAGGAGAGCGCCATCGTCGCCCTCGTCTGCATCGTGTTCCTGCTCCACGTCCGCAGCGCGCTGGTGGCGATCCTGATGCTGCCGGTCGGCATCCTCATGGCGTTCGCGGGCATGAAGGTTTTGGGGCTCGGGGCCAACATCATGAGCCTCGGCGGCATCGCCATCGCGGTGGGTGCCATGATCGACGCCGCCATCGTGATGATCGAGAACGCCCACAAGCACCTGGAGCGGGCGTCTCCGGACAAGCCCCGGGTCGAGATCCTGATCGAGGCCGCAAGCGAGGTCGGGCCGTCGCTGTTCTTCTCGCTCCTGATCATCACGGTCAGCTTCTTGCCGATCTTCACCCTGGAGAGCCAGGAGGGCCGCCTGTTCGGTCCGCTGGCCTTCACCAAGACCTTCGCCATGGCCGCGGCGGCGGTGCTGTCCCTGACACTCGTCCCGGCGCTGATGGTGCTGTTCGTCCGAGGCCGGATCATCCCCGAGCACCGCAACCCGGTGAACAGACTCCTGATCTGGATCTATCGGCCCCTGATCGCCGGCGTCCTGCAGGCGCGGGTCCTCACCGTGCTAATCGCCCTCGTCATCCTAGCGGCGACGGCATGGCCGGCGAGCCGGCTCGGATCGGAGTTCATGCCCGACCTCGACGAGGGCACCCTGATGTACATGCCCACCACCCTGCCGGGCATCTCGGTGACCAAGGCCGGTGACCTGCTCGCCACCCAGGACCGCATCATCAAGTCGTTCCCCGAGGTCGCCTCGGTCTACGGCAAGGCCGGACGGGCCAACACCGCGACCGACCCGGCGCCGAGCGAGATGTTCGAGACGATCGTCAACCTGAAGCCGAAGGCCGAGTGGCGTCCCGGGGTCACGACGGCGAGCCTGAAGGCCGAGATGGACGCCGCGCTCCATTTCCCCGGGGTCTCGAACGCCTGGACCCAGCCGATCCGCGCCCGCATCGACATGCTCTCCACCGGCATCCGCACGCCGGTCGGGATCAAGGTGCTGGGGACGGACCTGACCGAGATGGAGAAGGTCGCCCGCCAGGTCGAGGCGGTGGTGAAGGCGGTGCCGGGCACGTCGAGCGCCTACGCCGAACGGGTGCAGGGCGGCTACTTCCTCGACATCACCCCCGACCGCCAGGCGCTGGGCCGGTACGGGCTGACCGTCGGCGACGTGCAGGACGTGATCGGGATGGCGCTCGGCGGCGAGAGCGTCACCAACACCGTCGAGGGCCGCGAGCGCTACACCGTCAACGTGCGCTACCCGCGCGCCTTCCGCTCCGATCCGCGATCCATCGCCTCCGAGGTTCAGGTGCCCATCGCGGGCGGTGGAACGGTCCCGCTCGGCGAGGTGGCCAAGGTGCAGTTGAACCGCGGCCCAACCCAGATCCGGACGGAGAACGGACAGCTTGCGGTCTTCATCTACGTCGACGTCGCCGGTCGCGACCTCGGGGGCTACGTCGCCGAGGCGAGGGCCGCGGTCGCCAACGAGGTCAGGCTCCCCCAAGGCACCCTCGTGCAGTGGAGCGGACAGGTCGAGTACCTCGACCGGGCGACGGCCCGGCTCAAGGTCGTGGTCCCGCTGACGCTGCTGATCGTGTTCCTGCTGCTCTACCTCAACTTCCGGCGGCTCACCGAGACGCTCATCGTCATGCTGTCGCTGCCCTTCGCCCTCGTCGGCGGCGTCTGGCTGATGTGGTGGATGGGGTTCAATATGTCGGTGGCCGTCGCGGTGGGCTTCATCGCCCTGGCCGGCGTCGCGGCCGAGACCGGGGTGATCATGCTGGTCTACCTCGACCATGCGCTGGCCGAGATCCGGGCCGGATGCGACCGCGCCGGACGGGCACTCACCCGTGCCGACCTACGGAGGGCCATCATGATCGGCGCGGTCGAGCGGGTGCGTCCGAAGATGATGACGGTGGTCGCCATCATGGCCGGGCTCCTACCGATCCTCTGGAGCACCGGATCGGGATCCGAGGTCATGCAGCGGATCGCGGTGCCGATGATCGGCGGCATGGTATCGTCGACCATCCTGACCCTGGTCGTGATCCCGGCGGTGTACGGCCTCATGAAGGGGTGGTGGCTCCCGGAGGACGCAGGCGAGCGCGAGTCCGTCCTTCAGCCGGGTCAGCCGCCGGACCCATTGAGCGGTACTCATCCCGCCCTGGCTGGCCAACGATGATGCAGGTCGTCGATGACGAATGCGTGGGCGTGACTGCGGCCTCCATGCAGGTGCGGGTGCCGGACGTCGAGGTCCGCGTGGGCGTGCTCGATCACGTCGGGGTCCGCCGCCGGCCATAGCCGGGCCGCCGTGGCGACGCCGGCAAGCGTCACCGCCCCGAGGATCGCCAGCGTGGCAGGCATCCCCACGGACGGCCCCAGCCAGCCGGCCAGCGGATAGGTGAGCAACCAGGCTGCATGGGACAGGGCGAACTGTGCGGCGAAGAGGGCCGGCCGGTCCTCCTGGGTCGCCGAGCGGCGCAAAAGCCTGCCGGTGGGGGTCTGCACGGCGGAGTAGGCGAAGCCGAGGACGAGCCAGGTCGCGAGAAGGAGCGGCCATCCGATGGTGCCGCCCCGGGTAATGGCGGCGACGCCGAGGAGCACCACGCCGAGCAGGGCCGCCGCCGGGATCATGACGGCGCGGTCCGCGAGCCGGTCGAGCAGGCGCGGCAGCGTCAGGGCGGCGATCATGGAGCCGCCCCCGAACAGGCCTAGGGCGAGGGCCACGTCGGCCTGGGGGCGCTCCATGAGGCCCTGCACGATCACCACGGTGTTGACGATGACCATCGCGCCGGCCGCGGCGACCGCGAGGTTCAGGGCGAGCAACCCGCGCAGGCGCGGCGTCGCGAGGTAGATCCTGAGGCCCCGCGTCGTGCGGTCGTAGATGCCGCCTTGCCGGTCGGACCGGGTGGCGGTCGGCAAGGTCACGGACACCGCAAGGGCCGCCGAGCACAGGAAGCCGACGACTGTGCCACCGAACAGCGCGTTATAGGGCACGACCGTCAGGAGAAGGGCCGCCAGGGTCGGGCTGAGCAGGTTCTCCAGGTCGTAGGCTAGGCGCGAGAGCGAGAGGGCGCGGGTGTAGTCCCGTTCGTCCGGCAGGATGTCCGGGATGGTGGCCTGGAAGGTCGGTGTGAACGCCGCCGAGGCCGATTGCAGGACGAAGATCAGGACGTAGACCTGCCAGACCTGGTCGACGAAGGGCAGCGTCAGGGCGATGGCGGCGCGGACGAGGTCCGTGCCCACCAGGAATGCGCGTCGTGGCAACCGGCTCGTGAATGCCTGGGCCACCGGGGCGACGAGGACGTATGCGACCATCTTGATGGCCAGCGCCGTCCCGAGGACGGTGCCGGCGCGGTCACCGGCGATCCGGAATGCAAGAAGCCCGAGGGCGACCGTGAGCAGGCCCGTGCCGATCAGGGCGATGACCTGGGCCGCGAACAGATGGCGATAGGTGCGATGGGCGAGGACGCTCAGCATCGGGTCCTCACAGGTACTTCGCGAGCAGCTTGAACTCGGCGAGGGCGTCCTTGGTGGACTTGCCTCCCTGCCCGACGCCGTCCGCGAGGCAATGCTCCATGTGGTCCTCGATGAGGACGCGCTTGGCGTTCGTAATGGCGCTCTCGACCGCATGCAGTTGCTGGGCGAGGTCCACGCAGGGGCGGCCCTCCTCGATCATCGCGATCACCCCGGCGAGGTGGCCGTGCGCGCGCTTCAGGCGCTTGACGATATCCGGATGCGAGGCATGTTCCATCCCACGATCCTATCCCCCCGGAGGGGATGCATCAATCGGCGTCGCTCGCTACGGCGGCGTGTCGTGGCCGGCCTGCGGTCCGTTTTCGCCGAGCAGGTCCGTGACGTGGGACTCGGCCGGATGGCCGGTGGCGGCGCGGTGAACCTGCGAGCATGCCGCGAAGCCCGGACCCGAGACCGTCATCACCAGCATGCGGGTGCCGTCGTCCTTCGTGCGCATCGCCAGGGTGGTGCGCGCCTCCGGCCATTCCAGGGCGTTCGCGGCAGGTCCGATCCGGGGCTCGCCGTGGCGCCGCACGCCCTCCCGCCGCATCGCCTCCCACGCCGACGCGGCGGCGACGTCGCCGAGCGGGCGCCCAACCCAGACCACTTGCTGCAGGCCCTGGTCCCGGCAGACGACGAGGATGACCTGGGCCGTATCGGTGCCCGAGGCGAGCGGCCGGTCGTGGAAGTAGAACAGCCCGGTCAGGTTCGCCTCGCGGTCGACCATGGAAGGCGGCGCGATCCGGTCGACCGGTCCCCACGAGAGACCGAACGGCGCCTCGTCGCCCGAAGCGGCCGCCGGCGTCGAAATGGCAGCCCACGCCGCGATGGCGAGCGCTGGACGGCACGGCATTTGGCTACTCCGCCGCCCTGAGGTGCGCCGGCGCCTCCGCCACCCGGGCCGGCGAACCGACCGTCGCGGTCCGGGCGAACCGGGCATAGAGGGCGGGGAGGATCACCAGCGTCAGGAGGGTCGCGCTGATGAGGCCGCCGATGACGACGGTCGCGAGCGGCCTCTGGATCTCGGCCCCCGTCTCGGTCGCCAGCGCCATCGGCACGAAGCCCAGCGACGCCACCAGGGCGGTCATCGCCACCGGCCGGAGCCGGGTCATCGCGCCTTCGAGGATGGCCTCCCGGCGCGGCTTCCCTTCCGCGATGAGCTGCTTGATGTAGGTTAGCATCACGAGTCCGTTGAGGACCGCCACCCCTGACAGGGCGATGAACCCCACCGCCGCCGGCACCGAGAACGGCATGCCCCGCAGCCACAGGGCGGCGATGCCCCCGGTGAGCGCCAGCGGGACCGCGCTAAACACCAGCAGGGCGTCCCGCGCCGAGTTCAGGGCCGAGAACAGCAGCAGGAAGATCAGGAAGAAGCACACCGGCACCACCACCATCAGGCGCTGCCGGGCCGAGGCCAGGTTCTCGAACTGGCCGCCCCAGGTCACGTAGTAGCCAGACGGCAGCTGCACACCCGATGCGACCTTGGCCTGCGCCTCCGCCACCAGCGAGCCGATGTCGCGGCCGCGCACGTTGGCGGTGACCACGACCCGGCGGCGCCCGTTCTCACGCGAGATCTGGTTCGGCCCCTCGGTGACGGAGAAGCTTGCCACCTGCTTCAGGAGCACCGAGGCCGCGCGTCCGTTGAGGCCGGGAGGCAGCGGCACCGGGATGTTTTCCAGCGCCTCGCGGTCCTCGCGCACCTTGTCGTTCAGGCGCACCACGATGGGGAAGCGACGGTCGCCCTCGAAGACCATGCCGGCCTCGCGGCCGCCGATGGCCGCGCCGATGACGTCCTGGATTGCGGACGTGCTCAGGCCGAGGCGGGCCGCCTCCGTCTTGTTGATCTTGATCTCCAGGAACGGCAGGCCCGCCGTCTGCTCCACCTTGACGTCGTCGGCGCCCTCGGTCCCCCGCAGGATCGCGGCGACCTGGTTGGCGGCCTTGAGCATCGGCTCGAACTCCTCGCCGAACACCTTCACGGCGAGGTCGCCGCGGGTGCCGGCCAACAACTCGTTGAAGCGAAGCTGGATCGGCTGGGAGAACTCGTAGACGTTGCCGGCGAGCGCCCCAAGGGCCTTCTCGATCTGCTCCTGCAGGTCGGCCTTGGACAGGTCCGGATCGGGCCATTCCTCCTGCGGCTTCAGGATGACGAAGGTGTCGGACGAGCTCGGCGGCATCGGGTCGGAGGCGACCTCCGCGGTGCCGGTCTTCGAAAAGACGTAGGCGACCTGGGGGAATCTGCTGATCGCCTGCTCGACCTTCAGCTGCATCGCCTGCGACTGCGTCAGCGATGTCGAGGGGATGCGCTGGGCGTTCAGCGCGATGCTCTTCTCGTCGAGCTGAGGGATGAACTCCTGCCCCAGCTTGGTGAACAGGAAGCCGGCGCCGACGAGCAGCACAAGGGCGACCGCGACGAAGGTCATCGGGACGCGCAGGGCGGCGCCAAGGACAGGACGGTAGGCGGCCTTGATCCCGCGGATGAGGACGTTGTCGGTCTCGGTGACCTTACCGGTGATGACGATGGCGATCATCGCCGGCACGAAGGTGAGCGACAGGACGAAGGCCGAGACGAGGGCGATGATGACGGTCAGCGCCATCGGTTCGAACATCTTGCCCTCGACCCCGGTGAAGGTGAGGAGCGGCACGTAGACGAGGATGATGATGGCCTGCCCGTAGAGGGACGGCTTGATCATTTCCTCGGCCGAGGCGCGCACGGTGACGAGGCGCTCCTCCAGGTCGAGCTTGCGCCCGAGCTCCCCCTGGCGCTCCGCGAGGTGGCGCAGGGCGTTCTCGGTGATGATGACGGCGCCGTCGACGATGAGGCCGAAGTCGAGGGCGCCGAGGCTCATCAGGTTGGCGCTGATGCGGCCCTGGACCATGCCGGTCATGGTTATCAGCATCGCCACCGGGATGACGAGGGCGGTGACGATGGCCGCCCGGATGTTGCCGAGCAGCAGGAACAGGATGACGATGACGAGGGCGGCGCCCTCGGCCAGGTTCTTGGCCACGGTCCGGATCGTGGCCTCGACCAGAAGGGTCCGGTTGAGGACGGTCTGGACCTCGACGCCGGGGGGGAGCGTGCGCCGGATTACCGTCATTCTCGCGTCGACGGCGGCCGAGACCGTCCGGCTGTTCTCGCCGATCAGCATCAGGGCGGTGCCGATGACGACCTCGCGCCCGTCCTCGCTACCCGACCCGGTGCGCAGGTCGCGCCCGATCCGGACTTCCGCGATGTCCGAGATGCGGACCGGCACGCCGCCGCGCGTGGTCACGACCACGGAGCCGATGTCCTCCATGGTCTCCAGGCGACCTGCGGCACGGACGACGTAGCCCTCGCCGTTGTCCTCCAGGTAGCGGGCGCCCTGGTTTGCGTTGTTGGCCTCCAGCGCCCGGCCGATGTCGGCGAATGACAGGTCGAGGGCGGTCAGCTTCATCGGGTCAGGCTGGACGTGGTACTGCTTGTCGAAGCCACCGATGCTGTCGACGCCGGCCACGCCCGGCACGGTCTTCACCTGGGGGCGAATGATCCAGTCCTGGACCGTGCGCAGGTAAGCGGTGCGTTCGAGCTCGGTCGCGAGCCGCTGGCCCTCTGGGGTCAGGTAGCTCCCGTCACCTTGCCAGCCCGCCTTACCGTCCGGGGAGACCTTACGATCCTTCGGTTGGGCATAGTGGATCGACCACATGTAGATCTCGCCCAGGCCCGTCGAGATCGGTCCCATGTGCGGCTCGGCCCCCGGCGGCAGGGTCGACTTCGCCTCGCCGATCCGCTCCGCGACCTGCTGGCGGGCGAAATATACGTTTGTCGCCTCCGAGAAGACCGCGGTGACCTGCGAGAAGCCGTTGCGCGAGAGCGAGCGCGTGTATTCCAACCCCTTGATGCCGGCGAGCGCGGTCTCGACCGGGTAGGTCACCTGCTTCTCGATATCGACCGGCGAGAGCGACGGCGCCGTCGTGTTGATCTGCACCTGGTTGTTGGTGATGTCCGGCACCGCGTCGATGGGAAGCTTGGTCAGCGAGAACACGCCGAAGCCGGCCGCCAGCAGCGACAGCAGCACCACGAGCCAACGCTGGTGGACGGAGAAGTCGAGGATCTTCGAGATCATGATGGCCGCCCTCAGTGGTCGTGGTCGGCTTCGGCCTTGCCGAGCTCGGCCTTCAGGACGAAGGAGTTGGCCACCGCGACCTCGTCGCCGGGCTTGAGGCCGGTCAGGATCTCGAAGGCGTCGTCGTCGGCCTTGCCGATGGTCACGTCCCGGCGTTCGAAGCCCTCCTGGGTGCGGACGAACACGACCTTCTCGCCGCCGATGGTCTGGATCGCGGACTTCGGCAGCCGCACCTTCACCGGGTCGCGGGCGATCTCGACCTCGGTTGTCACGAAGGTGCCCGGCCGCCATGCCATGTCCTTGTTCGGCAGGGCGACGATGACCCGGGCGGAGCGCGTCTCGGCGTTGAGGATCGGGCTGACGAAGACGACCTTGCCCTCGCCGCGGGGGCCGTCGTCGCCCCCGACGATGGTCACCTTGGCGCCCTCCCGGACCTTCGAGAGCTCCGTGGTCGGGATGGCGAGCTCGATCCACACGGAGGACAGGTCGGCGACGGTGTAGACGTCGGCCGGGTCGCCCTCCTTGCCGACGGCTGTGCCGACGTCGACCTTGCGCTCGACCACACGCCCGGCGAGCGGGGACTTCAGCTCGTAGCGGCGCAGAGACGACAGGTTCGGGGTGGTCTCGTCCTTCTTGGCTGAGGTGGCGACCTCGGCCGCGTTCAGCCCCAGGGCCGATAGCTTCTGGCGTGCCAGGTCGACCCGAAGCGTCGCCTCGGAGTAGGCCGCCTTGGCGTTCAGGAATGCGGACTCGGCCGAGATACGCTTGTCCCAGAGGGCCTGCTGGCGGTCGAAGTTGGTCTTCTCCAGGTCCGCCTTGACCGTCGCGGTGAGGAAGTCGCTCTTGGCCTCGGCGACCTCGCGGCTGTCGAGGACGGCCACGACCTCGCCCTTGGAAACTTCCTCGCCGAGGCGCTTGCGCATCTCGGCCACGGTGCCGACGACCCGTACGGGGACGCGAGCGATCCGGTCGGCGTCCTGGGCGATGGTGCCGGGCACCAGGAGATGGCGCGAGAGGATGCCGCCCTCGACCGTGGCGAGCTTGATGTCCTGCTCGGCGGCCTGCTCGGCGGACATCTTGATCTTGCCCTCGCCTTCCTGATCGTGGCCGTGCGCCTCGCCTTCGGCGTGTTTGTGGCCTCCGGCTTCCGGCTTGGCCTCGCCCTCCGAGTGCTTGTGCTCGTCGTCGGCATGCTCGTGGCCATCGTCGGCTGCGGGTGTCGCCGGCTTGGTCATGGCTGCGTTGGTCGGCAGCGTCGCCCGGGCGTTCGTTAGGCCGGCGGCGGCGAGCGCACCCTGCACGACCTCGGACACACGGGGGAAGGCACCGCCGATGGCGATGCCGATGGCCAGGAAGGCCACGGAAAGGAATGCACGCATGGGAATGGGCCGGGTCCGCCAGGGACGTCGCCGCCGCTCGTGCGGTCAGGGACGGTCCCGTACTGGGTGATCGCGATGGTGAGGCGGCCGGGGCCCGCGGGGGGGCGGCCGGGACGCGCCACGGACGTGGCGACGTCGCCTCAGGCGCGAGGCGGCCTGGGAAGGCGGTCGGGCGAGACCGATCCGATGGGGGTCGTCACGGTCGCGTAGGAGGCGCGCGCGGTCCCGCGGGACGGCAGCGTGGGCGTCCCGTCGACGTTCAGGGCCTGGTGGCAGCCGCAATTGGCATGGCAGGCCGGACAGGTATCGGCGTGGTCCGGCCTGGAGCCGTCCGCCGGGGCCGACATGGAGAGTTCGTGGCTGACGGACCGGTGAGCCTCGGCGGAATGGATCGCGCCGGGGACGACGAGAGCCATGACCAGGACGAGCGAAAGCGCGCGGACGGTGGACGCCCACCAGCCAAGCATCGTCTCGTAGGCCCTGATCCGGGGTCCCGTGGTCATGGTCGCCTTATGAACGATTCAGGGCCACCCGTACATGCCGGGTGACCCGAGACGTGGCTCGCGCCTCAATAGTCGTCGTGATGATGATGGTGGTGCCTGCGCTCGCCGTAGAACCCACGCTCCCCGTAGAAGGCCCTGTCGCCGTAATCCCGATGCGGCCGGTGGATGACGACATCGTCGTGGTCGCCGTGGTGGTAGCGGTCGACATGGACGTCTCCGCGCCTGTCGAAGTCGCCGCCGTAGTATTGGGCGGACGCCGCGGCCGGGGCGAGGATCAGGCTGACGGCGATCAGGACTGGGATGCGGACACGCATGGCTCGTTCCTCAAGGGATGATGCCGTCAGGATCGGCTTCGACGGTTGAACGAAGCCTGAAACCGCCGTTCATTCATCGGCTGACGAAAGTACCGAACTGATCTCACGGCACGCGGATGCAGTGCTCCTCCGGTCGCACAGGTTAAGGCATTCCCTTCGGGTCGGGCATGTTTCCGATGGCTCAGACGACGTTGGCGGGAGCGAGGGCGCATGCGGTGTCGGCGCTCGTCTCGACCTGCAGGGTGGTGTGGCCGATGCCGAACCGTTCCTTGATGCCGGCGGCCGCGTTCATGAGGAAGACGTCGTCGGGACGTCCTCCGGGCATCAGGAGATGGGCGGTCAGGCAGGTCTCGGTGGTGCTCATCGCCCAGATGTGGAGGTCGTGCAGGGTGGTGACGCCGGGCAGTCCTTCGAGATGGCTGCGGACGGCGGCCGGATCGATGCCCGGCGGGACGGCGGCGAGGGACAGCGTGAGGCTGTCCCGCAGGAGTCCCCAGGTGCTCCAGACGATGACCGCGACGATGGCGAGGCTGACGACGGGATCGAGCCAGGTCCACCCGGTATACAGGATCACGAGGCCGGCGATGACCACGCCCGCCGAGACGGCGGCGTCTGCGGCCATGTGCAGGAAGGCGCCCTTGATGTTGATGTCGCCCTTGGCGCCCGAGGCGAACAACCAGGCGGTGATGCCGTTCACCAGGATGCCGACCGCCGCGACGACCATCACGGTCTTGCCGGCGACCGGGACGGGCTCGCCGAAGCGCTGGATCGCCTCCCAGGCGATGGCGCCGACCGCGACCAGCAGGAACACCGCGTTGAACAGGGCCGCCAGGATCGACGACCCCTTCATCCCGTAGGTGTAGCGGGCGCTCGGGGCGCGCTTGGCCAGCACCATGGCGACCCAGGCCACCACGAGGCCGAGCACGTCCGAGAGGTTGTGGCCGGCATCGGCCAACAGGGCCATCGAGTTCCCCAGCACCCCGTAGGTGGCCTCGACGGCGACGAAGCCGACGTTGAGGGCGATGCC
>NZ_BPQL01000108.1 GCF_022179225.1 Methylobacterium goesingense
TCGACGCCCTGGTCTCGCTCTGCTTCAACATCGGCCCGGCGGCCTTCGCGCGCTCGACGGTGCTGCGCCGCCTGAGAGCGGGGGACCGCGCCGGGGCCGCCGAGGCGATCCTGTTGTGGAACCGCCCGGCCGCGCTGATCCCGCGCCGGGGCGCCGAGTACGATCAGTTCCGCACGCCGTACGCCCAGGCCCTGCCCCGGGCCCGCCGGGGCGACGCGGCGCCGATCGCCATCCCGAGCCCGCCGGTTTCGAGCCTCCCCGCCCCCCGCCGGCCCGTGCCGCGCGCACGAATCCCGGTCCCAGCCCATCTCGTCCCACCGCTTCCTGCCCCGCTGCCGGCGTTGGAGGCCCCGCCTGCGCCGGGGGTTTGGGCTCGCCTCTGGTCCGCCCTGCGGGCCGGCGGCGGCCGGACCGGCTGATCCCCCCGAGTCTCCTCGCTGCATCTCCTGCCCGAAACCCGTCACCGAACCCCGGAGCCCGCCATGGTCCCTCTCGCCGCATCCCGCGTCCGTCCGCTCGCCGCCGGAGCCGTGATCCTCGCCGCCCTCACCGGTCCGTGCGCGGCCGCCGGGCCCGCGATCCTCCTGCCCTGGGGCGATGCCCTCGCGGAGGCGATCCAGGCCCTGGGCGCCGTACTCGTCCCCCTGGCCGCCACCGCCGCCGTGGCGGCCCTGGCCCGCCTGACCGGCCCCTTGCGCGTCCTCGTCACCAGCACCCTGGTGGAGCGGCTCGTACGCAACGTCGCCGATTACGGCATCAACGCCGTGGCGGGGGCCGTGCGCGGCCGGACCCTGACGGTGCCGGTGGGCGCGCGGGTGATCGCCAGCGCGGTCGAGCGTGCCCTCGAACAGGCCCCGGGCTGGCTCGTCCGCGCGGCCGGCGGGGTCGAGGGCCTCGGCGAGAAGGTGTTCCGCAGCCTTCCCCTCGAGGAGGCGGCCACGGCGGACAACACCCTCGCACCCGCCCTGCAGGCCGCGCGCGGGCGCCGCCCCGCCACCCAGCCCTGACCACCCCGCGCGCCGGAGACCGGGCCCTTGGAAAAGATCGCCCTCGAGGCCGCGCGCCTGCTCGTCTCCCAGGAGGGCGCGGGTTGGACCGTCGCCGTCCTGCTCGGGCTCGCCTGCCTCCACCTTCACCGCGAGGGCGCCCGCGCCCAGGAGGCGCGCCTGGGGGATGCGGGCGCCACCGCGACCGCCCTGGAGCGGGCCTCGCAGACCAACGCCGCCGTGGCGGCCGCCCTGGAAAGCCGGACCCGCGTGCTGGAGGACCTCGCCCGGCTCACCGCCGAGGTCGCGCGCGGCGTCGAGCGGAGCGACGAGCGCGGCCGCGAGAAGTTCGACGAGATCCTGCGCCGGCTCGGCGAGCCGCGCGCCCGCCCCTGAGGAGGATGCCGTGACCCGACCCGACCTTCACCTGCTCCGGCGCGGGCGCTGCCGCCGCCTTGCGGCCCTGCGCCTCACCACCGCCCGTCGGCGCTTCGAGCGCTCCAGCCTGGCCCTGCGCAAGGCCGCCCTCGACCACATCGACCGGCAGGCCGAGATCGGCTCGATCCTGCAGGCGACCCTCGCCCGCCTCGCCCCGGGCAGCCTCTGATACGGCCTTCGCGTGATCGGAGCGGGGGACCGTATCGCCCAAACCCGTGCGGCGTTCGCGCAAAGCCCAGATCCGCGATCCCGCACGGATCGCCGGACGGGATCGACCGGATTTAGGACGAGGAATGCGCATGCCGATTGCGGAGGGGCCCGGTGGGGGGCAGCCATGCCGGGAACCGGATGGCCGAGGTTCGGCTTGGCTCGCTATTCAGGGCGCATTCAGTGCCTCGTCCCTAGATCTGTCCATCATGCGTATCCTTCTCGCCCTGTTGTTGATCGGACTGACCATCGCGGGGTTCGCGACGGGCTCGATCGATACGCTCGCCGAGGAGACCCCCGGTGCGGGCGCGCCCCCCCTGATCGCCGTTCCGCGCAGCGAGACCTGCCTCAGTGCCGCAGACCTGCGCGAGGCGGTGGCCGACAAGCGCGTGATCGCCCCCGTGGCGGCGATCCGCGCGGCCCGACAGGTCATCCCGCGCGCCGAGATCCAGCGGGCGCGCCTGTGCCGCAACGACGAGACGCTGGTCTACCTGCTCACGGCCCTGCGCCGAGACGGACAGTTCGTCCACGTCATGGTGGACGCCACAACCGGTCAGGTCAGCGGACCCTGAGACCGTCGAACGTGATCGCGCGGGGCCCCGGAAGGGTGTTTCGCGTGCGGCACGGGCCGTCTAACGTGCGTTGCTCGCGACGGACGTGGTTCGGGCCATCATCGTAGGAGTTCTGGACCGTGCGTTTGCTCGTGGTGGAGGATGACCGGGACATCAACCGGCAGGTGGTGACCGCGCTGGAAGAGGCCGGCTACGTGGCCGACAAGGCCTTCGACGGCGAGGAGGGCGGCTATCTCGGCGAGAACGAGCCCTACGACGCGATCATTCTCGACATGGGCCTGCCCAAGACCGACGGTGTCAGCGTCCTTCAGAAGTGGCGCCGGGCCGGCATCAAGACACCGGTCATCATCCTCACCGCCCGGGACCGCTGGTCCGACAAGGTCGACGGCTTCGATGCGGGGGCCGACGACTACGTGACGAAGCCCTTCCACATGGAGGAGCTGATGGCCCGCGTGCGTGCCCTGCTGCGGCGCGCGGCCGGCCACGCCACCAGCCAGATCGCCTGCGGGCCGGTGGTGCTCGACACCCGCTCCGGCCGGGTCTTCGTGGACGGCAACCCGGTCAAGCTCACGAGCCACGAGTACCGCCTGCTCTCCTATCTGATGCACCACACCGGCCGCGTGGTCTCGCGGGCCGAGCTGACCGAGCACCTCTACGACCAGGATTTCGACCGCGATTCCAACACCATCGAGGTCTTCGTCGGCCGCCTGCGCAAGAAACTCGCGGTCGACCTGATCCAGACGGTGCGGGGGCTGGGCTACCTCGTCGACCCGAACCAGCCCGCGCCGCGGGTGTGATCTCAGCGGCGCGGACTCAGCGCGAGGCGTCGAGCCTTGATCAGGATCTGCATGTGCGCGAGCACCAGGGCGAAGAAGCGTCGTGGCACCGTTCCATAGACGACGGTCGGCGGGGCGAGGTCGGGAATGGCCCGCAGATCCGGACCAGGCCAGACGAAGTCATTGCCCTCGGACACGATGACCCACTGTCGCCGATCGTCGAGGCCGATGCTTCGACGTATCTCCGTGGGAATCTCCACGCCGACGGTCCGACCCTCCGGCTCACGATGCGTGATCGGAACCACGATGCAGCTCCCATCCTGCGGTCTGCGGGCGACCACGAGGCCGGCGGGTCTGTCCTTCTGACCGGACTCCAAGCCTGCGCGATCCTCGGTCGACCAGAGGAACGCATAGCGGAACACAGTACCGGCGATCGGCGGCTCTGCCGGGATCACCGTCGCGAGCCTTGCACTAGTCCGGGTCCGTCAGGCCTTCCGGGACCTTAGCGTTCAGGATCGCGTCGGCGATGTCATCCGGAATATCGTCGACCGTGAAGGAACGCCGGTCGCGTTCGCGCAGGCGGATGAATTCGTCATAGGCCACGAGGACCGTCTTGGGCCGTCCGTTCTTGCTGATCACGACCGGGTTCCGGATCGCCTCGTCCTGATAGAATCCTGCGCGCTTGGCGAAGTCCGTGGCATCCGTATCAATGAACTTGAATAGGTTCATATCGATGCGACTCTCAAAAACCGGGCAGAGACGAAATCCGCATAATCCGCACTCTGCGGATATTGCGGATTTCCGTCAAGGTGAGACATGGGACCTCGTGCAGGATAGGATACGCCTGCCGGGAAGCCCGGAGTCGATTCAGGGCTCGAGCGCTCACCTCAAAACTCACATCATCGACGTCGTGCACTCGGCCGCGGCGTAGATTTTCGCCTGCAACGCAGACTTGGCGCACATGTTCTCTTCCCCCTCCTGGTTGCCCATGCGTCGCCGCTCGATCGCGGTGCGCCTCGCCACCTCGGCGCTGCTGGCGAGTTCGGCGATCCTGCTGATCGCCGCCTGGATCCTCACGACCCTGTACCGCGAGAACACCGAGCGGGCCTTCGACAGCCGTCTCCTCGTCTATGCCAACAACCTCGCCACCGACCTCGTCTCGCCCAACGATCCGGAGAGCCGCTCCTTCACCCTGAGCGATCCGCGCTTCGACCTGCCGCTGTCGGGCTGGTACTGGCAGATCGGCCGCCCCGATGCGAAGCCCCGCGACCTGCGCACCTCGCGCTCCCTCGTCGGCGTGCCCCTGAAGGCAGCCGGCACGCCCGACACCAAGGCGGGCATCGGCCAGATCCGCCAGGGCTATGGCCGGGCCCAGGACGAGCGCCGCCTGCGCGTCATCGAGCGCGACGTCGATCTCGGCGAGGAGGGCCGCTACACCGTGCGGGTCGCCGGCCCCGCCGACGAGATCGAGAACGACGTCGACCGCTTCCGTTTCTCGCTGATGGTCACCTTCGGCCTGCTCGGCCTCTCGCTCGCCCTGACGACCCTGCTGCAGATCCGCTTCGGCCTCGCGCCGCTCGCCAAGCTGCGGAACGCGCTCGGCGCCATCCGGCGGGGGGAATCCGACCGCATCACCGGCGAGTACCCGCGGGACATCGCGCCCCTGGCGGGTGAGGTGAACCTGCTCATCGAAACCAACCGGGAGATTCTGGAGCGGGCGCGCACTCAGGTCGGCAACCTCGCCCACGCCCTGAAGACCCCGCTTTCGATCATCGTCAACGAGGTCGGCGCCGCCGACGCGCCCGGCGACCTCTCGGCCAAGATCCGCGAGCAGGCCGCGGTGATGCGCGATCAGGTGAACTATCACCTCGACCGGGCCCGGGCGGCGGCGCTCGCCGGCACGCTGGGCACCTCCACGGAGGTCGAGCCGGCGCTCGCCGGGCTGGTTCGCACCTTCGGCAAGATCTACCGCGACAAGGACATCGCCTACGAGGTCTACGTGCCGGCCGGCCTGCGCTTCCGGGGCGAACGCCAGGACTTCGAGGAAATGATCGGCAACCTCGTCGACAACGCCTCGAAATGGGCCGGCAGTCGGGTCGCGATCCGGGCCGAGGCGGTGGGCAAGGACGATTATCCCCACCTTCTGGTGGCGATCGAGGACGACGGCCCGGGCCTCGCGCCGGAGGACCGGGCGGCAGTGCTCGGGCGCGGGCGGCGCCTCGACGAGACGAAGCCCGGCTCCGGCCTCGGCCTCTCGATCGTGGCCGACCTCGCCGCCCTCTATCGCGGGCGCTTCCGCCTGGAGGAGGCGACCCTGGGCGGCCTGCGGGCGGTGATCGAGGTGCCGGGGGACGCACCGGCCGGCGTCGCGCCGCACTGAGGCGGCCGGGTCCGGCGGCCCAGAATCGCCGGGCGTTTGATCCGCCGGGCGTATCCGCTAAGGTTGTGCCGTTCTTCCCCAGCGCGTGCGCGTGACACCGTGTCGCCCGATGCCCGCATCGTGCCGGCGGGAGCCCGCGTCTACATGCAAGCGGGGCAGCGTCCGGGGCGTGATGACGGCACTTTGGTTCATACTGGCGTTCATGACCGGCACGGCGGTGTTCGCCCTGCTCTGGCCGATGTCGCGCCGGGCCGATCCGGCCGCCGCGCCGGAAGCCGGGGGCCTCGCCACCGAGACCGGGTTCTACGAGGATCAGCTGCGCGAGATCGCGCGTGACGAGGCCCGCGGCCTGATCGCCGCCCCCGAGGCGGAGGCTGCCCGCACCGAGGCGGGGCGAAGGCTGATCCGGGCCAACCGGGCCGGCGTGCCCGTGAGCCCCGGCATGGCCGAGCCGGCCCTGCGCCAGCGCCGGGCCGCCTCCGCCTTCGCGCTCTCGACCATCCCCCTCGTCGCCCTCATCGCCTACGGCATCTACGGCTCGCCCCACATGCCCGCGCAGAGCGCGGCCGAGCGCCAGTCCGTGCAGAGCGCCGACCAGGACCTCCTCAAGGCCATCGGCCAGATCGAGGCGCGCCTGGCCGCCGATCCCACCGACGGACGCGGCTGGTCGGTGCTGGCCCCCGTCTACATGCGGATGGGCCGCTTCGACGACGCAGCCCATGCCTACGAGGCCGCGAGCCGCATCCTCGGCGAGACGCCGCAGCGCCTGTCCGACTGGGGCGAGGCCCTGGTGGCGGCCGGCAACGGCGCCGTCCCACCCCAGGCCAAGGCCATCTTCCAGCGCGCGATCGACCTCGACGGTCAGGTCGCCAAGCCGCAATTCTACCTGGCCCGGGCGGCCGAGCTCGAGGGCGACATCCCCGATGCGATCCGCCGCCTGCAGGCGATGGTCGCGGCGGCCCCCGCCGACGCGCCCTGGCTCCCCCTGGTGACGGAGAACCTCGCGCGCCTGAAGGGCGAGGCGCCGGCTCAAGCCCAGACTCAAGCCCAGGCTCAGACTCAAGCCCCTGCCGAGGCGCAGAGCCAGGGGCGTGTCCAGTCGCCCGACGCGGGCCGCGCCGCCACGCTCCAGTCCCTGCCGCCGGCCGGGCGCGAAGGCGCCATTCGGGGCATGGTCGAGGGTCTCGACCGGCGGCTTTCCGACACGGGTGGCAGCCTCGACGAGTGGCTGCGCCTCGTGCGGTCCTACGGCGTGCTCAAGGAGCGCGACAAGGCCGCCGCCGCCCTGGAGCGGGCGCGCAAGGCCCTGGCGGACGATCCGGAGGCCAAGGGCCGGCTGGACGAGATGGCCCGCGAGGTCGGGCTCGCCGGCGCCCCGGCCCCGGGCGTGCCGAGCGCCGCCGAGGAAGCGGGGCGCGCGGGCACCGAGGCCGCCGTGGCCGCCGTCAAGGCGATGCCGGCCGCCGAGCGCGACGCGGCGATCCGCGCCATGGTGGCGGGCCTCGACCGGCGGCTGGCGGCCAAGGGCGGCAGCGTCGACGACTGGCTGCGCCTGGTGCGCTCCTACAGTGTGCTGGGCGAGCGCGAGCGGGCCGCCCAGATCCTCGACCGGGCGCGGATGGCGCTGAGCCCGGACCCGGGGGCGATCGAGCGCCTCGACGAACTCTCGCGGGAACTCGACCTGCGCGGACAGGCGCCGAAGCCGGCCGCACCCGCGGGAAAACCGTAGGACGGCGCCTCTGCGCGCTGGCGCGCCCCTGACAATCGGTCCCGGCCCCGGCCCTTGACCCAGCCGGGCGCACGGCCGACACCGGAAGCGGCCGGATCCGATCCTGCATCATATCGCCAGGGCGCAACGACGCCCCCCACGCCACCGAGACGGAAGCGCCACCCGTGACCCGCAAGAGCCGCCGACTCGTCCTGATCGCTGCCTGCGGCGCCGTACTGGCCCTGGCCCTCGGCCTGATCCTCTCGGCGATGAGCGGGTCGATCGTGTTCTTCCGCTCGCCCACCGAGGTCGCGGCCCAGACCGTGGCGCCGGGCACGCGCTTCCGCCTCGGCGGCCTCGTCAAGGACGGTTCTCTTCAGCGTGGGCCGGACCAGACCGTCGACTTCTCGGTGACCGACACCAATGCCACCGTGCAGGTGCAGTATCGCGGCCTGCTGCCTGACCTGTTCCGCGAGGGCCAGGGCGTGGTAGCCGAGGGCACGCTGGGGCCGGGCGGAGTGTTCCGCGCCGACACGGTGCTGGCCAAGCACGACGAATCCTACATGCCCCGCGAGGTCGCCGACGCCCTGAAGGCGCAGGGCCGCTGGCAGGAGGGCAAGGGCATGACGGACGCCAAGGTCTCCGACAGCAAGCCTTCGGACATCAAGGCTTCCGAGAACGGAACTTCGGTGACCGGCAAGACGCTGGGCCAGCGTAGCGAGCGATGATGCGCGGCGCAGACCGGTCTTTCTCAAACCGGCCCCTCTCAAACCGGAAGGACATCCCGCCTTGCTGATCGAGGTCGGCCATTTCGCGCTGGCGCTCGCGCTGGCCCTTTCCCTGGTCCAGGCGGTGATGCCGGTCTGGGCGGCGCGCTCGGGCGACCAGGCCCTGAGGTCCGTGGCGACGCCCGCCGCCCTCGGCGCCTTCGCCTGCATCCTGTTCTCGTTCGGAGCGCTGACCTACGCGCACGCCACGTCGGACTTCTCGGTCCTCAACGTGGTCGAGAACTCGCACACCGCCAAGCCCTTCCTCTACAAGCTGTCCGGCGTCTGGGGGAACCACGAGGGCTCGATGCTGCTCTGGGTCCTCATCCTGGCCCTGTTCGGGGCGCTGGTGGCGGTGGCGCGCGAATCCGTGCCCCCGACCCTGCGGGCCAACACCCTGGCGGTGCAGGGGCTGATCACATTCGTGTTCGTGCTGTTCATCATCACGACCTCGAACCCGTTCACGCGGGTGAACCCGGCGCCGGTCGAGGGCAACGACCTCAACCCGCTGCTGCAGGATTTCGGCCTCGCGGTGCACCCGCCCCTTCTCTACGTCGGCTATGTCGGCTTCTCGATCACCTTCGCGTTCGCCATCGCGGCCCTGATCGAGGGGCGCATCGACGCGGTCTGGGCGCGGGCCGTGCGGCCCTGGACCCTGATCGCCTGGAGCTTCCTGACGCTCGGCATCGCGATGGGCTCGTACTGGGCCTATTACGAGCTCGGCTGGGGCGGCTGGTGGTTCTGGGACCCGGTCGAGAACGCCTCGCTGATGCCCTGGCTCGCCGGCACCGCCCTCCTCCACTCCACCGTGGTGATGGAGAAGCGCGACGCCCTGAAGGTCTGGACCGTGCTGCTGGCCATCCTCACCTTCTCGCTCTCGCTGCTCGGCACCTTCATCGTGCGCTCGGGCGTGCTGACCTCGGTCCACACCTTCGCCACGGACCCGACGCGCGGCGTGTTCATCCTCGCTATCCTGATCCTGTTCATCGGCGGCTCGTTCACGCTGTTCGCCTGGCGGGCGCCGATGCTGCGTCAGGGCGGCATCTTCGCGCCGATCTCCCGCGAGGGCGCCCTCGTCATGAACAACCTGTTCCTGGCCGCCGCCTGCGCCACCGTGTTCGTCGGCACGCTCTATCCGCTGCTACTGGAGATGCTCACCGCCGAGAAGATCTCGGTGGGCCCTCCCTTCTTCAACTACACCTTCATCCCGCTCGCGATCCCGCTCCTCCTCATCGTGCCGTTCGGCCAAACCCTGGCCTGGAAGCGCGGCGACGTGCATGCGGCGACCCAGCGCCTGTTCGCGGCGCTCGCCATCGCCCTCGTGGTCGGCCTCGCCGTGCTGGCCCTGACCTGGGGCGGCCCGATGATGGCCCCGGTGGGCATCGGCCTCGGGGCCTACCTCGTGGTCGGCTCTGCCCTCGAGATCATCTCGCGGGCGCGGGGCTACGGCGCCAGCCGAACCCGGGGCGCCGCCGCGATCTGGCGCCGCGCCGCCGGCCTGCCGCGCTCCGCCTGGGGCACGGCGCTGGCGCATGCGGGCGTCGGGGTCGTGGTGCTCGGCATCGCCGCGCAGGGCTGGGCGACGGAAGGGTTGAAGACCGTGAAACCCGGCGAATCCCTGGCCTCCGGCCCCTACGTGGCCACCCTCGACCGGGTCGGCCCACGGCAGGGCGAGAACTACACCGAGACCACCGCTTTCCTCACCATCCGCAACGCCGGCGGCGACTTCGTCGGCACCGTGGAGACCGGCAAGCGCTTCTATCCGAGCCGCAAGATGACGGTGACGGAGTCCGGCCTGCTCACCATCGGGGCGAGCCAGGTCTATGCCAGCCTGGGCGAAGTGCTCCCCGAGGGCGGCATCGGCCTGCGGCTCTACTACAAGCCCCTGGTGCTGCTGATCTGGCTCGGCGCGGTGGTCATGGCGCTCGGCGGCGCGGTCTCCCTCACCGACCGGCGCATGCGCGTCGGCGCGCCCGCACGGGCGAAGTCGAAGCCGCTTCCGCCCGGCATGGCGCCCGCCGAATGAGCCGGTCTCCCCTGCCCCACGCCGCGGCGGCGCTGGCCCTCCTCCTCGCCCTGGCGGGCGGGGCCGGCGCGGTGCAACCGGACGAGGTCCTCAAGGACCCCGCTCTGGAGGCGCGCGCCCGGGACATCTCCTCCGGCCTGCGCTGCCTCGTCTGCCAGAACCAGTCCATCGACGATTCCGATGCTCCCCTGGCCCGGGACCTGCGGCTCATCGTGCGCGAGCGCCTCAAGGCCGGCGACGACGACGCGCAGGTGCAATCCTACGTCGTCGGGCGCTACGGCGAATACGTGCTGCTGCGGCCCGTCTTCGCCCTGCACACCCTGCTCCTGTGGCTGACCCCGGGGCTGGTGGTGGCTCTCGGCCTGTTCGGGCTCTGGCGCCTCGCACGCCGCCGGCCCGAGCCGGTGCCGCAGGGCCTCAGCCCCGAGGAGCAGGCGGAGATCGCCGCCCTGACTCGGCGCGACTGAGGGCGCGTTCCCGCCCGGGTGAACGATCGCGCGCCGGGGCACGCCTCGCTTTCGCCCCAGTACCGGGGGAGATCTGGCCCGAACGGCCGACCCCCGGTCCCGCGTCGGCCTTAACGATGTCTTTACCCTGAGTCGCGAGCGTCCCGTGCCATGCCGATCGCGTCGCCGCACCGCCTCCTGAACCTCCTCGCGCCGACTCTGGCGGTGGCGCTTCTCGCGTCCCCCGCCCGCGCACATCCCCATGTCTGGGTGACGACCAAGGCCGAGATCGCCTATGGCGAGGGCGGGCGAGTGACCGGCATCCGGCACGCCTGGACCTTCGATGCCTCCTATTCCGCCTTCGTCACGCAGGGCCTCGACAAGAACGGCGACGGTCGGCTCACGCCCGACGAACTCGCGGGGCTGGCGGCCGAGAACACCGGCAATCTCGCTGAGTTCGGCTACTTCACCAAGCTGAAGGTCGCGGGTAAGGAGCAGGCCTTCGCGGACCCGGCCGAGCCGCGCATGACGATGGACGGCGACAAGCTGACCCTGAGCTTCCTGCTGCCCCTCAAGGCGCCGGTGGCCCAAGGGCGCGGCGTCACCGCCGTCGAGGTCTACGACCCCACCTTCTTCGTCTCCTTCGCGCTGGCGGAGGGCGCGGACGCCGCGCGTCTCACCGGCGCCCCGAGCGGGTGTGCCGCCACGCTGACCCGCCCGAAGGGCGATCCGGGCGCGGACGGGAAGACGGCGGACGCCAAGCCCGGCATGTCGGAGGCCTTCTTCGAGGCCCTGACCTCGGCCTCGAATTACGGCCTCCAGTTCGCCAACCGGATCCTCGTCGCGTGTCCGTAGGCGCCGCCTTCGGAACCGCCCCGGCCGATCCGCGCCGGCACCTCGTCCGGCAGGCGCTCCTGGCGCTGATCGCCGTGGCCGTCGCGGCCCTGGTCCTGTCCGGCCTCGTCTGGCTGATCAGTCCCGGCGTCGCCGCTCCGTCGCCGCGCTCGCCCTTCGGCATCGGCTTTCGCGAGGCCGCCCCCCAGGCCACCGGCCTCGGCGGCTGGATCCTCGCCCTGCAATCGAGTTTCTCGCGCAGCCTCCAGGCGTCCGTCCGTGCCCTCAAGGAGGGCGGTGCCTGGGGGCCGATGATGCTACTGGGCTTCAGTTACGGCGTCTTCCACGCCGCCGGGCCGGGCCACGGCAAGGCCGTCATCGCCGGCTACATCGTCGCCGGGGAACGCGCCCTGCTGCGCGGCTTCGGCTTGAGCTTCGCCGCCGCCCTGCTCCAGGCCCTCGTCGCCATCGCCCTCGTGGGGGTCGGAACCCTGCTGCTCGGGGCCACCGCCGCCGGCATGACCCGGGCCGGCACGGTGATCGAGACGGTGAGCTTCGCCCTCGTGGCGCTCCTCGGGCTCGCCCTCACCTGGCGCAAGGCCGGGCGGCTCGTCGGCCAGGACGCGGCGGCCTGCGCCCCCGGCTGCGGCCATGTCCATCTCACCGACGCGGCGGCATTGAGCCGCCTCGCGACCTGGCGCGAACGGGCCGGGATCGTGCTGGCGGCGGGCACGCGCCCCTGCGCGGGGGCCGTGCTGATCCTCGTCTTCTCCGCCTCGCAGGGCCTGCTGGCCGCCGGCATCGCGGCGACCTTCGCCATGGCGCTCGGAACCGCCCTCACCACCGGGGCGCTCGCGAGCCTCGCGGTCTTCGCCAAGGTCCTGGCCCTGCGCCTCGCGGGCGGACGCGGACGGACCGGGGCGCGGGCAGTCGGTGCCCTCGAACTCCTCGCGGGCGCCTTCGTGCTGGTGCTCGGCCTCGCCATGCTGGCGGGCCTGGCCGCCGACCTCGGCGGCTGACGCCGCGCCACTTTTCCAACCGCCTCGCCAAGCCGGCCGGCCCGTGCCAGTCTGCCCCGGCAGCAGGGGAGCATGGGCATGACGTCGGGCTTCGAGCCGATCCTGAACTGGCGGCTCCTGGCCGGCTCGCACGATTTTCCCGGTCCGGACGGCGGCACCTGCATCAACGAAGCTGCCATCGTCGCCGCCGGACTGCCCTACCAGGCGATCCGCGCCTCGGCCGATTGCCCGCCCTGCTTCTCGCGAGCCCTGGCCGCCTATGCCCTCGGGTTGAACGACGCCATGCCGGATGTCGAGCGCCCCCGGCTGATGGCCTTCGTGCTGCGCCTGGCCGGCTCGGCCGCCGATCCGGCCGTCGAGGCCGAGCGCGTGACCTTCCTCGCTCGGGCGAGCGTTCGCCGCATCCTCCCACCCCTCCTCGACCATGCGGGCCTGCCCGCCCTCGCCGCCCGCTGCGACGGCGCGGCGGACGCAGCGAGCGCACGGGACGCCGCCCGGGCCGCAGCCTGGGAGGGCGGCGCGCGCGCGGAGGCCGCCGGGCGACAGGGGGCCTGGGTGGCGGGCGCCCGGGCGGCGGCGGTGGCGCGGGCCGCCTCGGCAGCGGTGAAGGCCTTCGCGGATGCCCGCTGCGCCGCCGAGGTGGGCGAAGGGGCCGCCCCGTTCGTGCCCGGGACCTGGGCCATGGCCGCCGCGATCCTGGACGAGGCCCTCGATCTCGGGGGCGGAACGGGCGCGATCGACGTCGCCCTGGCGCGGGAGCGGTTCGAGACCGCGCGGACCGGGGCGCCCTGAGCGCTCAGGCCTCGGCGGGCAGCGCGGCGGGGTCGAACGCCACCGTCTGACAATTGTCGAGCCAGGTCCCGGTCAGGTGGAAGAAGAACGTCCCGTGGCCGACCACCGCGATGCTGCGCTCGGGCCGCGCCAGCAGCCAATCGCGAAAACCGCGCACGCGGTCGTCGAACAGGTTGCGCGGTTCGATATGCACCCCGCTCGCATCGGGCTCGCCCTCCGCATGCCACCAGATCTCCGGCAGGTGGTCGACGGCGACGTCGGGAAACTCGGCCGCCAGGATCGAGGCCGCCCGGCCGACGTCGCAGCTGCTCTCCTGGCACTCCCGGTGCAGCACCTCGACGAGGATGCGCGGCCGGCTCGGATGGTCGCCGAAGATGCCCTTCGTGGTCTGGATCGCCCGGGTCAGGGGCGAAGTCACCACGAGGTCGAAGGGGATGTCGTGCAAGGCGGCCCGCGCCGCCTGGACCTGGGCGAGGCCCCGTTCGGTGAGCCGGGCATCCACGTGGCCGGGATCGCGGCCGGTCAGGCGATGAGCGGCGTTGAAGGTCGATTCGCCGTGGCGGACACAGACGATGCGAGAGGGAGCCATACCGATCCGGTCTTGATGGGAGAAGTCTGATGGGGAGGGGTCGTGCAGGCACGCGCGCCCCGTCCGATAACCCGGGAGGACGGCCATCGTTGCCCACCATCCGGTGGCGCCGATGGCCGCAACAACGAAAAAGGCCCGGTTTCCCGGGCCTCGCGCGCATTCAGTCTCGTGAGGGGGTCGTTCAGGCCTTGCGGGCCACCGGACCGCGCCGGCGCAGGCGTACGATGACCTCGACGCCGGCGATCTCCATGCCCTCGGGGGCTTCGGGGAGCGAATCGACGGTGATGCCGCAATCGGGCATATCCAGCACCTGTCCCTCGTCCTCGAGGAAGAAGTGGTGGTGCTCGCTGGGGTTGGTGTCGAAATACGCCTTCGAGCCGTCCAGGGCGAGCTGGCGGAGCAGGCCGGCCTCGGTGAACTGGTGCAGCGTGTTGTAGACGGTCGCCAGCGAGACCGGGACCTTGGCCCGCATCGCCTCGTCGTAGAGCATTTCCGCCGTGAGGTGGCGGTCGCCGCGCCCGAACAGCAGCCAGCCCAGAGACAGGCGCTGACGCGTCGGACGCAGGCCCGCGCGGCGCAGACGATCGCGCAGATCCGACAACGGGCAACCGCGGCGGCCGGCGGCCGCATCGCCGGCGGGGACGGAGGCCCGCGCGTTCAGCACGGCCTGCAGGGGCAGAAGGTTCGACATTGGGCTGATGAACATCCCACGCAGAGAAACAGGACTTGAAGAACACAGGTATACGGAACCGGCCGCCCGACCGCAACCCGAGCGGTATGCACGCAGGGCGGGCCCGGTGCCGGCCGGGCGGTCCGGGCGGCGGCGTCCATGCCGGCACGATCCTGTCGCGGGGCACCCCTGCCGCGAGGCCTCGGTGCTTTGAGGCTCCCTGGCCCTGTGTTAACGAGGCGCCGAATTCGCGCCGTGCGTTCGGTGGGAGCGGCCCGGGCCGGTCCCTGCCGGGACACGGCCACATCTGCCGGAACGCGGCCAGCCCCGCTCCGGCATCACACATCGAGGACCGATCCGCGCATCATGGCTTCCGATCCGAACGCCCCGTCGACCACCGTGCCCCAGCGGGCCTCGCAGTATTCCTATGAGGAACTGCTCGCCTGCGGACGTGGCGAGCTGTTCGGCGCCGGAAACGCGCAGCTGCCGCTGCCGCCGATGCTGATGTTCGACCGCATCGTCTCCATCGGCAGCGAGGGCGGCGCCCACGGCAAGGGCCACGTGCGCGCCGAGTTCGACATCCGGCCGGACCTCTGGTTCTTCGGCTGCCACTTTAAGAATGATCCGGTGATGCCGGGCTGCCTCGGCCTCGACGCCCTCTGGCAGCTCGTGGGCTTCCATCTCGGCTGGCTCGGGGCCCCGTCCCGGAGCCCCGAGCCAGCCGAGAT
>NZ_BPQL01000109.1 GCF_022179225.1 Methylobacterium goesingense
GCGTGGTGTAGCTCGCTGAGGGCTACCACGATTGCCGGCTGGGGCCGGGACGGTCAGGCTGCCAGGGTTGGCAGGCTGACGAGGGAATCATCGCCGATTGGGGCAATGCTTTCCAGGGTCATGTAGCGGGAGCGCTGCACCGCCCACTCGTCGTTCTGTTCGAGTAGGATCGCGCCGACGAGACGGGTGATGGCAGCTTCGTTGGGGAAGATGCCCACGACCTCGGTCCGGCGTTTGATCTCGCCATTCAGGCGTTCCAATGGGTTCGTGGAATGCAGTTTGACCCGGTGTGCGGCCGGGAAGCCCATGTAGGCCAGGACGTCGGGTTCGGCCGTATCCATCAGGGTCGCGAGCTTGGGCATCTTGGGCCGGAGCTGATCGGCGACCCGCTGCCATTGCTGACGGGCCGCCTCCGCGTCGTCCTGAGCGAAGGCGGTGGCGATGAAGGCCGATACGACGCGCTGCCCGCTACGCCCGGCATGGGCGAGCACGTTGCGCATGAAGTGCACTCGGCACCGCTGCCAGGTGGCGTTCATGACCTTGCCCACCGAGGCCTTGATGCCCTCATGCGCGTCCGAGATCACGAGCTTGACCCCGCGCAAGCCGCGCCGGGCGAGCTTGCGAAGGAACGCAGTCCAGAACGTCTCGGCCTCGGACGGGCCCACGTCCATGCCGAGCACTTCCCGGCGGCCATCGGTGTTCACGCCGACCGCTACGATCACCGCCATCGAGACGATCCGGCCGTCCTGGCGCGCCTTCACGTAGGTCGCGTCGATCCAGAGATAGGACCACTCGCCCTTGATGGGCCGGTCGAGGAAGGCGCCCACCCGCTCGTCGATCTCCTGGCACAGGCGCGAGACCTGGCTCTTCTACACGCCGGTGCCGCCCATGGCTTGGACCAGATCATCCACCGAGCGGGTCGAGATCCCCTGGATGTAGGCCTCCTGAATCACGGCGGTGAACGCCTTCTCGGCCATCCGGCGCGGTTCCAGGAAGCCAGGGAAGTACGAGCCCTTCCTCAGCTTTGGGATGCGCAGTTCGACCGTGCCGGCGCGCGTCTGCCAGTTCCGGTCGCGGTAGCCGTTGCGCTGGACCAGACGCTCGGCACTCTTCTCGCCGTGGGCCGCGCCGGTCAGGCCGCCCACCTCCAACTCCATCAGGCGCTCGGCCGCAAAGCCGATCATCTCGCGCAGCAAATCTGTGTCGGCGCTCTTCTCCATCAACCCGCGCAGGGTCATCATCTCGTCGGTCATCGGGGATCTCTCGGGTTCGGGGTTGGCTGTCGCAACCCGATCCTACCCGGTAATCGCCGATGACCACCCGTCAGCTACACCACTACCTGGGACACGACCTAGCGTTGAACTCAAAGATTTAAGTGAGGAACTTGTTAAACTCCGTTTTTGCGATCCTAACCCTCGCCATTTCGCCTCTGCCGGCGTCGGCCTCATCCTGCGCCGAGCAAATCGGCACCATCGAGCGCCGTCTCGACAGCGCGGGCGCCGTCCAGATGTCCGGTCTGCAGGTGGGGCATACCCTTCGAACTGGCTCGCTCTAAGGCATTACCACGGCTTGCCTCGACACCCCCACCGATCCCACACTATCTCAACGGCCGATCACGTCGCCAGCGCCAGAACCCTCATCATCCGCGCCACCAACGAGGACCGGCAGGGGGATAAGCGTGCCTGCGAGAACACGATGAGTGAGGCCAAGAGCATAATCGGCGTGCTGCCGTAGGCCGACTTACCGGCGTTTGGTCGCACGGGAAGTGGAGGCTCCAGCGTCTGAACGCCCCTTCCACGACAGCGATTTTAAGCCGCCTCTCCACCATCATGCCTCGCTGAGGCTAAGCCCTCGCTTGGCGCATAGCCTAGTAGTGTCGGGTATTCGATTGTTTTCCCGTCACTGCTGTGTGTCTGGTCTGAGCGGCCTCAAACCGCCTCGTTTCTGTCGGGAAAATATGACTGGTTTTCTATTGCGGATAAAACGCGTCTGGATCACCATCATCCCGACATGCCGGTCAGAGATGACGGCGTCTCTGACCTCAGAAAGACGCGTGACCTGCACATCAAACTCGGCTGCAGGCGTTCTGTTGAAGTGCCAATCAAGGACGGCGTCTCAAGTACCACCAGCGTCGTACCGGCACCCGGATCTCCCTGCTCCGATCCCATCGACATCGGCATCGCTGGGATCTGCACCGGCCGACCGTCGGAACTCGACAGCCTTCTCGAGCCGGTTCCGACCATCCCTCCCGGGGGCATGGGGCTGTGCGCTCGGTGCTTCACCCGAATAGAGACCGTGATCCCAGTGTGCTTCGGAATGATCGGCATCGAGGACGCGCAGAGAGGTGTCGGCTCCGGTGCCGATGGTAGCCCGGCACGACCCAGACATCGGGACACGTTCGTCGTCTGCACCACCCGGGTGGTAGGCCGCGCGATGAAGCACGTCCCGATGTCGGACATCTTCGGTTGCCGCCCCGCGAACAGTGACCGGAGGACATCCCAAAATGGACGCGGGAGCGTCCAATCTGGCGACAGGGCGTACAGAACCTGGAACGTCTCGCCCAGCCGAAGGGCACGAAGCTGCTTCGGGAAATGCCTCTCCTGTCCCTGTGCGGCGCGGTGCATGAACCCAAAGCCAGAATCTTCGGCGTCGTCGCCGATGCTCAGGGCGGTAGAGCCAACGTCGTCCGATACGGCTTTCTGGCAGCGCGGCGGGCCGCCGAGGTGCGACGCGCGGTCGTCCTGCGACGCCATCCAGGTCAACGAAGGATCCCGTGCCGCGCACGCCGGTTCGATACCGGGCCAGGCGGGGACGCGCTCCGAGCCCGGGCGAACGCGATGGGGGGACGTCGGCATCAGCTCGAACATGGTCTTGCGGGTCGGTTCGCCGGCCTCGAAGGATGCGTCGTCGTCTACCGGGAGGGGAGCGGGTCCGCGCGGCAGGATGATGGCGATCGCCTCGGCGTTCGCCGGTTTGCGCGGCGCGGTCGCCTCGCGAACGTCGACCGTGTCCGACGGCACCGCCTTCGCGATCCGTTTGGCCGGCTCGCGGAAGCCGGGATCGAGCTCGCGCCGAGCCCGAAGCGCCGGGTCGGTCGGCACGAGTACGGCCACGATGACCGGCCGCGGGCCGTCCCGGTGCAGCACCACGGCCTCGAGGCGGTTGCCGTAACGGATCCACAGGCCCATCAGGACGGCAAAAATCCAGTCTTGGAGCGCCTTGGGGTCGATCGGTCCCTGCGTGCGCGTGATCGCCAGAACCTTCTGGGTTGAGGCAACGCGCCTGGCGACGCCCTGACAGGTGACGAGGCGTGCCTGGTCGATGCGGACCGCGAGATGACTCCAGAGTGCCTCGGGAGTTCCCAGGAGAGTCCGCGAGGCCGTGGCACCGACGCCACGCGGGGTGAGCGCATCGGCGACCACGCTCTCCGCCCTCGAGCGGGCCACCAATTCCAACAGGGTCTTCAGGTTCAGCATCTCGGCCACCGCAATGCTCGGTATCGCTGCTGCATCACGCGTCGGGAGCGACGAAAAAGGAAAGGCCCGGGCGAGGCGGGACGACGCGCCGCCGAGCCGGCCGATCCAGGTCCGTAGTGAGTCATGCAGGTCCCGAGGCGGGCTCGAAAAAAAACTTTCGCGCGCGTCGTTTGAGGTGTTGGGAGCGCCGTTGGACGCCCTCGCCAAGGCGTCAAAGATCGCACCCGGGATCGCGTCGCCCGCTTCTCGGTCGGGGGCAAAGCAAGGGCGCGCGAGGTTCGAGGCGAGGGGGCCGTGCGATTTTCAAGGGCTTTTGCCAGGCTTCAGAAGTGACCTTGGAGCCGTGAAGCGATGCCCTCCCCCCTCCGCGCCTTTAATCCGCGCCGAAAAGGTCCGCGACCTTCCCGAACTCTCGCGCTTGGCCTCACACGGTCGCCGGCTCGATCCGACAGGTCAGCGCCGGACCGACAACAGGCTTCTGACCCCATTCAACCCCGCCGGGTCGGCCTACAGCCCGCACGACCCGCTCGACGTCGTCGGCGCTCATCGCGCGGCCCTGGCTGAGATGGGTGCGGTTCCCTACGGCCGCGCGGCCATTGCGCTCCATCTTCTGGTCGGAGTCAGTCCCGAGCTGATCCGTGAGGCGGGTGGGTTGCACGACCCGCGCAATCCCATGAACCAGGCGTTGATTGAGAAGGCCCTCGCCTGGGCCGCAGAGGTCTTTGGCGCCGGTGCGGTGATCGCCTGGCGGATGGATCTGGACGAAACCGGCGGCGGGCTCGTCGACGCTTTCCTTGTGCCGACGCGTGTGGCCCGCATGAACGCGCGCTGCGAGAAGAGGATCATCTCCGTCCACGGTGCGCTGGAAGACGTTCGGCTCGCCCACGAGGCGCGGTTCAGCTATTCGGCTCTCCAGTCCTCATGGGCGACCTACGCGGGGGCGACCCTCGATGCCCGCCTGCACCGGGGTGAACCCAAAGCATCGACGGGCCGGGCTCACCTGCCGCCCGACATCTATCGCAGAGTCTGCGAGCAGGTGGCCTCGGAGGCGCACGCGCGTATCGAGGCCCGCGAAGCCGACCTCGGCGAACTTGAAGCGGCGGCGCAGAATGCGATCATCGCGGCAGACCGAGCCCGAGTAAAAGCCGAGCGTCAAGCCGAGGAGCTGAAGCGTGACAGGATGCGACTGCACGCGCACGCGCAAGACGAACTCGACGCGACGATGCGGGCGCTGACGCTGGGGATCCAGGCCGTGTCCGATGGCCGGATCGCCGGTTTGGAGTACGACCCGCACGACGGCCTCCCGAACCTGATCAGAGATCCCGACCTCGATGAGGCGGCCTGGGCCGAACTTCTAAATGCGCTTGCGCCCGCCTGGGATCGCGGTCTCCCCACTCTCCTTGCGGATCTACTCGGCGTACGCGCGTCCTCAGGCGCGTGCCAGGACGCGTACCAGATGCCGACGATGATGCATCGTTAGCGGTCGGGCGGATCTGCGCGCGTACCGAAGCAACAGGTCAATCGCCTGCTGTCATTCCGCATAGGGTATCGAGTGAACTTGGGTCCGTGAACTGTCCCAGCCAAGATCATTGGCTGGCGTGGTCGCCGTCAGCTGCTTTTACCCGTCAGTAGTTTCATGCCATCGGCCCGGATCTGACCTTTGGGATCGACGTGTCGGTAGAGGGTTTGGCGGGTGATCCCGAGTTCGATGCAGAGATCGGCGACCTTGGTCTCGGGCTGACCCATCGCAGCCTGGGCCAGCCGTAGCTTGGCCGGGGTCATCTTCGGTTTGCGCCCGCCGTTGCGACCTCTGGCTCGTGCCGATGCAAGGCCAGCCTTCGTCCGCTCGATGATAAGTGTGGATCGGCGTCGAAACATGACCCCGGCAGATCCGCTCCTAACTCTCTGACGCAGAGAGAATCCGAGTTTCCGGTGGGGTCACGATCGGCGCCGGTTGTGACCCCATCCCTCAAGGTATTTTGGTCGATGGCACAGCGACTTAACAGAGCTGAAGGAGGGGTCATGCTTCGAGGCCGATCCACAGTGAAGAACGGCTCGAAGATGTGGATCGGCGTCGAAACATGACCCCGGCAGATCCGCTCCTAA
>NZ_BPQL01000110.1 GCF_022179225.1 Methylobacterium goesingense
GAGATCGGCGAGCGCCCGGCGCATCACCGCGATCTCCTGGCCCTGTTCGACGATGATCCCCTGCGCGAGGCGGCGCAGGACCGGATCCTTGCCGTAGAGCAGCTCCGCCTGGGCCATCGCGATCGCGCCCTCGTGGTGCGGGATCATCATCGCGGCGAAGTCGCGGTCCGGATCGCCCGAGGGCGGGACCATCATGTCGGCATGCATCCGCGTCATCGACTGCGCCATCACCGCGTCGAAGGACGCGGAGACGACGGCCGGCGGCTCGGCAGCGGCCAGCGTCGGGGGCATCATCATCCGGCCGCCGACGAGGCCGCCGGCCATCACGGCGGCCGTGAGCGCAAATCCCAATGCTCCGCGCATGAGCCGTCCTCCCTGTTCGTTGTCGAGGGGAGAGATGCCGGGGAAACGGTTTTATTCCCTGGCCGGGGACGAATTCGCGGCCCTGCCGATGTGATCGATCTTTTCCAAATGTCAGTGGAATAGACGCGCCCGTTCGGCATCTCTCCCAATGCGGTCATGGTCGACCGCCGGAGACCTCACTCATGCGCACCATGCTGATCCGCGCCGCCTTTGCGGCCTTCGCCTTCTCCGCCGTCGCCGCCCAGGCCGCTGCGCCTGCGATGACGGCCGAGACTGCCAAGGGGCCGGCGCTCGTCGATGCCAAGAGCATGACCCTCTACACCTTCGACAAGGACATGGGCGGCAAGTCGATGTGCAACGGCCCCTGCGCCGCCAACTGGCCCGCCCTGATGGCGGCGCCCGGCTCGGCTGCTAGTGGCGACTGGACGATGGTGACGCGGGACGACGGCACGATGCAGTGGGCCTATAAGGGCAAGCCGCTCTACACCTTCGCCAAGGATACGAAGCCCGGCGACATCACCGGCGACGGATTCCTCAACGGTGCATGGCACATCGCCAAGCCCTGATCGGTAAAGCCTCGTGGACGAGATCGCTGCCCTCATCGAACCGCAGATCCCAGCGTTGCGGCGCTACGCCGTCGCGCTGTTACGGGACCGCGAAGCGGCGGACGACCTCGTCCAGGACACTTTGGAGCGGGCGTTGTCCGGCTGGTCCGGACGCCGCCGCGACGGCGACCTGCGGGCCTGGCTGTTCACGATCGAGCGCAACCTGTTCCTCGGCACTGTTCGACGCCGGGGCCGGCGCGGCGTCGATCTCGGCGCGGAGGCTTTGGAGCAGGTGCCTGATCCGGGTGCCGACCCCGAGACCGCTATGGGAGCCCGTGACGTGCTCACCGGGCTCGATGCGCTGCCCGAGGAGCAGCGCTCGGTGCTGCTGCTCGTCGCGGTTGAGGATCTGTCTTATGCGGAAGCGGCCCAGGTGCTCGGAGTACCGCTCGGCACGGTGATGTCGCGGTTAAGCCGAGCCCGGGAGCGGATGCGAAGTTTTCTGGAAACCGGCCGAACCGGCTTGTTGAGGAGGGTAAAATGAGCGGGGATCCGCGCCCGGTCGGCGAGGACGACCTGCACGGCCTGATCGACGGTCGTCTGGAACCGGAGCGGCAGGCGCTGGTCGAGGCATGGCTCAGGGGAAATCCCGCGCGGGCGGCCGAGGTCTCGGCGGATCGCGCCTTGCGCGAGCGCTTGCGTGCCCGCCTCGCGCCGATCGCCGAGGAGGCGATCCCGGCGCGGCTCAGGGTCGCCAATATCCGCTCGCGACATCGCCCGATAACCGGGCGCTGGCTTCCGGTCGCGGCTGCGGCCGTGCTCTGCCTCGCGGTCGGCGGTGCCGCCGGCTGGTTCGGCCATGCCGTGCGGCAGGTACCCACGGTCACGCTCGCGCGAACCGAGCCGGCGACCGACGACGCAGTGGCGGCCTTCCGCACCTACGTGGTCGAGGCGGTGCATCCGGTGGAGGTGCGCGCCGACGAGAAGCCGCACCTCGTGACGTGGCTCTCGAAGCGCCTCGGCCGGGCGGTGACCACCCCCGACCTCACGGCCTACGGCTTCCGCCTGATGGGCGGCCGGCTGCTGCCGGCGGGTTCCGAATCCGCCGCGATGCTGATGTACGATGACGATCACGGCACCCGGCTGACGCTCTACAGCCGCGTGGGCGATGCGGATGGCCGCACGGTGTTCCGCTTCGCCCGCGAGGGCGATGTCGCTGCCTTCTCCTGGGTCGATGGCGGCATGTCCTACGTCGTGACGGGTCGCACCGACGAGGCGCGGCTGTTGACCGTCGCGCAGGCGGTTGACGCGCAGGTCCGTGGATTGCCGGTTCCGCCGCGGCAACCATGACCCTCGACCAACTCCGCATCTTCGTGGCCGTGGCGGAGCGGCAGCACGTGACCCGGGCTGCAGAGGCGCTGAACCTCGTCCAGTCGGCAGTCAGCACGGCGATCGCCAACATCGAGGGGCGGCACGCCACCAAGCTGTTTCACCGGGTCGGCCGCGGGATCGAGCTGACCGAGGCGGGACGCGTGTTCCTCGTCGAGGCCCGCGCCGTACTCGCCCGGGCCGAGGCCGCCGAACTGGTGCTCGCCGACCTCAGTGGCATGCGACGCGGGACGCTGGCCCTCTATGCCAGCCAGACCATCGCCAGCGACTGGCTGCCGCGCCACCTCGTCGCCTTCCGCCGGGCCTACCCTGAGATCGCCATCCGGTTGGCGGTGGGCAACACCACCGACGCCGCCGACGCGGTGCGCGCGGGGCAGGCCGAACTCGGCTTTGTCGAGGGGGCGCTGGACGACCCGACGCTCGCGAGCACGACCATCGCGCAGGACCAACTGGTCCTCGTGGTCGCCCCTGGCCATGCCTTCGCCGAGGCGACCCACCTCGAACCCGAAAACCTCGCCGGGGTCGATTGGGTGCTGCGCGAGGCGGGATCGGGAACCCGCTCGGCCTTCGAGGCGGCCCTGGGTGCGGCCGGCCTCGCAGCCGCCCAGCTTCGGGTCACGCTCGAACTGCCCTCTAACGAGGCGGTCCGCGCCGCCGTCGAGGCCGGGGGCGGGGCCGCCGTCCTGTCCGAGACCGTGGTCGCCGCCGCGCTTCGGGCCGGGACCCTGGTCCGGGCGGCGTTCGACTTACCGAGCCGGCCGTTCCGGGTGCTGCGCCACAAGGAGCGCTACCGCAGCCGGGCCGCCGACGCGCTTCTCGACCTGATCGCGACAGCGAATGCCGGATGAGCGAGCTCGCGAAACCCGTGCCCCCCGACGATCCCCGGGTGAGACTCGCCGAGGATCGGACGGTTCTAGCGGCCGAACGCACCTTCGTGGCGTGGCTTCGCACCGGGCTCGCGTTCCTAGGCGTCGGCCTCGCCGCGCAGCGCTTCCTGCGGGAGGTGCTCGCGGTCTGGCCGCTGAAGGTATTGTCGCTGACGCTGATCGGCTGCGCGCTCGCCTCATTCGCCGGCGCCGTGTGGCGGGACCGGGCGATCCGGGCACGGCTCGCCCATTCCGAGATCCCGATGATGCCGCGCCTCCTCACCGTCGGGATTGCGGCCCTGCTCATCGCGATCTCCGGCCTCGCGGCCACCGCCCTGCTCTGGGCGTGAGGGTCAGGCCACCGTCACTCGCACCCGGTGCCAGGCGGCGCTGAGGTAACCCTTGTAGTTCCAGGTGTCGTCGGGGGCGGCCGGCTGGGTCTGGCCGGCGGAATCCCAGGCCCGCACCGCGAGCTCGTGCTCGCCCGCGGTCAGTTCGCGCTCGATCTCCCAGAACGTCCAGGCGTAGGGCGCGTCGGCATCGCGCTCGATCCGGGCTTGCGCCCAGCTGCGGCCGCCATCCGTCGAGACGTCGACGCGGGCGACCGCGCGGTCGCTGGCGATGGCGTAGCCGCGGATCGCGTGCCGGCCGGCCTTCAACGCAGCGCCGCGGGCGGGCTCGCAGATCGCGCTGTTCAACGGCATCGCCTCGATGGTGATGCCGTGGGCCGGGTCGGCGGTCTCGGCCGTCACGTCGGGCGGAAACAGCTTGTAGTCGTCGGCCTGCATCGGGTTGTCGGAGGGCCGGTCCTGCACCGTGATCCGGGCGAGCCATTTCGGGCTGCGGATGCCGGCAAAGCCCGGCACCACCACGCGTAACGGATGGCCGTGCTCGGGGGCGAGAGGCTCGCCGTTCATCGCGAAGGCAAGCAGCGTCTCGGGCGCCAGCGCCTTGGCGAGCGGGATCGAGGCGCCGAAGCGCGTGTCCGTGTCCGCGATCCGGTCGTGGCTCTCGAAGGCGACGTGGCGCTCATCATCCGCTTTGATGCCGGCCGCGCGCAGCACGTCGGCGAGCCGCACGCCGGTCCATTCCGCATTACCGATGGCGCCGGGCGCCCACGGGTCGCCGGAGACCGGGGCCACCGCCAGCATGTCGGCCCGGCGGTTGCCGGCGCATTGCATCACCGCCGTCACGGTGACGGGCGCGAAGCGTTCTTTGAGATCGGCGAGGGAGAGGTCGAGGGGCGTCGCGACCATCCCGTCGACGGTCAGGCGGTAGCCGTCGGCGTCGAGGTCCGGGATGTCGCCGTGGCTGCGGACGTAGAAGTCGGCTTGATCAGTCAGGAAGGCGGCCCGCAGGCGATCGAGCGGCGGCTCGGCGTTGTAGGGCGTCTTTCCGTGGACGATGAGGCGGTCCTTGCGCTGGAACAGGCCGAGCATGGGGTCTTTGTCCTGCGTTCGCGACGTGTCGAGATCGAGAACGCGCCGGGCGCCGAAAGGCACCCGGCGCGCGACGCTTCACGGCTTCATCGTCGAAACCACCGCGTTCTTCGCGCGGTCGACCACGGCCACGCTGAGGTCGCGGTTGAGGACGTACGCGTGGGCGTTGTCACTGGAGAATGCGATCGCCTGGCGCGGCTCGTTCAGCCCGGTCACCGTGGCGACGACCTTGAGCGTGTCGGTGTCGATCACCGAGAGCGAGTTGTCCTTGAGGTTGCCCGAATAGACGAAGCGCCCGTCCGGGGTCAGCGCGGCACCGTAGGGGTCCTTGCCCACCGCGACTTCTGACGTGACCTTGCGGGCGGCGACATCGACCACACTGACGGTGTTGCGGCCGCTGTTGGCGGCAAACAGCGTCTTGCCGTCCTTGGTGATCGAGATGGCGCGCAGCTTGTCGAACCCGGCGATCTCGCTGGTGATCTTGTTGGTGGCGGTGTCGACCAACGTGATCTTGTCGCCGAGGAAGTTCGTCACGAACACGGTCTTGCCGTCCGGCGACAGCTTCACGCCTTGGCGCGGCTGCGCAAAGCCGGGGATCACGGCGACTGCGAGCATGGTCTTGGTGTCGAACACGGTCAGCGTGCTCGCGGCCTCGTTGTTGACGTAGAGCTTTGTCCCGTCGGCCGAGAGCACCGTGCCGAACGCACCGGGGCCCGCGGCAAGAACGCCGGCTTCTTTGCCGGTGCCGGTCTCGTAGACCGTGATCCGGCCCGTGCCGCTGTCGGAGACGTAGAAGCGGGCGCCGTCCGGCGCGAACACGATGTTGCGCGGCGTGACGAAGCCGTCGAGGCGGCGGAGCACCGTGCCCTTGGCGACGTCGTAGACGATGACGGCGCTCTCCTCGCTGTTCGACACCGCGGCGACCGTGCCGGCGGCGTTCAGGGCGAGCGCGTTGTTCTTGATTGCGCCGGCTTCGACGGCGCAATCAAGAACAAC